>CALDSN010000206.1 GCA_937924555.1 uncultured bacterium | reverse complement strand
ATACGAGGTCTGATCGTGACTGGAGTTCAGACGTGTGCTCTTCCGATCTTATCCGAGGGCTTTTTTTATTTGTGTGCGTTAATCCATGCATTTGCCTTGCTTATCGCCATTTCCTTTTGCGCTGGGTTCAATTTTTCCTCAGCTTGTTTCACATACAGATTGACTATATCTAGATTTACGCTTCCATCTAGAGATGCGTAGTAATGAGCAAGATACGCCCATTTGTAGGCTTCAATATAATCCGGCTCACATCCAAAGCCGTGAAAGTACTTAATGTTCAGAACTAACTGTGAACCTATATGCTTACCTTCAGCAGACATTGTGTAGTATCTATATGATTCCTCAATGTCCTTAGTTACCCCTTCACCGAAATTGTACATTCTCCCGAGATAATTTTGGGCAAAAGGATCTCCCTTATCTGATGCGATTTTGAACCATTTATAAGCCATTGCGTAATTCTGTGTCTGGGTCTTTCCTTCGTAGTACTCCCGACCTTTTTCAAAACACTCTTTTGCTGTGTAATCCGTATCAAGCTTCACCTTGGTGTACATCTTAAACAGCTTTGATTCGGAAGTATAGGACAAAGAACTGTAGTCTTTTGAAAGAGTGGCTATCTCATAAGTGTAGTAGTAGCCGATCATAGAATTTTTGCTAAACCCATAAGTAGAGTAGTCTGTCTGAGTTAATGGTATTGTGGTAGAAATGCCATCACCCTTGATGTTAATCCACCCAGATTCATAAATTACGTGTACTTTCGCTCCATCATCGGAAATGTAGTCTGCCGATAGAGTAGCGAACACACCTGAGCATGCTATTGCCATTACAATTAGCATTATTAGTCGCTTATGTCCCGTCATACTAATCACCTTTTTCTATGTTATCTGTGTAATTGACTATATTGATTTAAGATTATCCGGTTGCGCAAAACCTATCCTACTGAACTGCTATGCCATTGATAATAACCCTCTTAGGATTACCAATCACATATCCATGCCCACCATTGGTTGCAGCATAATCTACTCCTAGATTAACTTCTGTACTAAGGTTGTACATACTAGTTGTAGCTGAAAATCCAGGAGATTCTATGATCAACAAACCGCCTTGTCCGTTTTCTCCTGACTCTGCTCCACCTCCACCTCCACGAGTTCCACCGGATTGACCAGAAACTATGAACTTAGGTGGGAAGCTAGTATTATACACGATATTGGTAGCAATGATGACCAATACACCTCCACCATATCCGCCCCCTCCACCTCCTCCGCCACCATGGCCGTTCACAATATTGATGTATGTTCCTCCAAGATAGTTTGTGTCCCCAATAGCACCTCTTCCTCCATTTCCACCACCACCGGAAGAACCACTTCCAAAACCTTCGTCATAAGAAGAAGCATTCTGGCCAATGTTCTGGCTCATACCTCCCTCTGGATTGTCTGTACATGCTCCTCCATAACCACCTCTTCCCCCATTGTCACTACCATCTTCTCCATCATAACCACTTCCATCGGGACCATATCCACCTCTTCCCCCATCTCCCCCGAGGCCTCCCCCGTAGCCTCCACCTCCGCCACCACCACCGCTGCCCCCGCTACCTTCGATGACAATCCAATCTCCGTACATATAGAATGTCTGTGCTCTACCATTATCACCATCTCCGCCATCACCACCATTACCTCCTTTCCCATAAGCACCGGGATAGAGGTTATACTTGTTCTGGACAGAACCCTGGGTAAGGTAATTAGCTGAGGTTATTGAAGAGATCTGCATTGTTGGACTATTTGGGTAATACCCATTTCTTACAGCAAATACCACATTTTTACCTAATGTAAGTGTTCCTCGCACCTTAATGACAATCTGCGAGACCCCCTTTGAGGTAACGACCACATTGTTTCCTATTGTTAAATTCTCATACTTGTAAACTCCAGCATACTGGGCAGTTCCTCTCTGAGTTAGCACCTTGTTCACAGACCATGTCTCAGCAGGGGAGTATGTGTCTGTGTCGATAATCTGGTAGCTCTGTGAGGCTACTTCACTATTCAGATATCCTGACTTAAAGGCGATTGCCTTGATTGTTGTATTGGTGTTGATTGTGAAAGCTGAACTATATAGTTGCGAAGTAGTTGTAGGGGTCACGCCTGTTGTTGTGTACCTAATTGTTGCTCCGGGTGTAGCACATGTTATCGATATCTGCCTTGGTGACGAGAAAGTACCACCTGAAGGACTTATTATTGGCTTAGCAACAGATGGCGTGGTTATAGTGTAGTTAGTTTCTGCCATCTTACTAGGTTTAAAGCCATCTTTAAAGGCAATTGCCTTCACGGTAGCAGTGGCGTTGATAGTAAAAGGCTCACTATAGAGATTTGCACTCTCATCGGGAGTCGTGCTATCTGTCGTGTAATATATCTTAGCAGCCTCGTCTTCGCACGCGATAATCACTTGAACGGGCTGAGAATAGGTACCCCCAGCAGGAGATATCACCGGATTGGATACCGAGTATTCAATTGAGGTTGATTTATCACACGATGTTACAAGAATCATACCAAACAACAAAGTGATGTAACATAGCGTGCATATCAATGCACTTGGAGTGAGAGAAGTCGCTCTATTCATTACATCTAATGATGGATCAGATATAATTCGTGAACCCAATATATGAAGCTGTAGTTTCATTTTTCCTCCGCTGCCTCGATAATCATTTATCTTCTGTTGGTGAGATTAGCATTGCTTTGTATTCTGCTGCTTTCTCCTGTTGGTTGAGCTTTTCGTAGGTCGCAATGAGGTCATTAATGGTTTTCTGTGTATCAGGATGCTCAATCCCAAGAACACTACGTCTAACATCAAAAACTCTAGTATAAAGCTTCTCTGCTTCAGTATACAGAACCATATCCCTATATATACAAGCCAGACTGCTCATAGTCCATGCAGTATCAAGATGATTAACTCCCAGCACTTTCTCTCTGATCTTGAGTGCCTTAAGGTGATTGTTAACAGCCGATTCATATAAACCCTGACGGGCTTGCGAATTTGCGAGATTGCTGAGAGATCTTGCTGTCTGGGGGTGATCAGTTCCCAATATCCTTTCATTTAGTTCCAATACTCTAGACACAATTGACTCAGCTAACTTATACTCTCCGTGTAAATAATATATAGTTGCCAAAACACCCAATGCTGACATAGTCTTTGGGTGTTCCTCACCTAACACTATCTTCATAGTCTCAGCAACCTCTACAAGTATGGTTTTTGATTGATTGAGATTTCCCTGTTTCGAGTATGTAATTGCAAGATTTTGCATTGCCACCAGTGTATTTGGGTTACTGGGTCCATATTGTTTCGAGAATATATCTAATGCCTTTTGCTGAAATGATATAGCCTCGTTGTATCTTCCTTTGGAATCATAGAAACAGGCTAAATTGTTTAACGAAACAGATGTATCGGTATGCCACTCACCCATTACTAGACTTAATATTTGATACGCTCTAATAAGCATAGTTTCTTCTTGGTTATATTTTCCTTGTTTATCATATAGTAATGCAACATTATTAAGCGAACAGGCAATATCTGGATGGTTTTCACCTAAATACCTTTCTCTAATCTGTAGCGCTTGACAATACAATGGCTCAGCCAAGTTATATCTACCTTGATCTTTATACAATACCGCCAGACAGTCCAGCGTATCTGCATAATTTGGACTATTCTTTCCGATGCATTTTTCACTGATACTTAAAGCTTTTTGATAAAGTGGTTTGGCCATGTTGTATTTTCCCTGATCATGATACAATAATGCTAAATTATGCATCGAAGTAGCTGTATCCAGATGCTCGATCCCAAAAGCAAGCTTATTAATTTTTAGTGTTTTTTTGTATAATAATTCTGCCTTCCCATATTCGCCCATTCGCCTATACAGATATGCGAGTTTGCCCAGAGAATTAGCAATTTCTGGATGCTCTGTACCTAACACACTTTCTCGTATATTTAAAGAATGTAAATGTAACTGTTCTGCTTTCTCATATCTGTCTGTCTTTCCATATAAATACCCCAAATGCTCCATCGAAGTGGCGGTTTCTATATGCTCTTTACCCAGCAACTTTTGTCGCATACTTAGTGCTTTGTCCAGGATAGCTTCTCCTTTGATAAAATCATATTCTTTTGTGTACCAAACGCCCGCATTATCATAATACTCCGCAGCTTTCTCTTCCAACCCCGCAGTCTCAAAGTGCCCTGCTATCTCCTCAGAATGCTCATTCAGTGCCTTTTCATCATCGTGATACATCCTTTCCATGGTCTCTGCTGCCAGGAGGTGCAGTGTCTTCAGCTTATCACTCATCATGCGGTTATAGGCGGTGTCCTTGATCAGCACATGGGTAAAGATGTAGCGCAATTCATCGATGTCGGCCCAAACCCGTGCCTGCTTGCCTTCCCCGAGGTCATCATCCAGCTTGCGGGAAAGCATCTCGCTCAAGACCCGGGTATTAAACTCCAGCCCTAGCACACAGGCATGCTGCAGGGTGTTGCGCACGGCTTCCGTGAGGCTATCGATACGGCTGCCGATGATATCCGCAATCCCAAAGGAACTGAGATAGTCCAGGTTGCCCTTAAGCTTGTAGTCTCCATCGAAGCAGTCATTCTCCTTCAGATACGCCACCACCTGCTCAATGAATAGTGGATTGCCATCTGCCTTCTTCACTATCCAATCCTGCGTTTCAGGAGGCAGGGTCTCCACCTTCAGCAAATGCCTGATCAGCCTAACTGCCGCTTCCTCACTCAGGCGCGTCAGTTCCAGATGTCTGGCTTCACAATTGGGAATTGCCAAATCAACCGTTGAGCCATCATCAAGATAACGGCAGGCAGCAATGATTACTATGTTATCTATCTTGGCGATGCCCAATTGCCGGAAATACTCAGTATCCATGGCATCTATCCATTGTGGGTCATCCAGATGGATGATGATCTTATCCGTTTCCGCTATCCGTGCCAGCAGCGTGGCAAAGGCTTTCTTTTGCTGTTCAGGGCGTTCATTGGGCGGCAGCATGCTCCAGATGGAACGCTCCCACTCATAGCCCAAAAGGTCTCCTACGATGGATTCGATACGCTGCAGTTCCTTATCCTCACCTGCCAGTTTACTCCATTGTTCTCTGAAGCTTCTTTGGTTCACCTCTCTGCTCAGCAGCGAATCAAAGGCAAAGTGCTGCCGCAAGAACTGCTTGATGGGTTCCAAGAGCTTGTGCCCAGAGGGGTCGCAGAATAGGAAGTAACGGTTAGGGTATGGTTTCATAGCTTCAATAATCAATCTTGATTTGCCCACACCAGGTTCACCTGAGATATACATGATGCGGCTTCCGCTTTGTTGCACGGCTTGCCGTA
>CALDSN010000205.1 GCA_937924555.1 uncultured bacterium | reverse complement strand
ACCGAGATCTACACTCTTTCCCTACACGACGCTCTTCCGATCTAGTTCCATCGGTGGAGCGGGCATGGAACGTGTGTGGGACATCGGTTGTGATGCTTCCTCGAATATTTTCATCACCGGAGATTTCAGCGACTCTTTGTATGTGAATGGACAAAGCTATCCAGCTCTTGGCTTGGGAGATAGCTATGTGATAAAATACAGCCCTGAGGGCAATTTCCTCTGGGCAAAGTGCTTCGGCTCTACCAACGAGGATGTGGCTCTCAGCGTAGATACAGACAGTGCCGGCAACAGTTATGTAACAGGCTATTATGTGGATAGATTCAGTATTGGCGAACTTAGCGTCAATGCAAACGGCGGTTGGGATGTATATGTGTTGAAGCTTGATCCTCAGGGCAATCCGCTATGGTTACGTTCCTTTGGTGGGGAACTGAACGACATAGGCTATGGCTTGGCGGTCAGCCCCTTGGGCAGAGTGTATATTGCCGGGTGGTTTTCCGGCACGGTCAACCTTCCCGGATCTAGCTCTTTGGTAAGTGCCGGAGGCAGCGATGTTTTTTGCTATTCTCTTGATCTCGACGGCAATATGTTATGGGCAAAACGAGGCGGAAGAGAAGGTGTGGAATACGGCTATGAAGTTGCCTGTGATGCTTCCGGGAACGCCTATGTAACAGGTGTGGCAGGATCAGGCTCGCAGTTTGATAACCTAACTCTAACGGGTGATGGAATGTTTGTGTGTAAATATAGCCCCACCGGAGATCCGCTTTGGCTGAACTGCGGCAATGGTGGAGCAGTGATTGATATCGCAGTGCAACCCTCAACTGCTCCCGAACAATATGGCATGGTTTGCGGGAGATTGCACGGTAGCGGCAGCTATGGCAGCTTCCCCTTTTCCAGTATTGCCAATGGGGATGATGCATATTGGGCAAAGTTCGATGCTGCAACAGGGGAATGGTTATCCCTTAATGCATATGGCAGAGAAGCTGCAGACAAAGGCAAAGATGTGGATTGCGAATCTTATCCCGCTTTCGTGGCAAGCTTTGAAGCCAACGGTTTGTTCGGCGCATCCAACTTTAGCAGCAACGGAGAAAGCGATTTTGTTCTTGGTTGGGGTGACCCCATGCAGTTTGTTTCTGCTGGAGGTGAAGGTTCGGAAGTCCCCACTGCTATCAAAATTCTTCCTAACGGCAGCATCGCTGTGTCAGGCTGGCATCTTGGTTTGGGACAGATAGGCGACCACATCATTGATAGCGGGAACGTAGCAAACCTCAATGCATATCTGGCTTGCTATACACCTGAAGGCAGTTCGAATAATGATCAGCTATCTCCTGCCATAAACCTCTCTATTTACCCAAATCCTTTTTCCGATACCACCAAAATTAGCTGCATCAAGGCAGCCTCTGCACAAACGCTGGAAATATTCAACCTGAAAGGACAGAAGATAAACAGCTTGCATCCCTCGTCCAGCTCAGTATCCCAAAACAATTACCTATGGAACGGGACTGATGCAAGGGGCAAGGTATGCAGTAGCGGAATATATCTGCTGAGAGCAGGCTCTTCTACCTATAAAGCCCTGAAACTCTGATCTTATCTCACAAAAATATCCGCACCCCCGGCACTAAACTGACCGGGGGTGCTTTCCTATAATGTTATGCCTTCTTGATTGGCACCCAAATCTCCAATATGGAATCTTCCTGCCCAACCTTGAAGCGCTCATCATATACCTCCAAGGAATCGGCATCTGCCATCAAATATCCATTCTCACGCAGCCAAACACCAAAGATGTATTCGTAGCTAAGATGCAGCTTATCAAGCGTACCACGATGCTCGAAAACCGCATAATCAGCAGTCGGCACAGTATGACCTATCATCTCTTCGGGAATATCATTCAAGTTTTCCACTTCCATGCCGGCAATGAAGGTATATTCTTCCGCTTCATGGTTTGCGCCTTCGAATACGCATACTTGATATGCTCTTCCGCCATCTAACACATTCTTGATTTCACCAACGCGATTTGTAAATTCTCCCCATAACTTGTGTAAACTGCCACTGGGATTTGCCCGGCAGCTTACGCCTACCACATGAAATGCAGGTTTGTTTTCGGTTCTAATGTACATGTTGTTTACTCCTTTCTTTAAGTGTCCAAAGCTGTTATCCAAGTTAACAGCCGGAAACCGTAACAGAGGCGCAATCATCTTCCTGTATCTTCCCGGGGTGATGCCGGAGATGCTGCAAAATGATCTGGTAAATGCTTCTTGGGACTCAAACTGATACTCTAAAGCTATCACTTTGATGCTTTTAGTAGTGTAAAGAAGCTCATGCGATGCCTCACACAACCTCCTGCGACGCAGGTAATCGTTCACACAGTAACCGGTTAAAACTCTGAATAAACGATGGAAGTACCATTGGGAATAGTTTGCCGCATCGGCGATATCCTCCAAGCTGATCTTGCTCTTTAGATTCTCTTCCATAAACAACACTGCGCGCTGCACACAGGAAACATCTTTCATCTTTCTCAGATCGGAAGAGCGTCGTGTAGGGAAAGAGTGTAGATCTCGGTGGTCGC
>CALDSN010000204.1 GCA_937924555.1 uncultured bacterium | reverse complement strand
CGACCACCGAGATCTACACTCTTTCCCTACACGACGCTCTTCCGATCTCATCCTTTTCGATAAAGAAATCGCTGCGAAACTTGGTTGCGGCTCGCACAAGCAATGCAGATGGACGGGCATGGAGCCCCAGTTTATTTGTTACTGTTACTGCTATTTGTTTCATTTGCCTTGGCTTCCATACCCTTACTTATAGTTTTCATCCGTATCTCTTCGTTCACTCGGCGGTTAAAATCCTCTGCAGCATCGTAACCAACTCCCTTCAAGATCATATTCATAGCAGCAACTTCCACAATCACAGACACATTCTTTCCCGGTGAAACAGGGAGATAGATAATGGGGATTTTCACTCCGAGATGCTCAGCATAGTTGTTAGCCAAGCCGATACGCTCATAATCCATATTCTCCTGCCAAGGCATAAGCTCTATCTGAAGGTCTATGGATTTATTCTTCCTGGTGCGCTCAATGCCAAACATGCGCTCAGCATTAACAAAACCCACACCTCGAATCTCCATGAAGTGACCAAAGTCCCTTCCAGGTTTGCCGAATAATTGGTCATCCAAGTATCTAAGAGTTATAAGATCGTCACCTATTAGACTGTGACCTCTATGAACCAGATCCAAAGCGCATTCGCTTTTGCCGATGCCACTCTTCCCAGTTAGTAATATACCTAAACCGAAAACATCAATCAGGGTGGCATGGAGGGTCTTCTCCAGAGCGAAGACATCGTGCAGATAGCGAGAAAGGTGTTCTATCAGATTGATGGTAGATAACCGGCTGGAAAACAGAGCAATATTGAGGTCATTAGCAATATATTCTGTAACCGGGGGTAGGGTTAAACCTTTGGAGATAATGATGCAGGGGATGTCGGTTTTAAACACATCCCGCATTCTGGCAATCAGTTCTTCCTCATGCAGGCTTTGTAGATACCGCACTTCTGTTTCCCCGAATACTTGTATCCTATCCGAAGAAAACACTTCCAAAAAACCTGCCAATGCAAGCCCAGGACGGTTAACATGCGGAGAAGCAAGCTTTTTGTTCAGGGTCTCCGGCTCAGTGATCAACGACAGAGCCAAATCTTTCTTTTTGGCATCGAAAAAATCTCTTACGGTTATCTCTTTCATAGCTTATCCCAAAGACGTTAATGAAGGTGCAAATCTAAACAAGAAAGGAAGAAGAGAGTTATTCAGTGTGGTATAACAGCAATAAATAACCTCTTCTCCCTTAAGATTATATTATGGTTCAAACAATCTGTAGAGGTCTTGGTCTTTTTTTACCAGTACATTTATACTATCGGATTCGACATTTTTGAAGATCAGGAAATCCTCCTTGGCAGAATCAATCTTCTCCAAGGCTTCTTCCACAGAGAGGGTTTCGGTAACAACACGCTTGGTTTTCACCGTTTTGTGGGCTTTATTGTCGGAATTGACTTGCAACACGGTAGCACGAGAAAAATCATCGAAATGGTCTTTCAATGCGCGTTTCTGGTGGTCAGTAATGCGGTCTTTAAGCTTCTTTATTTGTCCTTCCATCTTCTCGACGGCATTATCAATAGACAGATACATGTCCATCTCTTCTGTCTCGCTCTGCAAGCTGAACTTGGCAGCATGAAGCGATAGCTCACATACATTGCGGCTGTTCTCCAGCGCAAGAGTAACATGAACTGTGATAATGTGATCGAAGTACTTCTTAAGCTTCAGACACGAAGTCTCCACATAGTCCCTGATGGCTTTGGTAAGCTCAAAGTGACGGGCAGTAATCGTAATCTGCATGATGGAATCCTCCTTTAAATTTTGTGGATTGATAGGTTATGCAGGTCTTCAATCGATTCCATGATTGTTTCTGATAGGGTAGGGTGAGCAAACACAATGGACTCGACATCTGCAGCAGTATTCTTATTTGCTATCAGGATAGCTCCCTGTGCTATCAACTCGGCAGCTCCATGCCCCATGATATGCATCCCCACAAGCTCTTGTGTGTCCTTTCGAGCTATGGTTTTAACAAACCCGGTGGTTGCATTCATGGACATAGCTTTGCCATTGGCAGTATAGGGGAACTTCCCAACCGTTATTTCTCCGAACAATTCCGTCGCTTCTGCATGGGTGTACCCCACTGAAGCAATCTCCGGATTGGTGAAGGTACATCTAGGAATATTGTGATAGTTTAACTCGTGATAATTGTATTCTTGCTTGCCTTCCAGCTCGGCAATGTGCTGTGCCACCATCAAGCCTTGTTTGCTGGCTGTGTGAGCCAGTTGCAGCTTAGCAGTGACATCACCTATGGCATATACTTTTTCCAGAGAGCTGCGCATGTATCCGTCGATGACGATTGCGCCTCTATTCTCTTTGGGAGCTTCATCCTCCCAGCTAAGGTTGTTTACGGGAACCCTTCCCACGCTTAGCAGAACTTTATCAGCATACATGCTATTGCCATCCGAGAGGGTGACTAACAAGCCAGATGGGGTTCCATCCACGCTTTTAACTCCCAAGCCGGTTAGCACCTTGATGCCTGCTTTTTTGAAGCTTAACGCCAAGCGTTTGGATATCTCCTCATCCTCCAATGCAACCAAGCGGGGTAAGAACTCCACAATCGTTACTTGTACGCCGAAAGCGGCAAAAACCGAGGCAAATTCGCAGCCTATAACCCCTCCGCCAACCACCACCAGACTCTTGGGTAACTCATTAAGTTTCAGAATACCGGTGGATGAAAGAATGTTCTCTTCGTCGATGGCAATTCCGGGCAGACCTTTTGCTTCGCTTCCCGTGGCAATAATGAGGTAGTCGCAGCTATATTCTTCGCCGCTAAGAGTGCTGATAATGTACTTCCCGCCTTCCTTGCGGACATTTTGAGCTGTGTCCTTAACCATAGGTATCTTTCTTTTGCGGAAGAGATATTCTATTCCACTAACCAGCTGCTCCACTATGGCGTTCTTACGCTCATAGATGCTATTATAATCCAGATCAAAGGCAATTTGGGGTAAGCCATAGCTAGGAGCTTCATTTATCTCGGATACCAACTCAGCGCTTTTAACCAAGGCCTTGGTGGGAATGCAGCCCCAGTTGAGGCAAATACCACCAAGCCTTTCTTTTTCAATTACCAAGCAGGGAATTTCGTATTGAGATAGGCGAATGGCTGTTTCATAGCCGCCGGGGCCTCCACCTACGATTATTACACTTGTATGTTGCATTATTGTCTCCTGAGATGGCTATTAAGTATCCCCAGCTCATCCCGGTATTTTGTTATTATTCTACGGGAAATATTCAAGCCCTCTGCTTTCAGCCTGTCAACCAGTTCTTGGTCGCTAAGAGGTTTCTTTTTGTTCTCCAGTTCAATCATCCTGATTATCTTGGATTTTACTCTCTGTCGGGAGATGGACTGATAATCATCATCCATTCCGGCGGTGGAAGTAAAGAAATCCTTGAATGCAAAAATCCCATAAGGGGTTTCTGCATATTTATGCTTTACTACGCGACTGATAGTGGATTCGCTAACCCCCAAGTCCTGCGCAATTACCGAATAGGTCAAAGGCTGCATCTGCCCACTACCCAGATAAAAGAAGTCATATTGGTGCTTAATGATGGATAGCGATACTCTTTCAAGAGTTCTCATTCTCATGAATATGGACTTTATCAGGAACTTGGCAGAATTTATCCTCTCTCGCACAAACTGCATGGTTTCCTTATCGAAATATCCGCGGTTTATCATCTTGCGATAACGAGGACTGATGATTATGTTTGGAGTGATATGGTCATTGATTATCACCACATATTCCCCATCCACCATCTTTAAGGTAACATCGGGGAACACATAGGAAGCATTAGAAGCGAGTATCCTCAATCCCGGTTTGGGATCAAGCTTAGCAATCTGCTCTTTCGCAGCCATAATAGTGTCCTCTGATACGCCTAAAGCTGAGGATATCTTCTGATACCGGCGATGGATTAGATTGTCAAACTGCCCGTCTATCAGGGCGCAGATAATCCTATTCTGCTTTTGCTCTTCAGTAAGTTGGGCATAAAGACATTCCGCTAGATTACTAGCGCATATCCCCTTGGGACTAAGGTCCATCAATATTGCCCGCAGTTCTATGGCTCTCTCTGCGTTGATACGATATTTCCTGCCTGTATTACAGATGTTATATTCTTTGGGAAGGAAGCCATAAATGTCGCATGAATCTATCAGTTCAGTGAGAAAGTCAATCTCATTATCAGGCAAACATAGAGGGTATAACTGCTCCAGATACTTGTCTTTGGCATTTTCCTCATATTTGACCAGTGATTCCGTATGTTCTGTCTCACTATCTCCGTGCCAAGCTTCATATCCCGAATGGTAGTCATTCCAATTGTCCAATATCTCAGTAAGCTCTTTTGCTTCGGAGATTGTTTCGCAGTGGTTCTCCGGCTCTATGCTATCTTCCAGGGTATTTTCGCTTTCGGGTGCTGGTTGCTCAAAGTTACCTTCGTCAATATCATCATCATCTTTTTCTTCTCTTAGTTCAAGCAAAGGGTTGTTCACCAGTTCTTGCTTAATATAGCTCTCCAACTCCAAAATGGGCAATGCCAACATTTTGAGGGATTGCAACATCTTGGGCTTGAGGGCAAGCTCTTGTTTCTGTTTTAAAGAAAGATATTGATCCATCGGGCTCATAAGCGTTGCTCAAAGGGGTTTTCTAAGAACCTGTCACCAAGGTAGAATTCTCTAACTTTTTCATCATTAATCAGCTCCAACGAAGTACCAGAAAAGATGATCTTCCCATCACAGATAATATAAGCACGATTTACTATCTTCAAAGTCTCAGTTACATTATGGTCGGTAATCATAATGCCGATGTCTTTAGCTCGCAGCTTATCAATGATATCCTGGATATCCGAAACGGCAATGGGATCCACTCCCGCAAAGGGTTCATCCATGAAAATGAATGTCGGCTTAGTTACCAAGGCACGAGTGATCTCCAGTTTGCGTCTTTCCCCTCCCGAAAGTGTGTATGCCTTCTGCTTGGCAACATGCGTGAGATTCAACTCTTCCAAAGACTCAGCTAATTTCAGCTTTTGCTCTTTACGAGGGATTTTCAGGGTCTGCATAATTGCCATGATATTGTCTTCCACGCTCAACTTAGCAAAGATAGATGGAGCTTGGGCTAAATATCCCAAACCCAACCTTGCCCTTTTATACATTGGCTTATGCGAGATGTCCGTATCGTTAAGGAATATCTTGCCCTTATTGGGCTTTGCCAAACCAATAATCATATAAAAGGTGGTAGTCTTTCCAGCCCCGTTGGGACCTAAGATGCCAACAACTTCCCCTTGACTCATTTCCATGGAAAGATCATTGACTACGGTTCGTTTACCGTATACTTTAACCAAATGTTCAGCGCGAATCTTGTGCTTTTCCATATAGTTTTAATCTAATCTGCTCGCCTTTTTTGTCAAGAAATACTTGCACTTGGATTGAATTTTGCTAAGAGCGCCACAAACCCCTCCCCAATGCCCAAAATGTATCCGCCAACCCTGCATGATTTTAAGCAGTAGTCCCCTGATAAAACAAGCCCCGAACCTATTTAGTTCGGGGCTGTATTTCGATATGGGTGAGATTCGCTCCCACCTAATATGATATTACTTGATAATCATCACTTTACGCGTGGATACACTGTTTCCGGCTTGCATCTTAATGAAATACACTCCGGTGGGGCAGTTATTGCCATTGATATCATTCCCATTCCAACTGACACTGTGGTCTCCATCAGCTCTATAGCCATCTCTAAAATTGCTTACAAGCTGTCCGCGTGAGTTATACACCTTAAAACTGACATCTGCAGCTTTAGTGAGGTGGTAGTTTATCATAGAATAGGGTGTGATGGGGTTGGGGTAAATGTTGCTGATACCAAAAGCAGGAACGATAACAGGTGCTTGGTTCTCTGTCTCGGTCATAACATAGTTCACAATTGTGGGTCCATGGCTATAGGAGCTGCCATCAAGTTCTTGAACCTGTAACCAGTAATAATAAAGCCCCTCTTGCGTAAGTCTGCTATCAATGAACTGATATTCTTGTTGCAGCGGAGTATTACCAGCTTCAATCATATCTGATATCTTCACAGCACTCGCCCAATCACTATTATCAGAGCGGTAAATATAGTAGCCACCCAATGAAGTCTCAGATTGTGTAACCCACTTCAGGCTAACATTGTTTTCCACAGTTAATACTGCGGTAAAAGAGCTGAGTTCCAAGGGTAGGGGCACATCAATGGTTTGCGTTCCACCAGCACTGGCACTGCCGACTCTAAAGCCTGATGACACTGTAACCTTGTCCGAAGTTACTGCTGGAACAGTAATGGTATTTCCGGGAGTTGCTGCTACGGCGATATCTGATGTAACCCAGAAATATCCTGTTACTCCGGTGGCAATTGCCTGAGATAGCCCGGCAAAAGTGTGATCTCCGGTACCAAGAGAAGAAGTTATGGTAGATCCCAACTGCGAAGCTGTGCTTATATCGTTGGTGGTGCTATACCAAAGCTTGAAATTGTCCACATCAGAAGCTACATAGGAACCTGTGGTTGCAAACACAACTTGGGTAACGGTCGTTGGATCAACTACAGGTTTGACCGTCAAGCTGTATATGGGGTGCTTCAGAGTTCCTTGAGTAACTGTTCCGGCGGGTACGGCAGGATTAGTACTGCTGATTTCCACATAAGGCTTACCGGTAGTCCAAGAAGGATCATATGGTGCTCCATCAAGTGTACCATCATGGGGGATTCCGGCATGATCTTCAATAGTGGTTCCGCTACCTTCGTGGCAGGGCCAGTAACCAATTAAGCCAGGTTCGTTGCCAACAAGGTCATTATTCATGCCATACTGAATTTCAGCAGGGGTGCGAATCACATTCCAAACCCGGACATCAGCAATCTTGCCCATGAAGCCCAAAGCTCTCTCAGGTCTCAGGTCACCGATTGTTGTGATGGTACTCCAGTTAACGCCCAAACCAAGGTTGGTGTAGCTAAGTCTCTGAACTCCGTTCACATAAACTCTGGTTAGTCCACCCTTGGTGGCAGTAACCGCTATGTGATACTAGTTACCTACAACAAGGTTTGCCCCTGTGGTGGTTTGGTAGTTTGTATTGCTGGTTGCATATGACCACACTCTAACTTCGTTGTTGAAGGTTCCAAACCACATCGTGTAGGTGTTGAAGCCATTTGATGTGGCAAGAACTGTACGGGCATAACCATTTGTACCGAGTGTGGTGGGATATATCCATGCCTCAACAGTGTAAGTTGTGCCTGTAAAGCCCAAATCACCCATATTGGTATTGTCGTTCCCGTCATATTCCAAAGCATAAGCTTGGGCATATAATCCACCGGATACGGCAGCAATCATAATCAAAAGTAACAATATAAACTTGTGTTTCATGGTTCCTCCTTAAAACACATTTGAACTTAATTCTCATCTCATTCTGGCACGCTACTAAGCTGCAGAGACATAGGACAATCTATTCAGATACCCCAACTTGTCAAGCAGGATTATCAAGTGCGCGAATCTTAAGCATTTTGTTCCCTAATATTCGGCAAACATTCATTTGTGGAGCTCAATGGACACATCTAACTTTCTATCAATATGTTACAGTCAATATCATCGTCTGCAATACGAATTATAACTCTCAGTTCTCAAGTTTCCAATGCGCCCCCAAACACTCAATAAAAGCGTATCTATAGCCATGAATATCCCCGCAGCATCTTAGTGCTATAAGTGTAGCAAATCATCCACTCCGTTAGCGCATAAACATATCTCGTCAAATACCTCAGTAATTATTGGCGACACAAGTGTTGATGTGTTATGTCCTGCTCTCGACCACAACTTACACACTTAGAATGCACCATATTCGAGCATAGAAACATGCGTTATATGCAAAAACCCCGAACCATTAAGTTCGGGGTTTCGTGTGTATGGATTGTTTTTGCTTATTATCTTACAATCATTACCTTGCGGATACCGCTGTCTCTACCGGCAGACATCTTGATGAAATATACACCGTTAGGGCACGGCTTACCGGAGAAATCTGTTCCATCCCAAGCTATAGAGTGGTTTCCTACAATCTTGTTTCCATCACTGAAGCTGTTGATAAGCTGACCGCGTGAGTTGTATATCTTGAAGCTCACATCGGCCTGCTTGCTAAGGTTATAATCAATCATGGAATAGGGTGTGATGGGATTGGGGTGAATGGACTTAATACCATAAATCTGCACCACTTCAGGAGTCTCGGGTCCGGAACCACTGCTGTAATAGATAGAGGTGGGACCATGGTTAATGGTAATCCCATTGAGGTCTTGAACCTGTAGCCAGTAGTAATAAGTACCATCTTCCACAAGGTTGGTGTCAGTATATTGATATACTTGTTGGATGGGTGAGTTAGCCGAGTCTATCATATCGCAGATAGCCATGGCATTTGCCCAATTTGAGTCATTTGCGCGATAGACGTAATAACCGCCCACACCAGTTTCGGATTGGGTTATCCACTTCACTGTCACCAGGTTTTCTGAGCTAAGAACCGCAGTAAATGAGCTGAGTTCAACGGGAAGGATCTCGTTTTCCTTGCCTATGGTATATTCACCCTTGGTCAATGAATTGGGAACAGTAACCGTAACCCAATTGGTGGCACCGGAATAGTCCATGGCATCGGCAGAATACTTGGTTAAACCTTTGAACACAGCGGGAGGATTGGTTGACCAATCAAAGCCACCGTCATCAGTATCGGTCCAATAGAAAGTAACAACTTTGTCGCCTGTGTAGGTTCCGCTGATGTTCCATTGACGGTCAACATAGGTAGGTAGCAAGGCATTAGTGGTCATACCCATGCTGAAATTGCTGATGTTGTTGCCGGTTTCAGGGAAGCTGACATAGTTCAGACCCACAGAGCTATAACCATCAACTGCTTGAGTTCCAGACACAGCACCGGATGTTTGGGTAAGGGTTCCGTTCACGGTGATGCTATTGGTAAAGGTAACACCGGCAGAGTTATTGATAACAATGTTGTTGGCAGTGGATAAACCGTTTCCTGTAGCTTGGGCAGAAGTTCCATTAAAGGTGTAGTTTGCACCGCTATTGTATGTTCTGGTTCCACTCACCTGAATGCTGCCGGTTGCGCCACTGCTGGTGATACCGGCAGTGTTTTTGGTTATCAAACCGGCACCGGATTGAAGAGTAAAGGTACCTGAACTGGTGAGGACACTTGTACCAACATCAAGGGTTGAGCCTGTCTTAACCACATAGTTGATTCCGCCGGAAATGGTGCCACCTGTCTTAGAGAAGGTTTGCGTTCCGCTCTTGGTGAAGTTTAAAGTGGAGTT
Organism: uncultured bacterium; assembly: GCA_937924555.1. GTDB lineage: Bacteria > Cloacimonadota > Cloacimonadia > Cloacimonadales > Cloacimonadaceae > Cloacimonas. The sequence goes on along the minus strand of CALDSN010000204.1, from coordinate 5,441 downwards.
TGTGCCGGTTGCAATACCTTGCAGGGTACCGCCGGACATAGTGAAGTCACCCGCCACATTCATGGCATAGGGGACATTCATACCGGTACGCTTAATTTGGAATGTTCCACCTTCATGCTTGTAATTGGTGAATTCCAGTCTTGCATTGGCAGGATCAATACCCTCTACACCGGATACTTCAAGTAGAGAAGAGCCGGTGCTCTTCATGATAAAATCATGTCGGACAGGACGAAAAGAAGTACCGGGGATATATACCGCCTGGCTTTGCCCGGTGGTGTTCCAAACAAAATCATAAAAGCTCTGGTTAGCGCCCTTTAATTTGGTGGTTGCCCCTGTACCTGTCATATTGATAATCTCACAGGTAGAGCCATCACTCCAAGTAGCAGTGGGGATGGAACCGACAAGAGCGGCTGCCCAGTTGTGCTGGTACTTACTGCCATTGTTGAAGGTCAGGGCACCTGTAGTAGTGATAGTGCCAGCACTCTTCACTGTCCCAGTAACGGACATATCTACTGCTGTAGGTCCATTTGCCACGGTGAAAGTGATACCTGAGTTTATGGTTATCTGACCGCCGGAATCCACGGTTATTTGATCAGCGGCTACATTAGCGGTAACGGTGACCGTATGTGGACTTTGAATAGTGATTGTACCGCTGGAATTGGTGGGTGTTCCCTGGAGAGCTGTAGGCTCAGCCCAGTTTGTCCCATCATGCCTTTCCCACGTGGATAGCGCATTCCAGTTACCTGTTGCTTTTGTACGGTAATCTCCCGCTGCTCCGAATAGAAATGAGCTTGAGAGAACGAGTACAGCAATGAAAACCATGATAAACTTGTGTTTCATAATTCCTCCATAAACACATATATAACTGCTTTAACACATATTTGCGACAGCCGAGAATCTCTAAGCTGGCATAACATAGGACATAATATCCACACATTCTCCCAAGTCAAGGTATTTATTAGTCTTTACATCAGTAAAAGCTGTCCATATTTTTTGCGATACCTTAGACATAAACAGTGAAAATTGCGTTAATGCAAGCTGGGAGCGAGTTTGAGATTTCCTACATAGCTGGGGGTTAGTGGACATTTTTCCACTGTTTGCGCCGAACAATTATATCCGCACTGTTTCACCCCGTCAACAATAACACCCTCAGGTTCACTCCTCAGACTAAGGCACGGTACTTTTTTGTACTTTGCTCATAGGTCATTGCTAATATCTGGGATGAATTACTTAATCATTACCTGATCATTGCATACTAAGTACGTAATGATCAGGTAATGATCAGGTAATGGTGGTTAGCGCTCCCCAGATTATGGCTGAGTACAAAGGAAGAAATCATCACGTTGGGACGATAGACCATAACAAGCTTCAACATAATGAAATCATCTACTTTTCGCCATATCAGCCGTTGATCAATCAATAATTAACTAAGGGGAGTTGCAGATGAAAATGCTTTGCTCTGGGGATTTATCACATCTTGACAAGATTATGCCATGCGGGAAAAATGGCGGAAATTAACAATAAAGGAGTTCAACATGGATATCAAGGAAATATTCGCACAGATTAGAGCCCTTATAGGCAAAGCCGTGGGAGTGGAGATGTCCTTCGGGCAACCTTCCAAAGTTAATGATTTATATATAATTCCCGTAGCCAAAACTGCCTTTGGATTTGGTGGAGGCTTGGGAAGCTCGGGCACGAAAGCCAAGAAAAAAGAGGCGGTTGAGGGTGAGCCTGTAGAAGAAACTCCACAGGAAGCGAGTGAGGAAGCTTCTGCCGACAAAGCTGCCAATGTGGGTGGCGGAGGTGGTGGCGGAATGCACACCAATCCCATCGGCATATACAGCATCAAAGGCGAACAGATAAAGTTTCATCCGGTTATCTCGATAAAAGATATCATCGCGATTGTGGGGCTGGTGTTCCTCTTTACGCTTAGGCTTAAGAAGATTAAATGCAAAGGAAAATAGATATGTTTTTAACCGATGAAAAGTTAGACAAGTTACCCTACCGCTACTTAACCAAGGACTTCGATGTGAGTTCATGGGAAGCAGTGAAGGATTATCTGGAGGCTTTGTGTACTCATGACACCTCCACTCCCCAAGCTCTGGAGGAGTTGTTGCTGAAGTATTCGGAGCTGTTGAAAGCTCTTAACGATGAATTATCCTGGCGTTATGTACGGATGACTTTGGAAGCCGATAACCAGGAGAAGGCTGATGCATACAACGATTTCTTTGGTAACACCTATGCTCCCACAGAGGCTTATCAATTCAAGATAAAAGAACTATATTATCACAGTCCGGCGAGAGAAAAGCTGGACCCTTCTGTATATTCCCTTTTGAACCAGATAATAGCCAAGGATATCGAGCTTTTCCGCCTGGAGAATATCCCCTTGCAGATAGAGGAATCTGAGCTGGCAACCAAATACGGAAGTATTGTTAGCAAAATGAGTGTGTTGTTCGAAGGTGAAGAGCGCACGCCGGCACAGCTTTCTGTTTATATGAAAAATCCTGATAGGGCAAAACGTGAAGAAGCATGGCGTTTGCGGATGGGCTTGTTTGCCAAGCATCAAGATGAGCTAAATGAACTATACAACAAACTGATAGCGGTGCGCAATCAGTTAGCTGAGAACGCAGGATATGACAACTACCGTGATTATAAACACTTCGAGATGGGGAGATTCTCCTACACTCCGGAAGAAATCCATCACTTTCATGACGCTGTGGAAAAAGTGGTGATGCCATTCGTGAGAAAACAGGAAGCTGCACGCAAAGAAGCTTTGCAGCTAAGTGCCTTGCGTCCCTGGGACACAGTAGTGGATTTGGATGGAAGAAACTTGAAGCCCTTCGAAACAACCGATGAATTCATTCATAAAAGTCTGCGAGTCTTAAACAAGGTAAGCCCGGATTATGCCAAGCAATTGGAGATGATGAACAATACCGGCTTGCTTGATCTGGAGAACAGAAAAGGCAAAGCACCGGGAGGTTACAACACCAGTATCCATAACTTGGCGAGTTCTTTCATCTTTATGAACCATGTGAAGCAGCATAACGATGTGGTTACCTTATTGCACGAAGCAGGGCATGCGATGCATAGTGCTGCCATGTCCAAGATAGAACTTTCCCAGTATCTGGATACTCCATCTGAAGTTGCAGAGCTTGCTTCTATGACGATGGAGCTCTTAACCATGGATTATTGGGATGAGTATTATCAAAGCCCCGAAGACTTGAGAAAGGCTAAGCGGGATCAGCTTATGGGAACCTTGACCTTTTTGCCTTGGTGTATGATAGTTGATGCGCTGCAACACTGGGTGTATCTGCATCCGGAACATACTGCTGAAGAAAGGTATCAAGAATACCTCTCTCTGCATAAACGCTTTGGTGGGATTGTGGATTGGAGCGGTCTGGAAGATTTCCGTAAGATAGGCTGGACGATGCAACTGCACATCTTTGAGGTTCCATTCTATTACATCGAGTATGGCATGGCACAGCTTGGAGCACTATCCATCTATATGAACTACCGTAAAGATAAGGCAAAAGCATTGCAACAGTATCAGGCATTCCTGGAATTGGGATACAGCAAACCTGTGAGGGAGATTTACCGTACCGCAGGGATAGATTTGGATTTCAGCGAAGCACGCTTAACCGAACTGGTGGAGTTTGTTAAACAAGAACTTGAGGAGATAGAGAAAGCCTGATGCTGTCCATAATCAGTAATTCGCGCTATGCACCATTTAATATAGCCACAGAGGAATACATCCTGCGGAACATTCCGGAGGATGTGTTCCTGCTGTATATTAACGAGCCAAGCATCATCGTTGGCAGGCACCAGAACACATTGGCAGAGATAAACAGAGAGTGGGTGGAAGAAAACCACATCCCTGTGGTGAGAAGGCTTACGGGAGGCGGTTCGGTGTTTCATGACCCGGGTAACCTGAACTTTTCGTTCCTTATGAAAGAGGCTGAGGATGAGTCCCGCAGTTTTGCCAAATATACTTTACCGGTATTGGCTGTACTGAATGACCTTGGAGTGCAAGCTATCCTGGAAGGGAGAAACGACCTTACCATAGAGGGCAGGAAGTTCTCAGGGAATGCCAAGACCTATATCTTTGGTAAAACCTTGCAACATGGCACCATCTTGTTCAGTAGTAAAATGGGAGACTTAAGTGCAGCACTAAAGGTTAAACCGCATAAATTCAGCGACAAAGCGGTTAAATCGGTGCGTGCCAGGGTAACCAATGTGTCCGAGCACCTTAGCGCTCCTTTGGAATTGGAAACCTTTATCTCTCTGGTTAAGGCAAAGGTGCATAGCATGTATCCGGAGATTAAGGATTATACTTTTTCACCCGCAGAATTGGCAAGCATCCAGGAGCTTGTGGACAGTAAATATGCCACTTGGGAATGGAACTATGGCAAATCACCCAAATATAACCTCTCGCACGAATTGCGCTGTAAAGCGGGCATCATTGAGCTATATCTGCAGGTGGAAAAGGGAATAATCCAAGAAGTGAGAATCTTTGGGGATTATTTCAGTTCCAGAGATACAGCAGAATTGGAGCATGGCTTAATGGGTATCAACCATCAACGGGATGCAGTGGCGGAAGTATTCACCCGTATGGGTTACCAAAGCTTCTTTGGAGCGGTGGAATTGGAAGAGCTGTTGCAGGCTATGTTCTAAAGGATTGCGTTATGGAGCAAACTAAGCTAAAACTGGGGATATCTTCGTGTCTATTGGGCAATAATGTGCGTTATGACGGGGGACATAAATACGATAACTGGCTGGTTGAAACTCTTGGTGAGTGGGTGGATTATATTCCCGTTTGTCCTGAGCTGGAGTGCGGTTTGCCGGTTCCCCGGGAAGCGATGCGCTTGGTTGGTGATATCGACAACCCCAGACTCTTAACACAGAAAACGGGGATTGATCACACCGAAAGGATGCAAGCTTATTCCAAGCGAAGAGTTGCGGAACTGGCTGATAAAGAGTTATGCGGATATGTGTTTAAAAGTAAATCTCCCTCCAGCGGTATGGAGAGGGTAAAAGTATATCCGGCTCAGGGTGGGGCTGCCGTAAAAAAGGGGGTGGGGATGTTTGCAAAGGTATTCATGCAAGCTAATCCTCTGTTACCCTGTGAGGAAGAAGGCAGATTGCACGATCCCGTGCTGCGGGAGAACTTCATAGAGCGGATATTTGTGCAGCACAGATGGAACAGCTTGCAGAAGAACAATCCTACTGTGGGGAGTTTGGTGAGCTTTCATACCGCCCACAAGCTACTTATCATGGCCCATAGCGTGGTGCATTACCGCAGCATGGGTAAGCTTGTGGCAAGCGTAAGTAAAACAGAGTTAAAAAGCGTGATGCAACAATACTATATAGAACTGATGACGGCTATAGCAAAACCTGCCACTCCAAGCAAGCATCAAAATGTGCTGATGCATATAATGGGATAT
>CALDSN010000203.1 GCA_937924555.1 uncultured bacterium | reverse complement strand
GACCACCGAGATCTACACTCTTTCCCTACACGACGCTCTTCCGATCTATGCGGTGAATATTGAGGTGTCGCTTGATGACCTGTTCCAGGCAATCCACGATTCTTTGGGCAGAGTGATTGATGTTACCAACTTCTATATTGCGTTGTATGACAATAAGAGCAATCTGATTACCTTCCCATACCTTGTTGACGAAATGAACGAGGATTCCTCACCGGTGGTGGCAGATGACAGCAAGTCACTAACCGCGCAGATTATCAGCGAAGCCAAGACACTATTGCTGGATTATGACGCGGTGAAGAAACGCACCCAGGACATCGGCTTTATGGGCTATGAATGCAAGAACTTCCTGGGAGTGCCATTGGTGCTTTCGGGCAAGGTTATCGGTGCTTTGGTGGTGCAATCCTACACCCAGGTGGATCTGTATAACGAAGAGGATAAGCTCCTGTTGGAATCTGTATCCGAACAGATTGCTTTTGCCTTACATAAAAAACAGACCGATGAGAACCTGAATGTGCTGTTCCAAGCAATTGAACAAGCAGGTGAGGGGATTATAATTTTCTCGCCGGAAGGGATTATTCAGTATGTGAATACCATCTTCGAGAAGATAACTTCGTATCGCCGCATCGAGCTGTTGGATAAACCGTTTGAGTATCTGCCCTTCGAGCCTACCAGCCGCATGGAGATGAAACAATCCTGGCTTAGGGTTCGCTCCTCGCAGCCATGGCATGGCAAGATAGATATGATTCGCAAGGATGGACCCAAGATTACCTTGGATATGGTGGTGAAACCGGTTATCGACAATGATGGGCGGCTTTCCAGCATAATAGCCAGTTGCAAGGATGTGACCTTCGAAATACTGCGGGATGAGCAGCTTAAACGCACTCAGCGTTTGGAAGCCATTGGCAGGTTAACAGGTGGCATTGCGCACGACTTCAATAACATCCTAAGCGCGATTATTGGCTATACCGAGCTTGCAGGGGATGACTTGGATCCAGAGTCCGACTCTGCCATGAACCTCCTGGAAGTGCTTAAATCTGCCACCAGAGCCAAAGAAATGATAAGCCACCTCATCTCCTTCTCGCGTCAGGAGGAATCCAAGACCGAGGTTATCGAGCTGGTAGATCACGTGAAAGAATCGGTACGCTTCCTGCGTTCATACTTGCCGCGTTCTATCAAGATCAAGGAAAGATATGATGCTGAGAAAAGCACCGTTATCGCAGTTCCCGGGCAGATACACCAAATCATCATAAATCTGGGTACCAATGCCATGCATGCTCTGCACCGTGAAGGTGCACTGTTGGAAGTGTCGGTGGAATCCGTTTCTTTCCGCAGCCGTGATATGCAGGCTTTCCCGGAGCTGGAACAATGCCAATATCTCAAGATATCCGTGCGGGATAACGGTACAGGTATAGACCCCTGTATTGTTGACCACATCTTTGATCCCTATTTCACTACCAAGAGTGCCAATGAGGGTACAGGCTTGGGGCTGTCCATCGTGCATAGCATCGTGCAAAGTCATCATGGAGCTGTGCGAGTGGAAAGCGAACTGGGGATGGGAACCACCTTTACCGTTTACCTGCCCCAATATACTCCCGATAACTGGCATCAGGGGATGCCGGAAGTGGTGGAGACAGTTGATTCCTCTGGAACGGAAAGCATCATGTTTGTGGATGATGAACCTAGCTTGGTGAATGTGTTCCGCCAAGGAATGATGCGCATGGGATACAAGGTGGAGGGTTTCACCGATCCGCGTAAAGCTTACGAGCACTTTGCCAAGTATCACTCCCGCATAGATGTGGTGGTAACAGATACCACCATGCCCTATATGAATGGGGTGGATT
>CALDSN010000202.1 GCA_937924555.1 uncultured bacterium | reverse complement strand
ACGTGGGTTAAAACCCACGCCTAGATTCCCCTGCGGGAAAAGAGCTGTGCCGTTTCTACCATGTGTATTCATCTGGCAGACACACAGATCCGATATACTCTTTCTAAACCCTTGCTTATGGGGTTACGCTTGAGATGCGGTTGCGCCTCCCAGCAAAGTGCTGGGTATTGCAACCGCATCTCTACCGTATATCAATAGGCAAGCTATAGGGAATGCTCAATGTCTGTGCTGCCACTGAGTCAAACAATTGGAGCAATCCGTGTACCACCAGAAGTTCAGGTAAGTACCGAAATCAGGTGAGCTGGTTGATTTACCGTGGCGAAGCCTGCCCTATAAAAAAGAGATTGACACAATTGGCACGGTTACAGCCTTTGGACAGATGTAGAAATGTATGAGAATTAATTCATAGAATAGGAGTTACAGCGTATGAGGTTGGACAGACGTCGTTTGATCTTACTCCTGCTATTGGCTTTCACAGTGCTTGGCACGGTGATTATTGCACAAAAGCAGGGAGACAAAGATCAGTTTGTTGTGAAAGACTTTCAGGTTAATGATGTGCTTGCGGATGACGGAAGCGGATTGGTGTTGTCCTGGAAGCCATTGGAACGTTCCAAGAGGATAATTGAATACCGCATCTACCGCGGAGTTAGTCCGGATAAACTATTCTTCCTCGATGCTATCCCCGTCAACGTAAAGATAGGGGTTGCCTCGGAGAAGATGTATTATTATGACAATGCCGGATCAGAATTCATTGATATAACATCCCCCCGCCATCTCAAGAAAGAGAAGCAACAGGATGCCAAGAGTCCACTTTATCGCAAGATGCCCCGCGACATTCCCTTCCTGTCCGAAATGGCAGGCAAGTTCTCGCTGCTATCCATGGTGGACAAAGGTAAATACTATTATTCCAGCAAAAAGTTCACAACAGATAAGCCCACCACACCCGGACCGGATGGAAAGATTCCGGAAAGCGGAGACACTTATGCCGGCTTGAAGGATAATGAACAATCCGTGTTGTGCTTCCTGAAGCCCGGAGAAAAGTATTACTACACTGTGGTGGCGGTTAATGAGCGTAACAAATTCCAACAACCGGCTGAGATAACTGCCGGTACCCCCCTGCCCAATCCTCCCGATCCCTCACCTGCACTGTACAGTGTGGTTTTGGAAGACAAGAAAACCATGCAGTTTGAGTGGGAATATCCCCTATACAAAGACGACATAGCCCAATATCGCATCCATCAGCTTCCTGCCATCAGTGATACGATGTGGGCAGCCATGAAGCAAAATCCTGAAGTTCTGCAGGGCAAAACCAATGTAATAGCCCAAGGTGGAGTGGGTAGCGGCTCGTTGAAGAACTTTACCAGTGTCAACATCCCCACCGAGATGCCGGTTACCGCTTTTGCCAATGCACGTTACAGCCTTGAGCTGATGGACTATGATGGCTTTAGCAGTTTCTCTCCGCTGTCTGTCCCCAGAATGAGCAGCAGTGCCGCCTTACCTCCCATGGCAAAGTTTGCTATAGACGATAAGCCGAATGACAAGGGTGACCGTCTCACTGTCACATGGGACAATCCAATCTGCTTTGTGGTGAAAACCACAGCTCTGGATAATAAATTCAGCAAAATCCGGGTGAACTATCAGCTTAACAAAACTGAGACTCAGAAGGTTAAAAACATCTACTTTGAGTTCTTCAAGAAAGGTGACAAGACTGCTTTCGCCAAGGTGAACGAGTTTTACCAGGACAACAAGCTGGTGGTGAAGCTTCCCAAAGATTATGATTACAAGAAGGGCTTCCGGGTGAAGATGACCATGAAGGGAGTACCGGAAATACCCAAAGACTATGTGCTGGAACAAGACATGATGTTCGACAGCTCCATGATGACGATTATGCCCACCAAAGCTTTGTATCGTAATGGACTGGATGTCTCCAAAATAAGCAATGTGGTGTATCGCAAGGCCGTGGCATCCCCTAGCTTGAGTTTGGTGAAAAAGAACACTTCTTTCGATAACAACCTTGATGTAACCATTCCCTATCCCAGCGTGTTGCAAAAGCCGGTTATGGGCTTCAGCTTCGCCAAGGGAGATTCTTTGATTACCCTTATTCAAGGTAACCAAGGAATGGAACGTAAAGCCAGAAAGCTTAAAGCAGGAGATATCAAGACTCCGCTGGCACTGCTTTCTGCCGATATAGACCTCACTTATGACAAGAAAAACGAAACAAGAATAGAAACCAGCCTCTTCCCGGAACTTGGCGCAAGCCAAGCCAAGAAGAAAGTGGATGATTTGAAAGCCCAAATAGCAGAGATGACAGCGCAAAAAGCAGCCGTGCCGGATCCCGCCATGGCAGCTCAAATTGATAGCCAAATTGAGCGCTTGGGCAAACAGCTTGCCGCATATAGCGAAAATGCAGAGCTTAAGAAAGCCAATGCGATAAAGAGCAAACGCAGTCGCATGCGCTATATTGCCAAAATCCGTGAAGATTATAGCAGATATAACAGCTATCAGGTGGTGAAAACCGATGGTAAAGGAATGTTTGTGGAAAGCGAGATGCCCAAGGATGGAGAAGATATTAAATATCTGAAGCCTGTTTCCGAGTGGTTTGACCGCAACAAGATAGTCACCCTCTTTGCCACGGTGTTGTTCGGTGCTATGGTGTTGGTCTTTGTGAACCTGGCAAAGCGTGGTAAAGACCTGTATATCCGCCCCATCGCCGGTATTCAGGAAATTGACAATGCCATCGGCAGAGCTACAGAAATGGGTCGTCCGATGCTGTATTGCATGGGTATCGGTGGTCTGGCAGATGTGGCTACCATCGCTTCCATGGGTATCCTGGGGTTGGTGGCAAAGCGTGCTGCAGAATATGACACCAAGCTCATCGTGCCGTGTTATGATTATATCCTGCTGCCCATAGCCCAGGAAATCGTGCGTGAGGCACACTATTCTGTCGGCAGACCCGATACCTTCGATAAGAATAGCGTGTTCTACCTCACCAATGCCCAGTTTGCCTATGTTGCCGGTGTGAATGGTTTCATGATTCGTGAGCGCATGGCAACCAACTTCTTCCTGGGTTACTTCGCTGCAGAAGCACTGTTGATGACAGAAACAGGAAACGCCGTGGGAGCTGTGCAGATTGCCGGAACCGATGCTGTTACCCAGGTGCCGTTCTTCATCACCACTTGCGACTATACCTTGATCGGAGAGGAGCTTTATGCCGCCTCTGCCTATTTGAATAGAGAACCAATGTTATTGGGAACTCTGAAAGCACAGGATTACTTTAAGTTCTTTATCTTGGTCGTGATGATCGCAGGTGCCGTGCTTTCCACTTTCCAGTTCACCGGATTAAACGACTTACTACCGCTTAAATAAATGAGGCTTATATGAAAAAGACAATACCATTATTCATCGTAATCTTTGGCGGACTTATCTTCGTGGCGTATGCTTTCAGCCCCCACAAGTTCCTCCAGGATGACTTCTATAATAAGTTCTACGTTCCATGGAGCTATGCTTCTGCTCCCTTTGCCGCCTTATTGGGCATAATCAGTTTATCTATGATGCACAGCAGCAAGATTAAACGGCGGGCACCAAAGTGGCAATATAGCTATTTCTTCTTTGCCGGGTTCATAGTCACAGCCCTTGCCGGCTTAATTGGCGGTATGCAGAAAGGTGGCTTGTTGATGTGGATGTTCGAGAACATGCAGATGCCTATGAGTGCCACGATGTTCTCGCTGCTTGCTTTCTATATGGCTTCTGCCGCCTACAAAGCCTTCCGTGCTCGCTCACTGGAAGCTACGGTGCTGCTCGCTGCTGCCATATTTGTGATGTTGGCTCAGGTTCCCCTTGGCGTGAAAATCTCCAAGCATTTGCCCACCGTGTCGCAGTGGATTCTGGATGTGCCAAACCTCGCTTCCAAGCGCGGAATCGCCTTGGGTGTGGGTCTGGGCTCAGTCGCCACCTCGCTAAAGATATTACTTGGTATTGAGCGCTCCTATTTGGGTGGCGGGGATTGATAAGGAGGAGATGAAGATGAACTTTTTTGAACGCATTCAGAAGCTGGACCGCCGCTATATCTATATAGTGGTTGCTCTTGCTATCATTATCCCCCTGATGATTCCATATAACTCTGATAATGTTACTTCTCCTCCAACCGAGAACTTGTATCAGATGATAGATTCCTTTGCCGGACGCGAAGACCGTGCTATCCTGCTAAGCGTTATCCACGATGCCTCCACTATGCCGGAGCTGTATCCCATGGAAGTGGCAATCCTCAGGCATTGCTTTGAGCGCAACATTAAGGTGTTTGCCCTCACCTGGTCACCCACCTCTGCACCCATCATCGACTTTGCAATCAACAATGTGAAAGAGGAATACCCGGACATCAAGAGCGGTGTGGACTATTGTAACTTTGGTTACAAACCCCAAGCCCTTGCCATGATTCTTGGTATGGGCGATAACATCGCCACCACCATCAGCACCGATGCAGAAGGGCGTAAACTGGAAAGCCTGCCCATCATGAACGGTATAACAAATTATAACGAGATGAACCTGGTGATAGAGTTCTCCGGTTCCGCTGCCGGTGGTGCATGGTTCACTTATGCCCGCCCCAAATTCGGCTTGAATGTCGCTGTCGGTGTTACCGCGGTTATGGCTGCCGACGAATATCCCTACCTGCAATCCGGTCAGCTTATCGGTATGCTTGCCGGTCTTAAAGGCGCAGCTGAATATGAGAAGATGGTGGATGTTTTTGCTGCCTATCGCGAACCTGGTCGCGACTATAGCATCAAAGTGGATGCGGAAGGTAACAAACTACTTCCGGGACGTCCCTTCGGTAGAGAAATCCTGAACGATGAAAGCACCCAAAAGCTGATTAAGATAACTACACAAACCAAAGCTGAGTTCTCACAGCAGGAGTATGATAGCTTCATCGCCAAGTATCCTGCTCAAGCAGCTATCTTTAACAATCTGAAAGAGCAATCTGGGGATAATGTCGTGATTGATGTCACCAAGATTACTCCAGAGCTTAGAGATCAAATGGGTGAGATTGCCTTTGCCGATATCAACCGTTTAACCCGCAACACCATATACAAATTCAAGGTTGCCCGTATAGGCATGAATGCGCAGTCCGTTGCTCACATCATGATAATTGTGTTTATCATCTTGGGTAACATTGGTTATTTCATCCAGAAAGCCAAAGCTGCAAAGAACTAAGGGGAGGAAACAATGTCTTTTGAATTAATGAGTAACTTGGTAGGTGCCTTCTTCACCTTATGTATCTTCTCCTTCCTGTACAAGGACAACCCCTTTTATCAGATGTCCGAGCAATTGCTGGTGGGTATATCCCTCGGCTATGGCTTGGTGTTTACTTACGAACGTATTTTTGTGCCCTTCCTGTGGCAACCAATTGTGTTGAAGCATAACTTCATCCTGATTATCCCTGCCATATTGGGTACTCTGTATCTGTTCCGCTTTTCCCGTAAGCTTGGTTGGCTCTCCCGTTATCCGATTGCCTTCTCCATGATGTCCATCGGTATGGGTGTGCCCCTCGGTATTCATGCCTCCATCTTGGTGCAAATGCGCCAGGGTATGGTGCCCATTGAGACTGTTAACCTCTTCCTTATCTTCATCGGCACCATTGCAGTGTTGCTCTATTTCTTCTTCTCCAAAGCTCATAGTGGTGCTTATGGGAAGTTTGTAAACGTCGGTAAGTGGTATATGATGATTGGTTTTGGTGCTTCCTTTGGTATGACAGTGATGGCTCGTATCTCCCTGCTAATCGGCCGTATCCAATTCTTGGTTAATGATGTTATGGGGTTGCTGAAATAAAGCAGCATTGAACTTACTGGAGTGGGACGAAGTTACGCTTCGTTCCACCTGGTGATTTCAAAGGAAATGAATATGAAAAAAGCCTTGCTTGCCCTATGTGCAGCTTTGTTGCTTACCCTCGCTTTAGTCAGTAACGACCAGGCAAAACCGGACAGTGTTAAGGGACAGATATCGGATTTCACAGCTTCCGATATGCCCTTTGATGATGGTGCGGGAATAATCCTGAAATGGAAGCCTCTGGATAAGTCTCATCGCATAATCCAATATAATGTCTATCGTGGTGTTTCGCCCGATAGCCTCTTCCTGCTTACCACAGTTGATGTCGACCCCAAAATGGGAGTTATGGCACCGGCTTTATATTACTATGACCGTGGTGACCAACCTCTGATTGAGTTCGAGAGTGCCCCCACGAAAATGAAGAAAGAAAAGCAACAGGATGCTAAAAGCCCGCTTTATCGCAAATTCCCGCAAGATCCTAAGCTGTTAGGCTCTCTTGTTGGACGTTACAACTTCATCGGCGGCATAAAGAATAGCAAGCTTTATAAAGCTGCCCATCCCATCAAGGATAAAGAAGACATCCTTACCGGAATAAAGATGTATAACTTCGAATACATCTTTGCTAATCCACTTGCCGGACAGGAATACTACTATACGGTATTAGGCGTAAACGAACGCGGTAAACTGCTTCCCCATGCCAAAATCCAAAAGATTGTGCCCGAGGATAATGCACCGGATAATTCTGCCATTCTCTTCAGCACTTACGTAGCAGATAAGGGCACCATGAATTTCGAATGGGTTCCTGCTGTTTCCAGCCCGGATATCGCCCTTTGGGAAGGTTGGATTGTACCCAAGAGCATCACCACCCCCGGTTCAACCGCCTTGCCGGAAAACTGGCAAACCTCCGCTACTCAGCTATTCCAACTACCTCATTATTACACTCCCGGAACCCTATACCATCAGGTCGATACCAAAGCCGAGGGGATCACACTTCCTGCAAATATGGACGACTATGTAGCTGTTCTGTCATATAGCGACTATTATGGGCAAAGCGCAGCCGTGGCAGCCAAACACTTCCGGGTGATTGATTCGTCCACACTTCCATCAGTTCCCAAGCTTACGGTTGTTGATAAAAACAACGACAAGGGTGATAACCTGATAGTATCTCTGGGTAAGCCCGTTGCCTATATGGTGAGCGCCAGCTTCACCAACCCTGCCAAGAAATCAATTCGCGTAAACTATGAACTGGCGGATAACGAGCATCATAAGATTGACCGCCTGCGCTTCACCTTCCTTACCAATGACGGCAAAAAGATTGGTGAGAAGGACGAGTTCTTCGTGGATAAGTCCTTGGTCTTCAAACTTCCCAAAGCTTATGTGGGATTATCCGATTTCCGCCTGCAAATCGCAATGGAAGTAGATAGAAACAAGACCTTTGAACAAGATTACACGGAGCAAACCGTGGTTTACGATAAGGTGAACAAGCTGTTCAAGGGCAAAGACCTGATGCTTGCGGGTGAACCAATCAGCAAAGAATACATCGATGTGATGACCCGCAACCATTTTGATCCCGCTTTCATGTACGGAAACCGCACCAATGCCGTTACCCGTGCCTACGATCACAATATACCCTACGAGGATGTGTTGTATCAGCAAATCACCGGTTATGATGCCAAGAGCAAACAGCTTATCTTAAATACTCAAATCAACATCGATGCTGTCCCTGATAGCGGCTTTGCGTTGGCTATCCCGTTATTCAAAGACAAAATGGAGAAAGACCTGGCAGATACCAAAGCTGAGATAGACAAGATAAAAGCTGCCATCAAAGCCGATCCCGCCGGTTCTGCTCCGGATTCCCTTACTGCCCAATTGCAGGGCATGGAAGCAAATTACAACTACATCACCAAGCACCCCACCTACCTGAAAGCCAAGGAAGCCAAGAATAACAAACAATGGCTGAAAATTATGCTGAAAGAACGGGATAAGAACTTCCGCAGCTATGCCTACAGAGTGCTTAAGACAGATGGTAACGGTGCGTTTGTGATTAGCGACACTTATGTGGACGACAAAAAGAACCAGTGGTTCATGCCATATAGCGAGATATTGGACGATACCAAGCTTATGACCTTTGTAGCCACTCTCCTCTTTGGATTGCTGTTGGTTTTTGCCATAATCCAAACCCGTCGCAAAGATGTGTATATCCGTCCCATCGCAGGTTTGCATGAGATAGATAACGCCATCGGCAGAGCCACAGAAATGGGCAGACCCTTGATGTTTGTCCCCGGTTGGGGAACTCTGGGTGATGTGTGCACCATTTCTTCGATGATGATTCTTAGCCAAATAGCGAAGAAAGCAGCTGAGTTCGATATTCGCCTCATCTCCCCGCATTGTGACTATATGGTGCTTCCCATGGCTCAAGAGATTGTGCAAAGTGCCTATAGCGAAGTTGGACGCAGCGATGCCTTTGACCAAAACAACATCTTCTATGTTTCCGGCGACCAATTCCCCTTCTGCGCCGGGGTAAACGGCATCACCGTGCGTGAGCGTGTGGCAACCGTGTTCTACATGGGCTATTTCAATGCAGAAGCCCTGTTGCTGACAGAAACAGGTAACCAAGCCGGAGCTGTGCAAATAGCTGCGACAGACGCCATCACACAGGTACCTTTCTTCATCACCACCTGTGACTATACCCTGATTGGAGAAGAGTTCTACGCTGCTTCTGCCTACCTCTCCCGTAATCTGGAGCTTGTAAGTATGCTGAAAGCACAGGACTACTTCAAGCTGGTGATGGTGGTCGTGATGGTTGTCGGAACAATCCTCTCCAGCGCACACATAACTTCGTTTATCAATTCCTTCCCTGTGGAATAAGGACATAGCATGGTTAAAATCCCCACCAGCACCATCAAACGCTTGCCCCAATACCTGGAGGTTCTCCGCCAATTGAAGCGTGCCGGTTTGAAAGAAGTAAGCACCACCAAGATATCCGTTTTTGCCGATGTGCACCAAACTTTGGTGCGCAAGGACATTGCCTACACCGATGTGCAGAGCAATCCCAAAAGCGGTTTCAACGTGGATAAACTCTATGCCGCCATCGAAAACCTGCTTAATTGGAACGACACCTCTGCCAGTTTTCTGGTGGGAGTGGGACACCTTGGTTCGGCTCTTTTGGGATATCAGGAGTTTGCCCAAAAGGGACTTTCCATTGTTGCCGGCTTTGATAACAACCCGGATCTGATTGATACCGTGGTGCATGGTATCCCCGTGTTTTCTGCCCTGGATTTCACTGCCATGGCGCAGAAAGAACACATCCGCATTGGGATTATCACCGTGCCCCCGGAATCAGCGCAGTTGATTGCGGACATCATGGTGCATAGTGGAATAAAAGCCATTTGGAACTTCACGCCCCACAAGATTATCGTCCCTGCGGACATAATCGTGGAGTATGTGGATATGTTTGCCTCCCTGGCGGTACTCTCCCGCAGGCTTGCCGAAAGGGAATAACAAAAACCAACTCTGCCATAAGATAGCAAATATAACATGCAAGGGACACAGCGGAAAGCTTGTGTCCCTTCTTCTTTGCCGGTGGGGGGAGGTATGTTTTTCATGCCATTTTTCTATCAAAAATGTCCTACCGTTGGGGCTCTTATGATAGATATAAGTGATAGTCATATCTATTTACGGTTTCTCAACGTCTAACGCCTATCACCTTACTTTTAACATCTAAGCTTCCTTTTCTTCTCCCTCCTCTTTGTTAATCCATTTGTGTCGCCCTTAGGGGCTTATATCTCGGGGCACCATGACGAGGGTCTGCGCATTGCTTCGCAATGCTCCGAACCCGTCGCTATGGGATTTCGCCCTCCGGGCTTAACGGCAGGATACCGTTTTTTACTATGAGCATTCATTGGGCAGACACATAGGGAAAGCCCCTACATTGCATTATTAACTCATTAACCTCAATCCCTCTGCTTCTCTCTGCCCTCGCTCTGCTCTTCTCTGTGTTAAATAAAGAACACCACACTACTCTACCATGTGCATAATATCCCTGCATCTTCGAAGTGAGCGCAGCTCGTTTATCATTAACCCATTAACCTGTTAATTTACTAATCTGAAATGTGCGCAGCTCGTTTAACGTCTAACGTTTACCGCTTAACCATCACCTCTCCTTCTTATCTCCTCTTTTTATATATCAACCTATGTTTATCGTATCCTCATGGTAAAAATGCCACGTCATTCTTGGGTGACTCCCTCGTGACTCCCGGGTGGGATGAGGGAATCACCTCGGAAATATGAGGTGCTGAGCTGATGTTACAATTAGGGGGAAACAAACGATAAGTGATTTGAGAGAAAGGTGTAGAAAGGGATTATAATAAAAGGTGACAAAGGGGTATCTAGCACGGGGAATGGGGGAAGAATGTATCCCCCACTTGCTTGGTTGATGGATTAGTTATTACAGATACCGCAGCATCTCGCGGTCGATAACCCCGGCATAAAGCTCGATATAGGGCTTCACAGGGCTATTGTTAATCTTGGGGAAAAACACTTCCTCAATCTGGAAAAAGCCCACGGAGGCGGTCATTTCCACGGTGATGCAGATGGGTTTCTCAGTTCCCTTGCTAATCTTCACTTTTTGGATGGAAGAGGCTGAGGTGCGGTGAATATCGCCCACTCTGGTCTTCATGGAGAGCATACTGGGGATGCGGGCTCTGCCCTTTTCCATGTCGCTGCCGTCACCGATAAGCACCAATCCGGCTTCCAGCGAGTGTATCTTGCGGGTTGCCATGTGCCCAAAGATGCCTTCGATGGCGATGGAGCGGATGGCTGTTTTGGTCATCAAATCTCCCGGTTCGTGCAGGGCATCCAGTATCCTATCGATATATGGAGTAGCAAGTTGGATGCTTAGCAGTTCATGGCTGTCGCGGGTGATGGTCATGCCCAAATCGTGCAGCAGGGAAGCCATGATCACGGCGGTTAACGAATCGTCAGCAGTGCCCACTTCCTCTTTTTCCAGATTCATTTGGATGCCGGCTTCGTGAAGCAGCATGAACATCTTGATGGTGTTCAGGGTGGCGGTGCGCATGTGCACGGGACCGTGGTCGTTATACCCCAATCGCTTAATGGATACGATATTGGCATATTCCTGCACAGCCTGCAGTTCGGGGTCATTAAAGATAAGCTCAGCCGTTTTAAGGGCTTTGCCGGAAAGAAGCTTCAGGATGCGAGCTTCCAAGTTTTGTTGTTTCACTGATTTATACATGTTTCTTTATCTCCTTAGAATCTATTGAGCATCTTGAGCCAGATGTTTGTTACGGAAGACACCACCGCGATAGCAATGGAGATGGTTCCCGCAATCAACAAGGTTTCCAGAATGCTCTTGGATGCTTGAACATTGTTGCCGGCGATATAGTATTGCATGGATTCGAAGAGTCCACGCCCCGGCACCAATGGAATGATGGCACAGGTTACAAACACCGAAACAGGGGTTCGCAACTTGGGTGCCACAAGCTCCGCATAGATACATACTAAGATAATCGAAATGAACACCGAGAACAACACTGAATTGCTGTAATACAATACGATAAGGTAAAATGCCCAACATAAACCACCGCTGAGGGCAGTGTAAAATATCTTTATCCCTTTCAGGTTTACGCGGATGGAGAAGCCCAGAATCGCCAGAAAAGCCCAGCAAAACTGCATCAGAGTGAGAGTGTCAAATGGTCGCATATCAATACCCCCACAGCGAGAATAGCTTAAGCATGGTGCCACTTCCTGCCACGATGCCCACGGTGATGAACAAAGCCTCTACTCCCCGGGCAGTGCCGGAGACCAAATCACCGCTCATGGTGTCCCTGATGGCGTTGGTGATGGATAAGCCCGGCACCAGCAGCATAATGCCGCCGATGATAATGTTGTCCAGCCTGATGTAGGGGATATAGTAATCCATGCTCTTGGCGATGCATACGATGAGGGCGGCTGCGATGGCGTTTAGCAGGAAGTTATTGAACGCCAAACGGGATAATAGCTTCATGCCATAGCTAACGATGATACCGATAAGCACTGCAATGGCGAATTCCATCCACGCTCCGCCAAAGAGCAGACAGAAGAATCCGCTGGTGGCGCCACCGCATAAATTGCGAAGCCATCCGGGCCATGCCTCTTCTCTATCTATGGCATTCAGCTCTTTGCGAAAGGAGTTTACATCCATCACCGCTTTGCCTTCGGGGCAATTCTGCTTTTCTTCCAAACAGCTTACCAAGCGGCTGACGCGGGTTATTTTACCAAGGTCAATGCGACGATTTTCGATGCGCTTGATGCTGGTGCTGATGCTTCCCTCAGCATCGTTTACACTGATGAAGATGCCGGTGGGAGTAACGAAAGACTCCGTATTTGGATAGCCAAGCCCTTTGCAGACCTTTAGCATCATCTTCTCCACCCGGTTGGTGGTACCGCCGCTTTGCAGGATAATTCTGCCCACTTCCAGGGCAAGTTCGGTGGCTTGTTTAACGCTTAGTTTATTCACTTCTCATCATCCTCTTGGTTTGGCAATATTCCGGTAATCTCCTCCGGCATCCCCAGCAGTGATGCAATCTTATATGCGCATCGTGGCGGAGGAGTGGCTGTCTTTTGGGGAACAAGGCTATAGTCCATCGCCTCGGAGAGCAGTTTCAGGCGTTGCTTCATGTCCGCAGCATCAAGCTTGGCAAGGCGTTTAAAGCTATCCTCCGAGATGCCCTTGATGCTGAAGTGGGCAATGCCCTGCAGCTTGGTGGGTGCGCTGAAGTGAGTGGCTGCCACTAAGCTGTGCTCGGTGTTAGAAAGGTGCTTTATCACCGCCACACACAGTGCCTCACCCTCGGTGGGGTTTGTGCCCTTGGCGAATTCGTCCAGCAGCATGAGGCTGCGTCCTTTCTTGTTCAGAGCCGTCACAAAAGCTACTACTTCCTTGCCAAAAGAACTGAGGGTTTCGCTGCCATCGTAGCTTACATGGTTGTAGTAAATTTGGTCATAGAGGGGTAAGGAAGCTGATTTGGCAGGCAGCGGGATGCCCAAACCGGCAAGGTAACAGAGTTGCCCGATGGTGATAAGCGCAGTGCTTTTCCCTCCCATGTTGGGTCCGGTGATAAGGTTTATGGCATTATCCAGGTGGATATCCAAGGCTTGATAGCCATGATGACGCTGCCCCAGATGTTGCTTAAGAGGCAGATTAACGGCTGCGCAAAGCTTAATCCCGGGAAAGCTGTCTTCATCCCAAGCCAGCAGCTTGGGGATGCAGCAATGATAAGATATGGCGAACACTGCTCGCATAAAGACCCAACACAGCTCCTTTGTGCTGTGCCAGGCGATTACAAGTGTTTCAAAGAAGGAGAGCACTTTGGTGCTTAGCTCACTCAAGATAAGGGTTTCTTCGGTTTTTATTTGCACAGAGATGGCTTCAAGCTCTTGTTTTAGTGCCAAAGCCTGTGGGGAATCAGCCAAGCGGAAGCTGAGATTGGCAAGGTTTTCCTGAGTTAGTACAAACAGGTTGCTGCCAAGCAGTTTGGCTATCGCATCTTGTTTATTACGTGACAGTACGAATTCATCCTTCAAGCCGGAAACACTCAGGATTGCAGCAGCTTCTTGCAGATCATGCTTGCGGGTTGCTTTAAGTTGCAATGAGATGGCGTATTGTCTATCTATCAAACCGCTTAGCACAGATGAATAGAGCGGTGAAATGCGGAACCCGGGCAAGCCATTTGCCTCCGGATCCAAGAGATTAAAAAGCTCATCCATGTTGGGAAGGGGGTGTAGAGTTCCTAATCCAGCTTTCTCTAATTCTTTACACAGCCTCCGGTATTGCCACAAGAAGCTTTTAAGCTCGAATAGCTCGTGCATTTGCAGTAGATTCGTTTGCCTGTAATGTTCCAAAGGAAGTTCCTGCAGATGGCTGAAGATTTCCTCCAACTTCGCAGCCGTTGCGGGATTCTGCTCCAACACGCTTATTAACATAGCACAGCGATGATAGTCCTCCTGCACATCCTTAAGTTTATTGTGAGGGTGTGCCAATTTGTTGCGCTTCATCGCGTTGCCGAAATCTCCGGCAGCATCAATCAGGCTGAACAGCTTATCCAAGCCCAAGCTCTCTCTGGTTTGCTTCATGTTTATCTTCCTTACGCAGCTAACTCTTTCGCAGGCTGTGGCTTTGTCAATCATTTTGTGTTTAGCATGGTGCGGATGCTTCCTTCGGCAGTAATGCGAATTGGAATCTGGGCATCCCGATAACGTTGGACAGTTTGGGCATGCGGGAAGCCGAATCTATTATTATAGGAAGCACTTAGCCATGCTTCACGTGGATGTGTTGCCCGCAGAAAGACGGCACTGCTACTTCCTTTGCTGCCGTGATGCGGTACCTTAAGGTAGTCACAAACAAGCTCTGAAGGGTACTTATGCACAAGATACTCCTCCGTGGCTGCACCGATATCCCCAGTGAAAAGAATACGCTTACCCGCCACATCCAGACGGCATACGAGAGACCGCTCATTCTCATCTTCGCTGTGATATTCACTATCCGGATGAAGCAGCTTAAGGCGTGACTTACCAATGTGGAAACTGCAAGTATCACGCACAATATATACATGTTGAGGCTGAAAATAAGCTCTGCTGCTAAAGAATTTCCACAAATCCTGCCCTGCTGTTTCATCGCTGATGATGATGTTTGCCACCTGCACAGCTTTCAGCAGAGATAGCAAGCCACCGAAATGATCAGCATGCAGATGAGTGAGTAGCAGGTAGTCTATCTTACGTATCCCTTGTCGCCCCATCCAAGGAAGCATGGTTTTCTGCATCCAACTCTCTTTCAGCATTGTCTCTTCTTTGGGGGAAGTGTCCGATTCATAAAGCCCTTTGCCACCGCCGGTATCGATAGCGATAACCTTGTTTCCCTCGAGCCGGATCAAAGCCATGTCCGCTATTCCGCAGGACATTAGATGCACATCCGATACATCTCTATGCAAAAGAGGCTGCCATGCCAATGCTAAGCTTGCTCCCAGAAGCGGTAGGGAAAGATATAGCGCAACCCGATATTTGCCCCTGATAAGCAGGAACAACCAGAATATGAATATTGCCAAAGCAAGAGCATAGTCCCGGTTTAGGTAATAGGAATTGATAGATAAGGGCAGGGATGAACAGAGAAGAATAAACTGCTCCCAAACGTATATGATGAAACGATATGCCAATGCAAAGCTGCCGAAGAAGAAGCTACCCTTGCCAAGCAGCATCAAACCCAGCGAAAGAGGGATCAGTAATCCGGTGAGAGGGATGCCGATGATGTTGCCGATAACCGCATTGAACGAGGTCATCCCAAAGTAATACAAAGTGATTGGGGCTATGGCAAGGCTAACCAACAGAGAAAGCACAATCCCTTCAAAAGTATTTTGCATTAAGCGCTTCAAAGGACGCTCCATCAAGGTATCAGGACTGAACAGATAAATCTTTGGCAAGCCATATGAAAGAACTGCTATACAGATAAACGACATCTGCAAGCCAACTCCGAAAAGCTCGGCAGGATTGATTAGGGTGATAAGCAATAAACTTAGAGATAAGCTTTGTGCATCAGAAATGGGACGCTGCCACCATCGTGCCAGAATGGTAACGGTAATCATAATCACAGATCTTGTTATCGGAGGAGCATAACCATTTAGCGCAGTGAAGATAAGGATGAGGGGCAAGAAACACAATTCCGCCCAGTGCCGTGGCATCCCTATGCGCAACAAGCTAATCAGCAACCAATAGATAAACCATACATGTAATCCGCTAACTACAATGAGGTGCATGATACCTGCCCGGCTAAGCTCGTTGCGAAACTCGTTCTTTGCGCTTGTGTCGCTCAATAACAAGCCCTTTGCCCAAGCTGCATCTTCACCCAGTTTCTTATCAAGATTGGTTAGCAGAATACTGCGCAATCGGGCAGGATAGTAACGAAAAGGACTTGGGGAAAGCTTGTGCATACTGCCAAGCTGAGTGGCAAAGGCAGAATAGCGATTGGAGAATATCTGTGTAACCGGATCAGTGCTTAATGAGTTTATCTCCGCAATGCAACGATAACGTTCCCCCGGAATAAGGGGTCTTACGCTTCGGAAGAGCAACGATTCTTTGCGGGGAAACCTGCCAATTTGCTCCAAGCGAATGGCGTACACCTTACCCACACTTGATAGCTCTTGCCGAACTTGAAAGGTGATGTCCTGACGTATCCTATGCTTGTGTTCAATAGCTGTTTGTAAGGGATTATCCTCTTCTCTCTGCATCCCCATGCGCAACGAACCACCAACCATGAAGAGAATCAGGATCAGGTAGGTTCTTCCCTGCTTCCATACTGATGCCAAGCACAGCACCACCGCTGCCAGGATTATCAGTGGCAGCATAGGAAGTATGAGGTGGCGCATCAGGACGATACCAACCGCCCAAGCAATTACAGGTAACAGCAAGGGAGCAGGGGCAGCCCTGGAAACAGCCATATGTTAAACGCTACTTACGATTGAAGAATCCCAGTATCAAGCCCAGTACGAGGCTCCACAAAGCAGCTAACCCAATGCGGTATGTATCCGGTAACATGAAAGTGACGGTATGCGCAGGTATCCAGAACCACACCAACGAGAAGATGCCTTTATGCAGGTTTGCCCAGTTCTTGTGCTTCTCCGGGATGTTATCCAAAGCCCGGTGCCCCAACACAAGCGTGATGCCGAATTGAAGGTTCATAAAGGCTGATATGGCAAAAGCCTTACCAAAGCTGTTCAAATGAGGCAACATGCCATGTTCTTCCAAATAGACCACATAGCCCACAAAGCCTTTGAAGGCATACTTTATCCCAATGGCAAGGATTGCCCACACCATCATCTTCCACACGGTGATGGCAAAGCTGAAGGGGTATTTAAGGCTCTTGGTTACCACCCACTTGGAGATAACCTCCCCAAAGGTTCCCAGTATGGCAAACTGCACCATGGCGGAATAGATGGGCATCGTGTGCACCCAGTTTACATAAGCGTTCATTACTGCGTTCATTTTATCACCTTATCTGTTAGTTTTTCTTAGGGCACCCGCTTCTCATACAGAGATATCTCAGCCTTATAGGGCTTTTCTCCTTCCTTGAGAGTGCGATTTAGCTTATCCAGCATCTTGCTCCGCTGTGATGTTTGAGTTGGTTGGAGGGTTACATCAAACAGGGCGCTGGCAATTTCCTCACCTTGGGCGTCCCATACCTTTGCCAGAAGACGCACAGTTTGCTCCCGCTTGCTCTTGTTGACGATGCTGTAATCCAACTCGATATATTGCGTTCCAAATCTTGCCACCGAAACAGAGCTTATCTCGATTGCTTCCCTCACCCGCTTGATGCTTTGCCGTTGGATCATGATTCCCACAAACGCAGCCACCAAAACGAGGATAATCATATATTCTTTCAGTTTATACTTTCGGGGAAACTCCATTCTATCCACTATCGGCATTATGTAACTCCTTATTAGTAATGTAGCTGCCACCCGGCATACAGCTTGCTTTCCCAGTCATTATCATATCTTGCCGACCATCCCGCCAGGAGACGGTGGTGCGCAAAGATATCAATCAACAAGGCATTATCAATCGTGGTAAACTTGCTTACATCCCCTTGAAACCACTTCGCTTTGGCACTCTGACTTGTGTGGGCAAACAGATCATTATAGTTCTGCTGCCAAGAACTGCCATAACTCCCCTGCTTGCTATATGAAGCTTCGCTAATCAGCGTTACTTCACGAGGCAGGGGGATGCTTAACCCCAAGCTGATATCCACAATATTCGAGCCTTTGGGATAGCCAAGAGGATGCCCATCATGCGAATACATTGTGTGGTTCATATAGTGAGTATAGGTAAAGGGACGCACTGCCGTAAGCTCTATATTTGCCTTCAACGGCTTTGCGCAAAGTGATAAAGCAGGTATTATCAGCTG
Source organism: uncultured bacterium (assembly GCA_937924555.1). GTDB lineage: Bacteria > Cloacimonadota > Cloacimonadia > Cloacimonadales > Cloacimonadaceae > Cloacimonas. Next base: position 7,216 of record CALDSN010000202.1, on the reverse strand, counting down.
CACCCCACCCTGCAAGGCATACTTATTGCCCCACCAGGAGGTGAACAGCTTGTTATAGCTAAATTCATCAAAAGCAACCTGCGCATAACAAGTGAGTTGATTATTAGCTTGGTATCTTGCTCCACCAAAGACCATCATGTTATCTTTATCCCCCAAATTATGCTCGGTGGCTCGCCAGAAAGCATTGGGGACAAGGTAGTTGATATCCATCCCTCGGTTGCCATATACTACGCTCTCTCCCATAAACAGCTTCAGCATTGGGGAGGGAGTGTAAGTAAGCTGGTGCAAGGCAAGGAACTTATCCGGGTATGTTTTGCTATTTACCGCAGAGCTGCTGTATATTGCATAAACACTATCTGCCTGAAGCGAAGCATGCAGGACGGATAAACTGAAATCTCCAAGCATACCCTCTGCAAGCAGGTAACCATAATCATTAACTTCATCATTCAGGATGATACTCCCGCTGAAGGAGTTTCCTATGGGGAATTTGCCTCTGCCAAGTGCAAGGGTGTAGGCTGGGGCATGATAGCTTATATCTGCGCTGATGTTGTCCAAGCGTAGCTTATCTGCACTATCCTTAATATATCCATCCGCCAATTCACTATTCCTTGCCTCTGCCTTGTCGCCCATAAACATCCCATTCCACCAAAAGGTGTTCAGGTGCAATCTCTTAGCCACTTCCGCCTTGATGTAATACCCCTTGTAGATAAATCCGCAGGCTTCTTCACCCTTGGCATACTCATAACCCGCAAGGAAATTGAACTCGGCTTGTAGCAGGGAGTCCGGGCTTTGGTACCCGACAAGACTGTGCCTGGCTTTCCCTGGGCGAAAGGCATCGATGAAGGCATCACTAAATCGGGGCAAGTTTGCAAAGGGAAGGTATAAGCCATTCCCATATATGTCCAGCGTTGCATCCTGCGTTCGTTCGGGATAGTTTAACAGACTATAGTGCAGGTCGCCATGCACATCCGGGGCAAAAGCAGAGCCATAAGGCAAGCTTATCCCCTCAAGGGAAAGGATAAAGCACCCCCATAGCAGAAGCAGAAGGCTTATCTTAGGAATCTTCATGACCGCCACTATGGCACATCTGAACCAGTAACTCCACCTCACGCAAGCTAATCTTCAGCTCCTTAGCAATCTCCCGCATTGTCCACCCATCGGACAGCAGTTTACTTACCATCTTGCACATGGTTTTGGTATCCAGCACAAGCTCACTCTCCACCATCGGTATTTCATCCCGTTTCACGGGAGCCTTCATTTTGATCGCCAGAATGAAGATGAACACTGCCAAAGCAAGCATCACTCCCAATACCAACAGCACGGGAACGATGCCCCAAGTGCCGCAGAGTCCCAATATCGGGCAAGATTTTGTTTTTACTTTAATGGGTGCAGCGATACTTTCCGCAGGGTTTACCGGCACAATCGGCACAGCAGCAATGGTATCTTTGGGTGCAGAAACAGGTTCAGGTTCCGCAGGAGGAGGCGGAGGCAAAGGCTCTTCATCTCCGTGCAGCTTTGCCATCAGCATTTGTGCTTTCTTGTAATAGGGTGAGCCGGTGGGGATCAGGGCAAGCTTTTCTGTTGCCCTGGCGCTACCGCGTTTTTGCAGCAAAACCGCCCATTTATACAGTATCTGTGCATCCTCGCGATAGTCTATATGCAAATCGGAATAGGTTTTATCCGCACTGTTCAGCTTCCCCATCTCGGTATAGAAATCGGCGATGATCAGCCTTTCTTCTTTTGTGGGGTTTTTCTTGAAGATATCAATGGCAATCCGCCTGGGATAGCTGAAGGTAGTGGTTTCATAGCGAAATGGTTTGCTGATGCTGATACGCAGCACCGCATCATCCTGCTCGATGGCAGTTACCAGGTTGCTGTCCTTGGTGGCGATGCGGGCTTTGCTGTTGCTGATGAAGTTATCCAGCTTGAATTCCAAGCCGTTTCCTCCTGTATTGATGCTGTAACCTCCATCGGCACTTAAGCCGATAACCACCCGCACTACGGCTGAGTTGTGATCTTCCATGTTAACGGAAGTTATCCCCACTGCAGCGCACAACAGCGCAATGGACATGATAAATAGGAACAAAAGGATGTTTCTTTTCATCTGCTTTCTCCTCAGTCTGGCTCTTACATCATAATTTCCTACCGGGTTGCAGTCTCCCCATAAGGTGACATGGCTTCACCGGTGATTAGTTCAAAAGTATCTATAGCAATCTGCAGTTCTTCATTGGTGGGTATCACCAGGATGCTGATGGGCGAATATTCCTGCGAGATTATCCCCGCATTCCCGCCTATCTGGCTGTTTAAATCTCTGTTTATGTGGATTCCGAGGTTCTCCAATCTGCTGCAAATTCTCTTACGCATATTAACCCCATGCTGCCCGATACCTCCGGTGAACACCAGCATATCCACCTTAATCAGGTTTGCCACATAAGCGCCAATATAACGCCTGATACGGTAGGCATAGGTCTCCAAAGCTTCAAGAGCGTCCTGATTGCCCTCTGCCGCGGCAGCTTCAATATCCCGCAGGTCACTGGAGATGCCCGATAAACCAAGCAAACCGCTTTTCTTATTCAGAATATTGTGCAGTTCGTGGAAATCGAAGCCACGCTCTTCCAAGTAGAAGATAATACTGGGGTCCAAATCTCCGCTACGGGTGCCCATCATCAAGCCTTCCAAGGGGGTGAAACCCATGGAAGTATCTATGGATTTGCCTGCTTGAATGGCAGTGATGGATGCGCCGTTACCCAAATGACAGGTTATCAGATTTGTATTCTCGGGGCTCCGTTTCATCATCTCCATGGCTATCCCCGCCACATAGCGGTGGCTGGTGCCGTGAAAGCCGTAGCGTCGGATGCGGTATTTATCATAAAACTCACGCGGGATACCGTAGAGATAGGCACTGGGCGGAAGGGTTTGGTGAAATGCCGTGTCAAACACCGCCACCTGTGGCACTCCTTTGAAGATTGTTTCTGCTTCGATAATCCCCGTAAGGTTGGCGGGATTGTGCAGTGGGGCAAGCTCACAGTTTATCTCGATGGCTTTTTTAACATCATCATTAATCACAATGGAGGTGGAATATTGTTCTCCGCCATGCACCACCCTGTGCCCGATTCCTGCAATATCCTTTATGCTGTCCAGGATGCCCTTTTCACTATCCTGCAAGGCACACATCATCTGCTCGAAAGCCACCCGATGATTGGGGATGGGCATAACCTTTTCGTATTTAAGGGAGTTATATTCCTGGCATATATGCCCTTCTGCCAAACCGATACGCTCCACCAAGCCCTTACCCAAGCTCTGCTTCTCCGGCATTTGATAAATCTCGTACTTTAATGAGGAACTTCCACAGTTGATAATGAGTATCTTCATTATTAAGCTATCCTTTTCCTATTTCCCATAGCCAAACATTTCCTGCCATATCCGCGGATAAACCCAATAGGCTTGCTATTCATCCTTTTTTGCGTGTGATTTTATGGCAAGCAATTTCTTTAGTTTTCTCCACCCTGCTTGACATTACTACGGTATCATTGCAGACTCATTACGGACTTTGTCCGCAGTAAGTCCGTAATGACACTCTATTGATAGCAGGGATGCCTCTTGGAGGAACTACCTGATCATTACCTAATCATTACCTGTGAAACATGCAATGATTAGGTAATGATCAGGCAATTCGCACAGGCAGGACAGAACACAGAAATGGCTACTATACCAAAATTTACCTTGCCAAAATCTGCCTGCACAAAAACATGGCTCACTCAGTCTAAATACAAGGAATTAAGCATGGCTTCAATATCTGATGTCCGCAATGGAATGATAATCGAGTTCAAAGATGGACTCTACGAAATAGTGGAATTCTTGCATGTAAAACCGGGCAAGGGTCCCGCCTTTATGCGTACCAAGCTGAAAAATGTGAAAACCGGCAGAGTGTTGGATAACACCTTCCGCGATAGCGACAGTTTTAACGAAGTCCGCTTGGAACGCACCAAGAAAGAATATCTGTACCGCGAGGGTGAATTCCTGGTGCTGATGGATAGCGAGAATTATGAGCAAATGCATGTGGATGCCTCCATTTTGGGCGACAAGGTTAAGATGCTTGCCGACAATATGGAAGTGATGGTGCTCAGCACTCCCGCAGGTGAGATTTTAGGCGTTGATTTGCCCACCACCGTGGTGCAGGTGATTGCCGAGTGCGAACCTAACGTAAAAGGAAACACAGCTTCCGGCAGCGGAAAGGTTGCCTTTACCGACACGGGTCTGCGTTTGATGGTTCCCTTCTTCGTGGAAGCCGGGGAAAAGATTAGAATAGACACCAGAACTGGTGAATACATAGAAAGAGCATAAGAGAAAACAAGAGGATAAAATGGGAAAAGTAAAGAGCTTTACCGCCAAGTTGGCACACGAAACTTCCGATGAAGGAAAAGTAATCTGCCCCGTATGCAATACGGAAATTAAGAGAATCAAGCTTATCACCAACCAGAAGAAGACCGGTGGGTGGAGACCTCAGAATGAATATGCCAAGATTTGCAAATGCAATGAAGCAGATATTCTGGCTGGGAAGAACCTGTAATTCACACAAGTCAAGGATATAACAACAAACTATCAACTCGCTTGAGTTTTGCCACATAGCGGCTCAGGCGGGTTTTTTTATTGACGGCACTTGCAGGGGTCGATTTATTGGCATAGCCTGTGTTTTGGCAGCAGCGTTGTCCGGTGATTAGTTTTTGGTTTTGGCAGAATACTTCATTAGGTGAAAGGTGGTTTGGATGCCTAACTTCCGAATATTAAACAGATTAATCCTTGTTGTGTGTGCGGTTGCATTTGCCGTTGGGGTTAGTGCACTTGTGCCCCCTGTTCCGGCATATAAAGCCATACCCAGCTCTTGGGAACCCACTTTGGTGGAAAGCAGCACGATAAGTGCCGAGATGAGTAAACGAACCATAGATGAAATCCCCAATAATATGCTGGTGCTGCGGGTGCAGTTCCCGGATTTAAGCTTCAAAAGCACTCCCGCTCACCCGGATAATCTGGCACATGACGCTGTGTTCTTTGATAGATGGATGACACACCTGAAAGAGTATTTTGTGGATGCCAGCCATGGTGCTTATGAACTGCAATATTACCTCTATCCCCAAGTGCTAACCATGCCCCATACCATTGGCTATTACGGGGACGACATCCCGGAAAAGATAGACCAAAACATTAGCCAACTTATCCCGGATATCGTGCAGATGATTGATGGCGAAGTGGATTTCAACCAGTATGGAGGCATTATCATCTTTCATGCCGGTGCGGGTCAGGAAGCAGACCTAAGCGGATTAAGGAAAGGAAGCATCTGGAGTACTTTTCTAACCAGAAGGCACCTACAGAATGCCTTCGACCCCCAAAATGACTCCTACCACGGAGTGCCCACCAATGACGGTAAGTATCTCACCAACCTTGCCATAGTGCCGGAAGACCAGTTTCACGATTACTTCCCGGTGCCACCCAGTACGGATGCGGATATGTACCTATACAGCATCTTCGGGGTGTTGGCACACCAGTTTGGGCATATCATAGGCTTGCCGACCCTGTTCGATAATGATAGCAGTAATGGAGGAAGCCAGGGTATAGGTAATTGGGGCTTAATGGGTACTGGAGTATGGAACGGAAATGGTTATGTTCCAGCCCAATTATCAGCCTTCTCTCGTGTCCTGTTGGGTTGGGATCAGCCAATAGTTATCAGTAGCAGCGGTACCAACATCCCCGTGGATCACTTTGATAACCACTTCCCTGATGCTCATAGAGTGTATAAGATTCCTATCACCGATACAGAATACTTCTTGGTGGAAAACCGTCAACAGAACCCCGATGGCAGCCTGGATCCCTTTGCCAGCCAACCAAGTTATAGCTTTAAGTTGCTGCCCGATGGACAGCAGGAATATTATGAGGACAATCCCAACACCACAGAAGATGAATCTCTATTGCCATACTTTAACTTCATGACCAATAGCTATTCCGGTAGCGAGTGGGACTTCTTCCTTCCCGGATTGGGAGGTCCTTTCCCGCCAAACAGTGCTTTGCTACAGGATGGCTCTGGTTTACTGATATGGCATATTGACGAGAATGTAATCGCCGAGAACTTCACTGCCAACTTCGACCGCAACAGGATTAATGCCGATGCTTCACGCAAAGGGGTTGATCTGGAGGAAGCAGACGGACTGCAACAGCTGGATGCCGTGTCTCAGGACACTTATAGATACGGTGGACCCTTTGACAGCTTCCGCAATGGTAACAACAGCTATTTCGGCTTCGGCTATCATAATGGGTTGCTTTCATTGCCTATCGCTGACAGCAATTATGGTGGCGTACCTCTGGAGATATATGATATCTCCTCCAGTTCCAACACCATGACCTTCTCGGTGAACTTCCGCTGGAGCTTGCAAGCAGCATTTCAGGGTGAGAATACCCTTAGTGCGCTACCGGTAGATTTTGATGGTGTGGAAGGCAATGAGCTGTTCTACCCCATGCCAGATGGGCAGCTATATCTATGGAAGGATGGGGTATTGGAAAGTGGATTTCCCATTGCCCGCATGCCGGTTGTGAAAAACTATGTATGGGATGGGGAAAGTGTTTATCTTCCTATGCTTACCAATGACCTATCCCGCTTGTATATGATGAACTCAACAGAAAGAAGCTATGTGTTCACACAGAACTCCGCACATTGGGCAAGCCACCCTGTAGATTTGGGAACCAAGCTTGCTCTGCCCCTCAACCGCGTGGATACCAACGACCCTAGTAGTTACAGCTCCTCCACGGTTGTGGTTTGGGATAAAGCAAGCCATCAGGTGCTTAAGGGAATAAATCTGCAAGGCGTGATAGCGGCGAACTTAATAAACTTCCGCGGTAAACTCAGCGTTCTGCACAGAGACTCCTCCCAAAAGTATTGGCTAACCGAAATGGCTCAAGATACTTGGAATGGCAGTACCGTGAGTTTGGATATCCCTGCGGATTCCTTGATTGTGGGGATATTTAAAGCTCCTCTCATCCCTGGAAGTGAGAACGGAGAGCTAATTGTGCAGTGTCCAAATAGCATTTATGTATTTGACAGCAATATGGATTTGATCAGCGGATTCCCTTATGTGCATAATCTGATTGCTGTGACCGATAGCAGTTCTTATGCTCCCTTATCCATTGCCGATGTTGATGGAAATGAGATCGGAAGAGCGTCGTGTAG
>CALDSN010000201.1 GCA_937924555.1 uncultured bacterium | reverse complement strand
GGAGGCTATGTGTTTCCTATGGCTTGCTTGGGCAGTTACGCTTGAGATGCGGTTGTGCCTCCTAGCATAGTGCTGGGTATCGCAACCGCATCTCAACGGTAACTCTATAGGCAAGGGGTAGGCAGGTGAGGAGTGCGGATTTCGTTTTTTTACACAGAGAACAGCAGAAGTGAAAGCAAAGCGTAAATCGAGTTCCGCTAAACTCAAACTTTCCCTCATATCTGTCACCAAACCGGGAATCTGTCACCCGCACCATAATGAAGGCAGGGAAGCCTGCATGACTTTTGAGCCGGTGTATAGAGTGATAAGCAAAGTTTGAGGTAGATTTATAGTAGGGGAAGAAAGAGAGGTAACTGTTAAGTGCTTTCTGCAATAAGGAAGTAGAAATCACAGTATGCACAAAGAAAACGCCCCCACAAAGGAGGGCGTTCATCTTGGCTGTTAGGGGGAGTAAATGGAGGAGCTATCGTTGTTTGGCAACCAGAGAGGCGATGTGTTTCCCTTGGAATCTTGCGCCATCAAGTTCGTTTTCCGAGGGCATTCTGCTACCATCCCCACCTGTGATGGTGGAAGCGCCATAGGGTGAACCGCCGGTTATGGCAGAGATATCTGTCTGTCCGGCAAAGGAATATGGCAAGCCCGCAATAAGCATGCCATGATGAAGGAGTACGGTATGGAAACTGAGGATAGTTGATTCTTGTCCGCCATGTTGGGTGGCACTGGAAGTAAAAACGCTGCCAATCTTGCCGATAAGCGCACCTTTTGCCCAAAGACCCCCGGTAGCATCCAGAAAAGCCTTCATCTGTGCAGTCATATTCCCAAAACGGGTGGGGCTGCCGAAGATGATGGCATCATAATCCGCCAGTTCGTCAACGGTGGCAATGGGGACATCGGCAAAGGCTTTTTGCGCCTCAAGAGCACCCATCATGCCCAGTATCTCCGGGCTGAGGGTTTCGGGAACACGCTTGAGGCTAACCTCAACGCCATCTATCTGTTTGGCACCTTCCACCACGGCTTTTGCCATCTGGTAGATGTGCCCATAGGTCGAGTAAAATAGTACGAGTAGTTTCATTTATATTCTCCTGATTATCACTTATCTTATGGTGATATACTAACCAGGATATCCTACTGCGCAAGTGGGAATATTAGAGCATGGATTTAAGGGTGCGGATAAACTCCTCTATGTGCTCTTCGCGGGTGTTGAAGCTGCACATCAGGCGAACTTCGTTCAGGGCTTCGTTCCAGGTGTAGAACAGGTATTTCTCCTGCAAGGGGGCTATCAGATGGGGAGGCAGGATGGCAAAAAGAGCATTCACATACACCTTTTGGGTTATGTTTATCTGGGGTAGCTCCGCCAGACGAGAGGCAAGCAGCTTTGACATTTGGTTAGCGTGAGTGGCGTTGCTTTTCCACAAATCATCCTGCAGGTATGCTTGGAACTGTGCGGCAATAAAACGCATTTTACTGAAGAGTTGGGTGGCTTGTTTACGGAAGAAGCGCATGTCGAGGGTAAGCTCGGGGCGGAAGCTGATGATGGCTTCACCAAACAGCATCCCGTTCTTGGTACCGCCAAAGCTTACGATATCTGCGCCCACATCCTTGGTCATCTGCTGCATGGTGCAATCCAGAGCCACGGCAGCATTTGCCAGACGAGCACCGTCGATATGCAGCAGCATTTTGTGGGCATGGGCAAAATCCGCCAAGGCTTTCAGCTCTTCCAGGCTGTAAAGGGTACCATACTCGGTGCTTTGGGAGATGGAGATGATCTTGAACTGAGAGTGATGCTGGTCTCTGTCGCCCAGTAAACGCGGAGCAATAAGCTGGGGAGTAAGCTTGCCATCCGGAGTGTCGATGGGGCTGAGACGCGCCTGGGTGAACTTCTGCACTGCTCCGCATTCATCCACGTTGATATGGGAAGTTGAAGCGCAGATAACGGCATGGAAGGACTGCATCAGCGATTGCAGGGAAAGCACATTGGCACCGGTGCCGGTCATGACAAACCACGCCTCGCAATCTCCCCCAAAAAGGGTTTCGATGCTGCGCAGTACTTCCAGGGTTAGGGGATCATCGCCATAGGCAGCGCAATAGCCGTTATTAGCCTGCGTGATGGCATCCAGCACTTGGGGATGGATACCGCTGTGATTATCCGAACCGAAACTTATCTTAAACATCTGTAACCTCTTTTATAGCTTTATTCGCCGTTGCTTCGGCGGGGGTGGAGTGTTGTTTATCTATCTTCTTTTGAATGCGTTCCATGCGCAGCTCCACGGCTGCCACTTTCTTGGTGTCCACAATGTGTCTGCTCATCAGGTAGTTATGCAGCTTGGTGGCGGTATCCAGAGCTGCGGGGAGTTGCTTGAAGCGGTTTTCTTGCAGCATACAAAGCTCCAGCATAGCTGTGGGGCAATCCAGGTCGGAAGCTATCTGGAAGCAATCCAGGGCAGAATCCCAATCCTGCTCCTTTTTATACAGCAAGCCCAAATCCCGCGTTACATCCTTGTTTATCATGCTTGCCGAGAGCATGTCCAGCAGGATGCGCTTTGCAGTGTCGGGCTTATCCTGGCTCTTATACAGCATCGCCAGAGCGTGATAGTCTATGCGGATATCCATGCCGTGAGCAGGGGGATAGCCCACACTGTCGCAGATCAGGGTGAAGAGGGCTGCCGTGTGCAGGATATCATGGTGATTGTGGATAAAGATACGCCGTACCAATTCAGGATCGCCATTAACCAAGTATTGGAAGTAAGTTTGGGGGATCTCGCTGCCTTCAATATCCAGTTCTTTATCGCGGATATGCCCCAGCACATAGAACTCGATGGTCTCCAAAGCGCAGGAGGGAAGCTTGTTCTTCCATAAGCGACGGGCAATGTGCAGTAAATCCAAGTGCTCCATACTGCGTAGGTTCAGCCATATTTGGTGATATAGCAGGCGGGACTCCAGCACCGGCACATCGAAGGTTTTGCCGTTGAAGGTGATTAGCAGTGATTTGCTTTGCAGCAGCTCTATCAAACGGTCGAAGGAGCTTACTTCCGCTTCCGGTTCGGGCAGGAATATCTGCTCCACCACGAAGCTGCCATGCTCATAGTAGCCCAAGCCAATCATGAAGGCAAGGGTTTCCCCCCGTCCCAAGCCTGTGGTTTCCAAATCCAGCACCAGGATATCCTCCATACAGCGGTTGATGGCAGTATCCAAGCCTGCCCAGTTTAGCAGCACCTCGGGCAAGGTGTGCGGATAGAGGGGCAGCTTGTCTATCTCTGTCTCCATGGGGTAGGCTTTTTTGGTGAAGAAATACGGGTCTTGGATATGGGCAGAGAACTCTCCCTGCATAGCCAGTGCAAGGGCTTCGTGCAGCATAGTGCGCAGCTCGGAAGAGTATTGTGTTTTGTCGCTATTCATGTCCTGAGTCATGCGGTTCATGCTTTTGCAAGGGCTGAATAGTGGCAATATATTTCTGAGGAAAGCTTGCCCCAAACACAAAAAAGCCTGCGCTGAGGCAGGCTTTGATGTATTGCAGGATAGTTAATTCACTTATTTAAGCTTCATGATTCGTGCAGATTGGCTGCTGCCATTCTGCTCTGCTCTCAGGAAGTAGATACCATTGGCACAGTCGAGTCCACGCTGGTCTTTGCCATCCCAGGTGATGGTGCTACTCGGCAGGGTGTGGAATTGCTGAATCTGCTGTCCCTTCAGGTTATAGATATCCACCTTGATGGTACCTGATTTGTTACTGAGAGGGCTGATGCTAACTCTCTCCGCAAAGGGACTGGGGTAGATGCTAAGCTGCAGGTCTGCCAGAGCAGGGCTGTTGAAATCCTCATTGGCAGAGCCATAGCTGTTCCAGCTAAGCTCTTGTTTGTCTGTTTCATCCCACGCACTGTTCGCATGTTCGGAGCCGATTACCTGAGCTACATTGTGGTGACCATCATATGAATATTCTTCTTTGTATGTTGGTGCCCATGCTTCTCCTGATCTATACTCTTCCAGGATATTCAGCAGATGGTTATTACTGCTGTCCCAGTTCAGTGTCTCTCTTTCGCTTAGTTCCCAATTTGTGCCGTTCCAGCTATAGGTTAGATATTGCTGGGGCATGCCGGGAAACATGCGTAGGGATTGGCCAAAGGTTGCAGGATAAAAGGTAGCAACGAACTCGATGTTGGCAGCAGCATTGGTGTTGTCATTGGGGTGGTATGTGGTTTCTGTCTTATAGCTGTTCACCCAGTTTGACGAATCCGGAGAGCTTTGCTCAGTCTCCAGAATAACTCTTCCCTGCGCATCATGTTGAAAGGTGCTTACCCAATAAGGGATCTCATCCTCTCTCGCCCAACCGGCAATCGAGGTAATATTGTTATTGGCATAACCGATGTGCAAGCGCATAAATGGGCTAAGTGAGAAATCCTCAAAATTGAACATATTCATTGTGTAATGGGTCAGGCGATTTTGGTTATCATACACTGACTGAGTGGAGTTTACCAATATTATCATCCCCGGCATCACCTGCATATATGTGTCCAAGCCTACAACTCTACCGGCACCGTTGTATGTGTAATTGCTGTACATGGATTGTTGCCATTCCAGGGTCTGGATATCCCACTCATAATGATACAGGGAGTCCGCTTGGTCAGTATTGGCATTAGGATAGTGGTGGCGATACTTTGTGCTTGCTTCCCACAAACTGCCATTTTTGTAGGATTCAATTTGTTCATAAAGGCGATAACCTCTGAAAGCGCTTTCCGGGATGCTGCCATTTTGATTGGGTTTGAATATACTATGGCTTCCGGCAAACGCCAGCAAAGGCAGAACTATACAAATAAAAACAAGCATTGTCCTTCTCATGGGACACCTCCATATTGTTAATGGTTCTATTGCATGAGGCTTGCGCTTATTTGTCAAGCATTTATTGCCCGGGATTGCCTCTTACCGAGTGGGAATTGCTACAAATGGGCATGTTTATTGCATGTCTAATTGTTCTTGTCACACTTTTATTTGCTGAGAGGTTCTTATGAAGTTTAGCCTTTGCTTGTGTTTTGTTGTTCTTTGTACCTTCACCTTGAGTGCCTTAATCGTTCCCGTTTCAAATACTCCTGTGCTTACCGACGACAATATGATTAGCGGTTTAGTGCGTGTAGATCCCGACGACAAACAACCCGAAGAGCTTAGCACCAAGTGTTGGTTGTGGCAAGATGGCAACGATCTGCTTGCCTATTTCGAGTGTGAAATCGACGAAGACTTCTATCCCGGACCGGTGGGAACCAAGGACAACACCAGCTCCGCAGATTATGTGCGCATACAGCTAATCACCATGCCTACAGCTTACTATGCCTATTACTATGCTGTTTACCCCTCAGGCAACATGATGGATGCCGTACGCAATTCCGATTTGAATGTTGATAGTAAATGGAACAGCAGCTTCAAGATCGGAAGAGCACACGTCTGAACTCCAGTCACGATCAGATCTCG
>CALDSN010000200.1 GCA_937924555.1 uncultured bacterium | reverse complement strand
GTCAGAATGTGATCACCAGTGATAATGTATCCATCAACATCAATGCCATGCTGTATTTCCAGATAACCGATCCCTACAAAGCAGTTTATGAGATTGGCAACCTTCCGGAAGCTATCGAAAAGCTTACCCAAACCTCTTTGCGTAACCTGATTGGTGAACTGCAACTGGATAAGACCCTCATCTCCCGCGATACGATTAACAGTAAACTGCGGGACATCCTGGACGATGCCACGGATAAATGGGGCGTGAAGGTGAACCGTGTGGAACTGCAGGACATCCTGCCTCCCGAAGAGATTAAAACCGCTATGGAAAAGGAAATGCGTGCCGAGCGCGATAAGCGTGCCAAGATATTGCAAGCCGATGGTGAGCGCGAATATCAAATCCGCGTTGCCGAAGGTGAAAAGCAAGCCCGCATTGCCCGTGCCGAGGGTGAAGCGCAATCCAAGCTTCTGGTTGCCGATGCCGAACGCAGGTCGATAGACATGATTGCCGAGGCAGTAAAGGGCACCAGCACCGATCCTGCGCAGTATCAGGTAGCATTAAAGTATGTTGCTGCATTCTCCGAGATTGTTAAGCAAGGCGATAAGACAGTGGTTATTCCTTACGAATCCTCTGCTTTATTGGGTAGTGTGAAAACTCTGGCGAACATCTTTAAGCAATAGAATTACTCCGCTATATACGAAAAGGGTGCAGGCTTATGCTTGCACCCTTAAAAGTACCTGTTTACTTAATGCGCTGTTATCAATACCTGTAGCTTGGTTCGTTCACCAGCAGCCAGAATAAGCCGAGGTAGTTAATCGCTACTATGAATCTGTCGTTATCCACAGGCTTGCGGATGTAGGCATTGGCACCCAGATCGTAGCTATTGTCGATATCATCCTCTTCGGAGGAGGTGGTAAGCACCACGACAGGGATTCTCTTGGTGCGGTCATCGGCTTTAACTTGCTTCAGAACTTCCATGCCGTCCACCACAGGAAGTTTAAGATCCAACAATATCAATGCGGGATAATCGTCATAATCTGCTTTACCGCATTCTTCAAACAGGTATTTTAACGCTTCGGCACCATCTTCTTTAACCACCAAGCTATTAGAAATCTTGCTCTTCTCCAGAGCTCTGGTTGTAAGCTCGATGTCGCTGGGGTTATCTTCCACCAGCAGGATCTTCTTCTTGTTCATCACACATTACTCCTTATCACCCAATAGAAGGTTGCACCCTTATCCACCTCTGTCTCCACCCACACATTGCCACCATGACGCAATATTATGCGTTGCACCATCGCCAAGCCAATCCCGATTCCCGGATATTCATTCGGCTTGTGCATCCGCTGAAACGCACCAAAGAGTTTTTTGGCATAAGCAAGGTTGAACCCTGCCCCATTGTCGCGAATATAAAAGACTCTTTCGTTATCATAAAAAGTACTGCCAATCTCAATTTGGGCAAGCTCTTTTTTTTCCGTGAACTTCCATGCGTTTCCAATGAGGTTGCTCAGCGCTATATCCATCAAGAATCTATCCGCGAATACAGTTAAACCGGGCTCTATAACCACGATTACCCTGCGTTGAGGATTGTGTTCCCGTAATCTCTCCACCACAAATTCTGCCATGGAAGAGATATCTATCCTCTCTCTTTCCAAAACTCTGCGACTTAGGCGAGAAAGCTTCAGCAGAGCTTCGATAAGTTCGTGCATACGCATTGTTTCATAACGGATACGGCTTAGGTATATCTTCGCTTTCTCTTCCAAGCTGTCCTCGAAATCCTCGGAAAGCGCTTGGCTCCACCCATCTATCCCCCGCAAGGGAGAACGCAGATCGTGGGAAACAGAATACGCAAAGGCTTCCATCTCTTTGTTAGCTTGTTCAAGCTGTAAGCTCAGTTCATTATTCTTCCGTTCAAGTTCTTCTATCCGGTCTATAATGGTAACCACCGCCTTTTTTGGTTTATGCAAAGTTATGGATTTCAACATGAAGGGATCATTCAGATGAAATCTTGTAGTATAGCCAAGCTCAAAATGAGGTAGATGCTGTCAAGTGTTTTCCTGACACTCAGAGATGTTCAATTGCCGTAGTTGATGTAAGTTATCAACAGGATATAAATACTTGATGCTCTCAAGGTGTCCAAATTGATAGTATAGGTGATGGGCTTCACCCTCCCTTGCCATGCATGCAGATAGCTCGATTGAAACAAGTAACCGTATCAACAGACGGCATATATCATCTCTATCCACTTTGTGGTGAAGGAGCAGGTATGTCGATAAATGGAAAATTTCTTGCTTGACAGAATATGGACGTGTCGTGAAGTGCAATATGAGTGGGATTATTGTACTCAATTATATAGCGTGAAGTATGGATAATCACCAATAAGGCTGTGAAACAAGCTCAATTGATAGCCGACAGAACCGACGATTGAGCGTGCTAATTGCCTGTTATTAGGTGAGATAATGTTAGGAAACAAGTAATGTACTTAACTAAGTCAAAGGAGACAAGTATGAAACGACTATCATTACTCCTCGTGATGATATTCATCGTATGTATGTCTTGGGCTGCAATTGGTGAGTTCTACTCATTCAATGCAACTACAGGCACATACACACCCATCACAGGTACAGCCCTGGCTTCTGCGTCTGATGACGATGCCATTTCTGAAGCATTTCCCTTGGGATTTACTTTCAATTATGGTGACGTTGCCTACACAGATATTAAAGTGTGCTCAAATGGTTGGATAGACCTCACCGGTGCATCAACCAGCACATCTTACACCAATGCCTTGGCTTCCACTACCCTTAGACCTGTAATTGCCCCTCTATGGGACGATTTAAGTCTTGCCGCAGGAAGCGCATCCTACCTGCTGTCCGGTACTGCACCTAACCGTGTGATGACCGTACAATGGGAAAATGCAGCTTGGAACTACAATGCAGAGAACCAGTTCAACTTCCAGGTTCGTCTGCACGAAAACGGCAAAATCGAGATGGTTTATGGGCCCTCAACCGGTGCCCCTGAAACCTCCAGTGCTTCAATTGGTATCAATATGATACCCGGCGGTGCCGGATGGTATCTGAGTGTAACTCCCGGTACCCCTGCATCTGCATCTTCAACTGCAGAGAATACCGCAATCGCTACTTTCCCTGCGGAAGGTACAGTTTATGAATTTATCCCCGTACCGGATGTTGATATCGACATGGCCGCTTTGACCATTACCGGTTCAACTACCCCTACTCAGGGAACAGCCACAAACTATGTAGTCACAGTTAAAAACAATGGCTTGCTTAACGCAGCTTCATACTCTGTTAAGCTTATCAAAAATGGAACCACCGAAGTAGCCTCTCAAGCTGGTAGCAACCTTGCCCCCGGAGCAACCCAGACTCATTCCATCGCCTGGACTCCTGATGCAGCCGGTGCCGCCACTATCGCCGGTAGAGCAGTTATTACCGGTGATATGTTTGCCGCCAACGACAACACTGCCGCAATGAACATTGCCATTCAACCCGCCGGTGTATCCGCTGTTACCATTGGTGACGGCAGCGCAACCGGTTTGGTTCCTGTTGATATGTTCTACAAAAATAGCTTGTTCGAAACCCTGTATTATCAGGATGAGCTCGGTATCGCCTCAGGAAGCCTCAGCAGTGTTGCTTTCTACAATAACTTCGTTACCGATCTTCCTAATATGCCCGTCAAGATATGGTTGGGAACAACCACCAATGCCGACCTTAGCGCAGGATGGATTCCCTCCACCCAGCTGACTCAGGTCTTCGATGGCACCGTGAACTTCCCCACCGGAGCTAACACCATTACCATTCCCTTCACCGCCCCCTTCAACTATACCGGTGGCAACTTGGTAATGATGGTGAACCGTCCCTTGGATACTGATTACTATAGCTCCAGCGACGTGTTCCTTGCTCAAACTATCGGTACTGCCCGTGCCCGCAGAGCTTCAAGTGACTCAACCCCATTTGATCCTGCAGCACCCCCTACCCCCAACACCCCCAATGGACTGTTCCCCAAGACCACATTCTTCTATACAGGTACAACAGTCACCACAGATCTGGGTGTGATTAGCCTCACAGGTAACACAACCCCCAGCTCAGGTACTGCCTCTACCTATACAGTAGTGGTTAAGAACAATGGCTCTGCCGCCCAGAACACCTACCAGGTGAAGCTGTATAAAGAAGGAAACGTGGAACTTGCCTCTGTGGCAGGAACTGCTATTGCCCCTCTTGCAACTGCCGAGTTCAATCTTTCCTGGACTCCTTCCGCTGCAGGTGCTACCTACATTTACGCCAAGGTAGTGCTTACCGGTGACCAGATTGCCGTGAATGACCAATCCCCCAACTTCCCTGTAGTAGTGCAGGAAGCCGGTGTGGTTGCCATTACCATCGGTACTGGTGGCTCCACTGCCAGAATGCCTGTTGACATGTTCTACAAGAACAGCTTGTTCGAGAGACTCTATCTCTCCAGTGAGCTTAATATTGGCGGTCTGTTAACCGGCATCCAGTTCTATAACAACTTCTCCACAAACCTTCCGAACATGCCTGTGAAGATCTGGGCAGGTGAAACCCAGGTTGCTGACCTCAGCGGTGGATGGGTTCCCTCCACAGCTCTTACTCTCGTGTTCGATGGTACCGTGAACTTCCCCACCGGAGCGAATAACATCAACATCCCCTTCACAACACCTCTGCCCTACGGCGGTGGTAACATGGTGATTATGGTGGAACGTCCGATGGATACCCAGTATTACAGTTCTGCCGATACATTTGTTTCTCAGACTGTGGGAACCAACAGGACCCTTAATGTGTTCAGCGACACCACGGATTTCGATCCTGCCGCACCTCCTGTGGCAACCGCATCCGGCGTGTTCCCCAAGACCACCCTCTTCTTCATCACTGAAGGTATGGGTGCACTTACAGGTACTGTAACTGTTAACGGAACTCCTCTTGCCGGTGCAAGTGTAACCGTTGCCAACAGCATGCTAAACTACACCACCGGTGCAGATGGCGTATACACCTTCCCCTACATCTTTGAAGGTCCTCAGACAGTTAGCGTCACCAAGCACGGATACAACGTAGTTACCCACAATGTTACAGTTATCGAAGACCAAACTGTTACTCAAAACTTCGCTCTTACTCAGCTTCCGCAAGTTACCGTTACCGGTAAGATTGTTGGTAGCGATAACCCCACCGTCGGTATTGAAGGTGCTACCGTTGCCCTTAGTGGTTACGAACCTTACACCGCCACCACCAATGCCACCGGTGATTTCACCATCAATAACGTTTATGCCAGCCAAACATACAACTACACTGCCAATGCCGCAGGTTACCAACCTGCCACCGGTCAGGTTGTTGTTGGCACCGTAAACGTTAACATGGGTAATATTACCGTTAACGAGATAGCCAACCCCGTATCCGGTGTTGTAGCTACCGAAGCAGCCAACTTCTCCAACGTTTCCTTAACCTGGAACGAGCCTGGTGTTGGTCCTTCCGGTTTCACGGATGATTTTGAATCATATACCAATTTCTCAATCGCCTTTGAGCCTTGGACACTTGTTGATGTTGACCTCAGCACCACCTATGGATTCTCGGGAATTACTTTCGAGCATTCCGGTGAAGCTATGTCCTACATCATCTTCAATCCCAGTGCAACCACTCCTGTGTTGGAACAAACTCCTCACAGCGGTGCCAAGTTTGCCGCTTGCTTCGCATCCACCACTCCTCCCAACAACGATTGGATGATTAGCCCTCAAACCACTGTCAACGCAAGTGATGTGGTTAGCTTCTGGGCACGTTCCTATGTAGCAGATTACGGCTTAGAGCGCTTCAAGGTTGGTGTCTCCACCACCGGAACCGCCCCTGCCGACTTCACCATCATCAGTGGTGCAAACTACATTTCTGCTCCTGTGGAATGGACTCAATACACTTATAACCTTGCCGCCTATGCAGGCCAGCAAGTTCGTATCGGTGTGCAGTGTCTGTCCAACGACGCTTTCATCTTCTTCTTGGATGACTTCTTTGTGGGTACTCCCGCAAATATGCCTTCCTATCCGGAAGTTGCTGTAAACCAAAGCGCAACCGTGGCTCGTACTGCCGACGCTCCTAAATATGTCGGTCCTACAGCCAGCGAAAGACAAGATGCCGCTAACGACAGAACCAGATTGGGTTACAGAGTATGGCGTTTACTTGCTGCCGATCAAGCTAACGAAGCAGCCTGGACCAGCCTTACCCCTGCCACCATCACCCCTACCAACTATGTTGACAATGCCTGGCAGCCTCTGCCTTCCGGCGTGTACAAATATGCCGTGAAAGCAGTTTATACCAACAACGTATATTCTGTCCCTGCATTCTCCAACGAAATCCACAAAGGTATGATGGGAACCCTTACCGGTACTATCACCGAGTTTGGAACAGGTCTGCCGATTGCCGGCGTGACCGTGACTGCCGGAACTTATACCGGTACAACCAACGCCTCCGGTGTTTACAGCTTTGGCGTGTATGCCGGAACCTATAACGTAACTGCCGTCAAAGCCGGTTACCAGCCTGCTTCTCAAGCCGGCGTGGTAATGGTTGGCTTACAAGTAACCACACAAAACTTCGTTATGACCGAGCTTACCCTTCCTCCATCAGGAGTATTGGCTACTCAAGCCGGTAACAACGTAAATATCACTTGGTCTGCACCCGGTTCCGGTTCTGTGGGCTTTGAAGATGATTTCGAATCCTATACGGATTTCTCAATCGACTTCGATCCATGGACTAATGTTGATGTTGACCTCAGCACCACTTACGGTTTCAGCGGAATTACCTTCCCGAACTCCGGTGTTGCCATGGCATACATCATCTTCAATCCCAGTGCAACAACCCCTGCCTTGGAACAAACTCCTCACAGCGGTGCTAAGTTTGCCGCTTGCTTCGCATCCACCACTCCTCCCAACAACGACTGGTTGATTTCCCCGCAAACTACTGTCATGGCCGGTGATGCCGTGTCCTTCTGGGCACGCTCCTACGTGGCTGATTACGGTTTGGAACGCTTCAAGGTTGGTGTCTCCACCACCGGAACCGCTCCTGCGGACTTCACCATCATTAGTGGTGCAAGCTACATCTCTGCTCCTGTGGACTGGACTGAATACAGCTACAGTCTCGCATCATATGCCGGACAGCAGGTTTATGTTGGCATTCAGTGCCTCTCCAATGACGCCTTCATCTTCTTCGTAGATGATTTTGCCATTGGCGCACCTGCAACCCGCGAAGGCTTTATCGCTTCGGAAAACAAGCCCGAAGATATCGCCAGAGTTGATGTCCAAACCCAAAACATCGGCAACATCCAAGTTAATGCTGAAAAGCGTTACAACCCCTCCAATACGGTTGTCTCCATTCAGCCCAGCATCGACCTTCGCTCTCTGGTTACCACTGATAACACCCGCGCATTACTGGGTTACAAAGTATGGCGTATGATTGCCGGACAGGAAACCAATGAACCTGCCTGGACCAGCCTTACCACCAACCCTGTATCCGCAACCGCTTATCAGGATACCGGATGGGGCGCATTACCTGATGGCACCTACAAGTGGGCAGTGAAAGCTGTTTACACCGGTGGTGCTCTCTCCACTCCCGCCCTCTCCAACCCTGTAACCAAGATGACCCAGGTTGGTACCATTGCCGGTATCGTCCGTAACCAACAAAATCAGGTTGTATCCGGTGCCACCGTTGCTACCGGTACTTATACTGCTACCACCAATGCACAGGGTGCATACAGCATGGTCGTTCCTGTGGGAACACACACCGTCGTCGCCTCTCACCCCAACTACTCCTCTGCCACGCAGAGCGGTGTTGTGGTGCTCTTAGGCCAAACAACCACAGCAAACTTCATCCTTGCTCCCACTGCAAACCTGCTTGTTGATGGCTTCGAAGAATATGCTGATTTCACCCTCACCTTTGCTCCTTGGACCTTGGTGGACGTTGACCTCAGCACCACCTATGGCTTCTCCGGTATTACCTTCCAGAACTCCGGCAGCGCCATGGCTTACATCGTATTCAATCCCAGCGCAACAACCCCTGCCTTGGAACAGACACCTCACGGTGGTTCCAAGTTCGCAGCCAGTTTCGCTTCCACAACTCCTCCCAATAACGACTGGTTGATCACTCCTCGCTTCATGAATGGTGCCTCTCAGATTAAATTCTGGGCTCGCTCTTATGTGGCAGATTATGGTCTTGAACGCTTCAAAGTTGGTGTTTCCACAACCGGAACCGCCCCTGCGGACTTCACCATCATCAGTGGTGCAAACTACGTCTCCGCTCCTGTGGAATGGACTGAATATAGCTATAACCTCAACACAGGCACCTCACCTGTTTACATTGGTATCCAATGCTTGTCCAATGACGCTTTCATCTTCTTCGTTGATGATGTTACCGTTATCGGTAGCGGCAGTGCCAATGAAGACATCACCGTTCCTGTGGTAGCCACAGAGCTCAAATCCAACTATCCCAACCCCTTCAACCCTGAAACCAACATTGCTTTCAGCATGAAGGAAGCCGCCAATGTGAGCATCGAAGTCTATAACGTTAAAGGTCAGCTCGTAAGAACCCTCCTGAACGACGTTAAAGAAGCCGGTAGCCACACTGTGGTCTGGAATGGTAAGGATAACAGCGGTCGCAACGTATCCAGCGGTGTTTACTACTACAAGATGAATACCGGCAAATACAGCAGCACCAAGAAAATGATCATGATGAAATAGTTAGCTGCTTAGATAACTAACAGTTAACCATAGTGATAAGCCCCGGACTTAGGTTCGGGGCTTTTTTTGCCTGCATATAACAGCCCATTGACCCACCCAGTTGTTACCCGTGATACGACAGATATCTCGGCTTCCAGGCTTAGGCGGAATAAGCATATTGCCATGCAGAAGCAATCGGGTAAAAAGCATGACCACTCCCTAGCCCTTGCTTATTGATATACCGTTGAGATACGGTTGCCTCTCCCAGCACTTTGCTGGGAGGCGCAACCGCATCTCAAGCGTAACTGCCCAAGCAAGCCCCAAGGAAGAACCTGGTTTCACATTCTCTTTACAATAGAATTCACATTACAACAAACTGCTGATGAGAAAGAGGTGCTTCATGAAGGTATATAATCCTATAGCTAAGCCCTATATACACCTTTGCAAGCTAGTTACAGGCATTTGCCAGATAAGAGTGAATAATATCATTGGTTATGGAACATAATTTGAATACTCTGTCGTTAGAGGTATATTTGTTTAGATGGATATAAGTATTAGTGAAGCTGCGTTGAAGTATATCAAACGCAAGCAGGAGTTCTATATGTCCCAAAACCGCAAGCCACGCTTGATACTTGTGGCAAAAAGCTGTAAGGGAGCGGAATTCCGGCTTTTGTTCGAAACACCTCAAGCGGATGATATTGTGGTACAAACAGAAGATTGCGAGCTGTATTTGCAGGCGGACTTGCTGGCAGAATATGGCGGTTTTAGCATTGATACAGAGCTTTTTTTCTTTGCCCAGCGCTTGCTTGTGCAGCCGCAAAGGCAAAGCTATATATGTGATTGTAAACAGAAATGTAATAAAGAGGAATCATGAGACCCATATACATCGCACTGCTGATGGCATTGCTGGTGGGGATGCTGTTTGCTGCCCCGCACCGGATGTTGCCATTAAGCTTCTCTCAACCCGATGGAAGCGAAGTGAACATCTTCGCCTCAGGAGATGAATTTCATAATTGGTTGCACGATGCAGATAACTATACAATCGTGAAAAACGATGCTGGCTGGTATGTTTATGCCCGCACAGAAGGTGATGGGGTTGCCCCCACCGAGTTGATTGTGGGTAAAGACAGCCCTATGCAAAGGGGATTGCAGCCCGGAGTGAACCTAAGTGCTGAGCGTATCGCCCAAAAGTATGCCCGTTATGAGAACACCATACGCGACTATAGTAACGCTAAGTCCCCGCATATTGGGCAGTTCAACAACATAGTTATCTTTATCCGCTTTGCCGATGACCCCAACTTCACGCACCCTATTGGCTACTATGATGATATGTTTAACAATACCGATGGCTCTGCCAATTCCATGAAAAACTATTTTCTGTCTGCATCCTACGGACAATTGAATGTGGACACCAGTTTCTACCCTGCGCCGAATGGCGAAATTGTGGTGTCCTATGTGGATTCTCAACCCCGCAACTACTTCCGTGTTTACAGCAACACCAACCCCATTGGCTATCAGGCAAGTGACGACGCAGAGCGCGCTGACCGTGAAATGCAGCTTCTTGCGCGTGCAGTGGCAGCCGTGGGGAATCAAATACCCACAGACTTGGTGATAGATGGCGATAACGATGGTTATGTTGATAACACCTGTTTTATCATCCAGGGTGCACCTGATGGATGGGCAGAACTGCTATGGCCTCACAGATGGGTGCTGTATGGAGTTACAGCCACCATCCATGGAGCACAGGTGTGGGATTTTAACTTCCAGCTTGACCAATCCATAGGGTCTTCCGGTGCCAGCGTGCTGTCACACGAGATGTTCCACTCACTTGGAGCACCAGACCTATACCGATATGAAAATACGTCAATCACGCCCATTGGCGGGTGGGACCTGATGGCAAACAATGCCAACCCCCCGCAGCACATGAGTGCTTGGATGAAGTATCGCTATGGACAGTGGCTTCCTGAACCGCCTATGATAACCGAATCAGGAACTTACACCCTGTCCCCGGTTGCCTCATCTTCCACAAACAACATCTATCGGGTCGCTTCGTGGCGGACAAACGAATCCTATGTGTTGGAATATCGCAAGCCCGGAGCATATTATGACGACAACCTCCCCGGAACAGGATTGCTGGTGTATCGCTTGGATACCCGCGAAAACGGCAATGCCTCCGGACCTCCCGATGAACTGTATATTTACCGTCCCGGCGCTAATAACAATAGCACAGGTGGTTCCTTGGGTATGGCTGCATATAGTGCTCAATCCGGTAGAACTGCAATAAACGAACACACTGTTCCCAGCGGGTTCTTGGGCAACAACTCTGCTGGAGGCTTGAATATCTACGATATTGGCATCGCCGGCGAAACCATCAGCTTCAGCATTAAGCTATCCGATGTCCAAATCACCAGTCCCAAGGGAGGTGAAGCATGGTTCTTTGGCTCTTCCAAAGAGATTACCTGGAAATCCAAAGCCACATCAGGGAGTGTGATGATAGAATTCAGCTCCGATATGGGGGCTAACTGGACACCTCTAACAAGCAGCACTCCCAATGACGGCAGCTATGTGTGGAATAGCTTGCCCTACCTGAATTCTCAGCAGTGTTTGGTGCGCATCACCATGTTAAGCAATAACCAAAGTGACCAGTGTATGAGTCCCTTCACAATCCTTAGCTTCCTGGATACTCCCTCGGTTGTGTCACCTGCCAATGGAACCCAGAATGCACCCACCAACCCCGATATCACTTGGGATCCTGTTATGGGAGCTATGTCCTATCACTTCCAGCTTGCAACTAACCCAAACTTCAGTGGTGAGATAACTGAAGTCATTGGGCACCAAGGGACTGTGTATCATGCCAGTATGCTAATCCCATTCACTACATATTATTGGCGGGTTGCCAGCTTAGCGGATATTGGTATCAGCGAATTCAGCCCCACCCAAAGCTTCACCACGGGTGCCGTGTCAGAAACACCCGCTATTCCCATGCTGATTAGTCCCCCTCATTATGCCACAGGCTTGGGAGCAAACACCACCTTTGTGTGGCAGCCATCCCAACTTGCCTTAAGTTACAGCCTGCAGATTGCCAGAGACCCTTATTTCACCGACATCGTACAGAACAATACCGAGATCAGCGAAAGCAGTTACACTACACCTTGGCTACCGGCAAATACCTTGATGTACTGGCGTGTTGCAGCCCATAACCTATTTGGACACAGCAACTACTCTGTATCTCGGCGTTTCTCCACCTCCGCCTTCTCCGCAAATGAAGATGAGCTTAACCCCGTACTGCAAAATGGATTGCTGCCAAACTATCCCAATCCCTTTAACCCCAGCACAAGCATCAGCTTCATGTTGAAAGATACTTCCCAGCCTATTAAGCTAAACATCTTCAACACACGCGGACAATTAGTACGCAAGCTGTTTGATGGTATCCCCCAAAGCCAAAGGGTAACCCTTAGCTGGGACGGGAACGATGATAACGGCAAACCTGCAAGCAGCGGAGTGTATTTATACCGCTTGGATAGCCCCAGTTACAAAGAAACACGCAAGATGCTTTTAGCTAAGTAAAGCACTACTCATTGCTCCAGATATAACAAGAGCCTCAAAATGAGGCTCTTGTTGTTTAATCCGCTACGGCAATCACTTTAAAGAAGGCTTTCTCTCCGGGCGGAAGAACATATTGGGTGCCGTAAACCGCCACAGGTTCAACCCCATCCCAGGCATCGGGAAGATTGCTGATATACACATGATAGTAATCAGCCATGGGAACCTCAAGCCAACTAAGCCTGATGCTGTCACTAACCACACTGATGCTGAGCTGAGGGCTTTCCAACTCACCCAGGAAGCTATCGGATTCAAAGAACTGAACAATCTTGGTAAGCAGGTTCGACCGAGTATTGGGGGTAACACTATCGGCAAGTTCGGACAAAGCATAGCTAAACACAAAGCTACGCTGACCATAAACACCGGTATTCGCCACCGCAACGCAGCCATAGCCACTCTCTTCGAAAGCAGATTTGGCATATGAGATCGGAAGAGCACACGTCTGAACTCCAGTCACGATCAGATCTCGTAT
>CALDSN010000199.1 GCA_937924555.1 uncultured bacterium | reverse complement strand
ATAGAGCCATATGCTTTGTCGTTTAGCAGCTCATAGTCCCTATCACTAAGCATTGCTCCGCAATTCAAGTGCACCAGAGCGGGATTGTTATCGTTGGAAAAGTGATCATTCTCATCGAAGTATGTGCCTAAAGTGACGGCGGATATCTGCTTCCAGGGGATTTGCCTGATTGCGCTTTCCTTTGCCACCCAGGTGCCCTCTATCTCCAGAAGCTGGGTATAGATGCCCAGCGTGGGTTGATTTGGATTGTTATCCTTTAGCAGGCTTAGCACATCGCTGCCTTGGGCAAGGGGCTGTGTGCGGTAAGCGTGTTGTGTTCGATATGGATACAGGTCAAGGTGCCCCTGCACTGTGCTGCCATCTTTGAGAATTACTCTGGCAGGATACAAAACAGCATCGTATAATGGATTATCGCCAAACTGAATTTCCGCAAAACAAGGGCTGGCTAACAGCCCAAAAATAAAGCAAATGCTTAGCAAACTGCGTATCATAAAGTAGCTCCTTGATGCCGGTGGGCATCGCCTATAATCTTGGTTGCAGCCTCCTAATTTTGCGCAAAAGTGTCAAGTAAGTATTGCGCTTGGGGCTGCTATTCCCCCCTTACTTCACTCGCAGGCGATTCCCGGGTGATTCCCTCGTCCGACCCGGGAATCACGAGGGAGTCACGAGAGAGTGATGTGATGTTAAAGCAGCGAAGGATAAAGAGAAATGTCCCTTTGAAGCAAATAGGGATAAGCACAACAGTTTTGGCTCGAAACATGCAATGTTATTACTCTTCTTTTGCTGTTATATGGATTTTATGTGCAACAATCCGTAAACCGCATTATAATAAGTGATATAGAGGAGTTTTATGAGTGCCGTTCATTACCCGATAATCCGGTGTGCTGATAAAACTATGCGGAAAACACACACTTTTGGTGTAATAGGTATATCTCCACGAAAGTGTGGTGCGAAATAAAAGAATGATGCTTATGCAGTTGAGGAGCCATACACAGTAACCAGATGCTGCTGAAGAGGTAAGTATGAACACAGACCAACTTATGACCCTCGCCGTGAATAAAAACGGCTTCATCTTCGATCCTGAGAATGGGATCAGCTACACCGTAAATGATACGGGATTGTTTATCCTGAACCAGATGCAGAAAGGCTTGGAGCAGGATGCTATCCTCCAACTGCTGGTGGATGAGTATGATGTTAATATCGAACATG
Organism: uncultured bacterium; assembly: GCA_937924555.1. Classification (GTDB taxonomy): domain Bacteria; phylum Cloacimonadota; class Cloacimonadia; order Cloacimonadales; family Cloacimonadaceae; genus Cloacimonas. The sequence goes on along the minus strand of CALDSN010000199.1, from coordinate 15,233 downwards.
CGCGCAGCGACATGGAACACTATATGGGGATGCTGAAAGCCCTGCGCTTGGTGGAAGACTGATGATTGACCTTAGCCAACTTGATATAACCGTTGCCGTATCGGGGCTTAAAACCGGCGATAATCCCCAACCCGGAGTACCGGTTATCCGCAGTATTCGTGCCGCAGGATTTACAGGTAAAATCATTGGCTTTGTGTATGACGCCATGGAATCCGGGATATACTTGGAAGGTATTGCCGACGAAGTGTACCAGATGCCTTATCCTTCCACTGGGGCAAGCTCCTTTTTGGCAAGGTTGGATTACATCCTCAGCAACAGCAAGATAGATGTTATCATCCCCACTCTGGATTCCGAAATCCCCATCTACATCCGTTTGGAAAAAGAGCTTTTGGAGAGAGGTATCCACACCTTCCTGCCCACCGAAGAGCAGTTTAACCTGCGGGATAAGATAAAGCTATCGCAATTCTTCCCGCCAAAAGGGGTGGATATCCCCAAGACCCATCTGCTGCAAAGTGCCGACCAGATTATCAAGCTAAGTGAAGAGATGGTGTTTCCGGTGATCATCAAAGGCAGGCTCTATGAGGCTTACAAGGCTTACAATGTATTCGAAGCACAAAAGTATTTCTACGAACTGCAAGCCAAATGGGGATTGCCCATCATCATGCAGGAAATCATCAACGGTGACGAGTTCAACGTAGTAATCGTGGGTGATGGCAAAGGCGGTTGTTTGGGCATGGTGCCACAAAGAAAGCTGGTGATTACCGACAAGGGTAAAGGCTTCGGCGGAGTGGTGGTGAAAAACCCCGGATTGGAGAGCTATGCCCGCAAGGTTATCGAAGCTCTGTCATGGCGGGGACCCTGTGAGCTGGAGATAATGAAAGACGAGGAAGGGGTGTTCTACCTGATAGAGATAAACCCCCGTTTCCCTGCCTGGGTGCGCCTGGCGGAAGGATGCGGGCAAAATCAGCCTGCTGCCACCGTATTGCTAGCTTTGGGCAAAGAGGATGTGGATCTTCAGCCCTTTAGACCCGGAACCCTTTTTATACGCCATGCCGAGGACATCATCAGCGATATCAGCCTATTGGGCGACATCTCCGTGAACGGAGAACTAATCAGAACAGAGGTGAAGAAATGAAGAAGACTTATACCGCACCATACATCGAAAGAAACAGCGCAGGTAACTTGAATAAATACGCCCACACCACCGTTGTGAGGCATCAGGACAATATAGACAACGTACCGATTAGAGACCTGATTGAAGCACACGGTAGTCCCCTGTTCGTGTTTTCGGAGAGGCAGATACGCCGCACCTACCGCAGGCTTAGGGACACCATCCGCATCCACTATCCCCTTGCAGACATCACTTGGTCATACAAAACCAACTACCTTTCCGCCATCTGCAATATCTTCCATCAGGAAGGTGCTCCGGCTGAGGTTGTTTCAGGGATGGAATATGAGCTTGCCCGGCACAATGGCATCAGCGGAGATAACATCTATTTTAACGGTCCCTCCAAGCGTAAAAGCGATCTCAGCCGTGCCATCAGCGAAGGAGCCAGAATACATATTGACCATTTGGAAGAGCTGTATCTGATAGAAAAGATTGCCGATGAACTGGGGATAACCCCCAAAGTGGCAATCCGCATGAATATGGATACGGGAATCAGTCCGCTGTGGACGCGGTTTGGCTTTAACTATGAGAATGGAGAAGCTTACCGCACGGTGCAACGCATGGTATCGGGCGGAAAGATGAAGCTTTGCGGTTTACACACTCATATCGGCACCTTTATTCTTGATCCCAATGCATACTATTGGGCAGCTACGAAAATGCTGAACTTTGCCCAAACCATCAAAGATAGCTTCAATATCGTAGTGGAATACATAGACTTAGGCGGTGGCTTTGCCTCACAGAACACCCTGATAGACCAATACACCCCCGGAGAATTGGCATCCCCTTCCTTCGAGCAATATGCCGAAGCCATCGGTAATGCCTTTAATGCCTCGGTGTTTGTGAAAGAGCATCATCCACGCCTGATACTGGAAACCGGTAGAGTGCTTATCGACGAATCGGGTTACCTTATCGCCAGCGTGCTTGGTAAGAAGAACCTGCCTACGGGAGAACGCGCCGTTATCCTGGATGCAGGGGTGAACATCAACATCACCGCATGGTGGTATAAACAGCGAGTGCTGCCCACCAAACCCTTCCCCGGTAGCTATCAGAATACCGTGTTCTATGGTCCGCTGTGCATGAATATTGATGTTATCCGCTCTGCCATGCCCTTCCCGGATTTGTACTATGGGGATACCGTGCTCATCTCCCCCGTGGGTGCCTACAATGTTACCCAGTGGATGCAGTTTATCGAATATCGTCCCAATGTGTGCCTGATAAGCGAAACCGGACAGGTGGATGTTATCCGTGAAAGAGAAGACATGAGCGATATGACCTCCAGAGAGTATATTCCAGAGCACCTGCGTAAGGTATAAGCTGCATGAAGCTTATTGAGCGCATTGTTCCAACCTTCAAAGCCCTTGGCAGTGTAATCCTTGCCATCCCGCACAGCTATGCCTCAATCCTGTTTTCGGATTCCATCCTGTTGGGTTTGATGCTGCTCTTGGTGACTCTGCTGTCGCCAATTGTGGGCTTCTCAGGGCTTGTATCCCTCCTGGTTGCCCTCTTGGTATCCCGCAGTGTGGGTTTTGAAAGCTGGGAATCACGCAGCGGGATTGCTGCCTTTAACAGTTTGATTATCGGCATGGCGGTGGGTTATTACTACCCCATGCAGATGATCACCAATAGCCCTGCCTTTTATCTAGGCTTTCTGGTGATGGTGTCCATCGTAACCCTGTTGCTATATTTGCTGCTCAGCTACCTCTCCAACACCTTCTTCCGTCTGCCGGCAATGAGCCTTCCCTTTTCCATCATGGCACTTATGCTGTGGTATTACTTTGCCCGTTTGGGATATCTCTCCAACTATCCTTTCGACAAGCTGTTGCTGTTCTCCCAAGCTCCCAATCTACCGGAATTCTGGCGTTTGTTCTTCGTAAGCTTGGGCAGCATCTTCTTTACCCCGGAAGTGGTGGCAGGGATGTTGGTTGCCTTGGCACTGTTCATCATCACCCGCATCGGGTTTGTGTTGGCACTGTTGGGATGGACCATCAGCTATTATCTGATGCAACTGATGGGTGGGGTTCCCGGTAATGGGATGTTCTATCCCGGCTTCAACGGTATCCTTATCATGCTTGCCATTGGTGGAATCTACCTACTACCCGGCAAAATATCCTGGCTTGTTTCGGCATTTGCCACTGCCATCGGCTTTCTGCTTATCATGCTGTTCAATGTTACCTTTCATCACTACAACAGCTTCACCGGGCACTACACTCCGCTCAGCGTTCCCGTATTTGCCTTCCCCTTGAACATCGTGGTGCTATTGGTTATCTTCACACTCAGGCTGAGGATTGTGGTGAGCAAGCCCGTAATGAACGACTTTGGTGTGTTCAACCCGGAGCAAGCTCTGCAAACATATCAAGAGAGGCACAAACGCTTCGGCAGCTTGGGAATACCGCAGTTTGCTCTTCCCCTGCAGGGTGAGTGGCTCATCACCCAGGGGCACAGCGATGATATCACGCACAAGCTGGATTGGGCTTATGCTTGGGATTTTGAGATACAGGATAGGCAAGGTAAACGCTATGCGGCAGAGGAACATAACGTAAGCGACTATTATGCCTTTGCCAAGCCTGTGTTTGCCACTGCCGCGGGTACTGTGGTGAAGGTGCTGGATGGTGTGTTGGACAACCCTGTGGGGCAGATAAACACCCGTGAGAACTGGGGTAACTTCATCTGTATCTCGCATGGTTATGGATTGTATAGCTTTTATGCCCACCTGAAACAGGGCAGCATGCAAGCCAAGGTGGGTGAGTATATCAAGCAAGGTGATAAACTCGGCTTGGTGGGAAACTCCGGACGCTCAGCCATACCGCATCTGCATTTCCAGATTCAGCTCGGTCCCGAGGCAGGAAGCCGCACCCGGCTGTCTCATTTGGTGAACTACAAGCTGCATAAACCCGATGGATTGGAGTTTATCGGCAGCGGCATCCCCAGAAAAGGTGATGTCCTCAGTACTCTGGTGCCCGAGGAACACCTGCAAAGCATGATGGGCTTGCAGAGCCAAAGTGAATTGCAGCTTAGTGTCACCCGTAGCAACAAAACCAAACAAGAGAACTGGAAGGTGGAACTGGATTTTTGGGGAAAGTTTAGGATTGTAAGTTCCAGCCATAGTGAGTTGGAATTCAGCGTGTTTGGCGGGATATATAATGCTCTGTCCCTGAAAGGTAACCGTAACAGTGCGCTGGCTGCCTTTGCCTTGCTGGTTTCCCGCTTGCCATACAGCGACAAACAGGAAATAAGCTGTCAGGATGAGCCTGCTTTATCTGTTATCCTGCATCCTGCCTTCCGTCACATCATTCTGCTCTTCACCCCGTTGCTCCCGTTGCTATCCGCCTGTACAGCCAGTAAGATAAGCAGTAGCCGTGAACTGATAATCATCCGCAGTGAAGTGTCATATAAGCTGTTGGGGTTAAAAGTAGGTGCCCTAAACGGAGTAGTAAAGATCGATAAGTATCAAGGTGTTAAAGATCTATCCCTATTCAAAGGACAACGCTTGCTGTTGTCAGCCAATAGCGAAGTTACCACAGATCAGAAATGAAGTAGTATATATGTTTAAGGAGATTAGTATGAAGAACATAGTATTGTTGCTTGCCCTTTGCCTTTCAATTGGAGTGATGCTGGCGCAAGGCAAATCCAGTATCACAGATTCTTACAATGCGGAGACCGCAAAGAACTATACCCGTGCGCTGCAGATAATGGAAGAAATAGCAGCCACAGACCAGAGTGACGAGTTTTACCAACTACGCATCGGTTGGTTGCAATATATGCTTGGTAGATACGATGATGCCATTAAGAGCTATAGCAAATCCAACACCCTCGCTCATAGCCTGGATGCTCAAACAGGCATAGTTAATTGCCAGCTTGCCTTGGGTAGATGGGACGATGCCCGTGCCCTTGCCGATCAGATATTAAAGAGCTATCCGCTTAACCCCATTATTCTTGGCAAGGCTGCTTATGCTGCATACATGAAGCAGGACTATGCCGGAGCTGCAGGTTATTACAGCCAAGTTATGAAGATTACCCCCTGGGATATGGAGATTAGAGGATATCTGGTAAACAACCTCTATCTTTCCAAGGACATGGACAATGCCAAGAAGCACTATCAGAAGCTTAAGAAATACTATCCAGATTCACCTATTGTGAAGGAATACGCCAAGACTCTCGGTTCATAAATGCGCTTCATCTTCCTCTTCCTATTTCTGCTGCCTTTGCTGCTAGGGGGGCAAAGCACCCCACCATTGCCTACATCCGGTATGGGCGGTGCTGCTCCCACTCAAATGGATTTACTGATGCAAGCATTCGATAACATGAAAGCAGGGAGATATTCTCTTGCCGAAGAGCAGTACCATACTTTATTCCTTAGTGAGCCAGATAATCTCAGCGCACATGAGGGATATCTTTGGGCACTTAATGCCCAAGGTAAGTATCGGCAAAGCCTTGCCCACTCAACAGCACTACTGAAGCAATATCCGGGTTCAGCGCAGTTTTACAACTATCGTGCTTATCCCTTGCTGCAAAAAGGACGCTTGCCCGAAGCCAGAGATATGTACAGCAAAGCCTTAGCAGAACTTGGCGTTAACCCCATGGCTAATGAGATATCACACGAGGGTTTGGAGCTTGTGTATCAATCCTTGGGTGACTACCCGAGGCACGATATGCATAAGCAGGCAAAAGCAGCATTGCAACAAAAGCCCGCAGGCAAAGCAAGCCCCCACTTCAGCAGCAGTATCTCATGTGCCCTACCGGGGGATGATAAGCTTGCGGTTATATTCAGCCAAAGCGCAAGCTATAAAGCTTGGAGCATACGCGCTGCTTATGACGACCTTAGCATTGCCCAAAAGCAGTTCCGCTCCCTTGCTTCTTTGGCTGTTACCAAGCAGTTCCTTCCCCTGGATGTGGAACTGGGTGGAACATTAATGCAGGGAACAGATGAGCGGGTGTATCCCGCACAACAGGCAAGCATAAAGCTCAGCCCCAAGCTGTATGTGAACAAGCTGGTGCTGTATCCGTCTATTATGGCTTCTTACAGCCATTACCCCCGTTTCGATATTCAGCAGATAAGTTTCCTGCCCAAGCTGATGCTGAGGGATATAAGCATGGAGTTTGCCACGCACTATTCTTACATGGACAACCTTGGGGTGGGTGCAGATAGCAGTCGTGTTGCCTGGCAGTTTAACACGGTGAAGCAATTACCCTACAAGCTTAAATTGGGAATGCATATTGGGGGGGGAGACTACCGCTGGATGGTGGACGGCTCCGGGGTATTGATGGACACTTTCGACGAACAGAGCAGTTATTATGGGTTATCCTTAGTGCTGCCTATTGTTAAGCCACTCACCGGTTTTGTGTATGCCAACCGTAGCGAAAACACAACCTTGTTATACGCTTCTTTAACCCTGAGGTATTAAATGCAGGCATTTACAGCAACCCGCTACCTCCTCTTTACCCTTGCCCTAAGCCTACTCCTTTTCGGGTGTAATAACCGTGAGGATGCTCTTCTACCTCCCAATCTTTCGGCTGCGGACTATTTGGAAGGCAACAAGATAGAAAGCTATGCCAACTATCTGGTTAAATGCAGCAACGATGACAGCTATCTGCTGGTGGATAAACTGGCGATAACCGATTCCCTTTTGAACTATGGAGATGTGCTTCACTTCCGCCGAGAACAGGACTTCGCTTCCCGGGACAGCCTTGCATTACAGGATAATGCCGTGGCACTTAGCCAAAGCTACAGCATCACTGTAACCCGAAAGGGGCAAACGGTTAACCTTAAAGGCAGAATCCCTTTAGGGCAGGTTTACACCAAGCTTGCCTATGCCACTGAGCCACATCTGATAAGCTTTGACTATTACCTGATGGGCAGCCCCATCCAAGCTTCATATTATGGCGAGGGCAGAGCTTTCTTCCCCATCCAAGCCACCGGCGATTTTGCCGTGTATAACATCCCTGCCACGGACAACCCCGGATTCAGCAAAAATACCTCAAGCAAGCTGCATGTGTGGCTGCTGGCACAGGGGGACAAACAGCTATCCCTGAACTTCCCCCAAGCCTACTGTGCAGAAGCGGGAGAAATAAGCTTAAACATGGGAGCAAGCCTAAGCCTCAGCGAACAAAGCACCCTGCAGGCATATTACCCCAACGCCGCCATCTCCTCCCCCATTTTCTCAATCAGTACAGCCGCTCCCGTAAGCAGCAGTGTTGCCGAGCTTTGGTATCGGGATGGGAGCAAAGCCTTGTTTAGCGAGCAGTGGATGCGTCTGGCTGCGCCATTGGCATACACTTGGAGTGAAGAGAATCCAGACACACAAGCAACAAATTGGTGGCAGGACAGCAACGGATTATACAGCTTTCTTGCCGGCAGTGGTAAGTACTTCCTTATCAACCCGCTGGAAAGCCAAGCTGAGCTTAGCATTCCCCTGGATGGAAGCTATAACAATGTTCTGCTGCAAGACTACTGGTTTGATCTCAGGGATATAAATCTCCCCAATACGGTAATGAAGCTGCAACAAGCCTCCATGTCGTCTCTGGGAGAGTACTTTCAGGGCAAACCTTTCACCCTAAGCGGGGCAAACAACAGCTTTAAACTTAGCTTCGAGCAGAACGGCAGCCCAATACAGGAGTTGCCCGACAATGCCTGGCTGGAGTTCGGGTTCCGCACCTCTATTCCCGCCACCTCCAACGACCGCTTATTCCTCTGCTACCGTGATGGCTCACGTGACATTATCAGCTATAAAAGCCCCGCCGCAAGCTATGACGCCACGCACTACACCCGCAATGCAAACTTCGTGTATTGCAGTGTGAACAGCAGCGGAACATACTTATACGGCAGTGCCTCCGAGGCACCTGGCGAACTGCATATTCCCTATTACAAGAGCAAACAATACATCAGCACATCCCAAGCAGTTATTAGCTGGGATAGTGATAGTAAACGCAGCTATAACGAACTGCTCCTGAATCTGAACCCCTCTCTGCCTCAACACCCCTGGTTAAGCGGGGAACCATTAAGCCTTACCGCCAAACAAGCCTTGGCAGAGGCAGTGTTCTATACCAACAACCAAGCGCAAAGCACCATCCCTACCGGCTTTGCTTTAAGCCTGCCTTATAGCGGAACTAACACCAAGCTTGTTCTTTTTAACAATCTAAGCTACCCACGCCTGAAACTATACCACCAAGCTGAGAGTTACGAAGGAGATACTTACATCTCCGACGGCAGCAACCTCACTATCTACCCCGAGTTTCCGGGAAGCATCATCAGCGCTGCCGTATCCTACCCCAACCCCATGAATCTAAGGATGTATTCCACCCAGACTTTTGTGCTGGATGAACTGCGCCTATACACCTACGGCAACGCACCGGAGGGAAGCAGCGCAATGCTTGGCATCAACAAGCAAGCATCCTTGGCTGACCCCTATTCCATTGTGCGGAACCAATACAATCTCAGCCAAAGCTCACCCGCATACAACATCAGTGCAGCTAATGAAGCTGATTTGAGCCTCTTCCAACCCATGCTGTTTTTTAAGCGTAGTCGCAGCCGAGATCTACTGTTTTACGAGGGTATAGGCACTTATTATCGCCTGTATCCTTATGAACAGAGCAGCAGCTTCAGCCCTTGGAACTTCATGATTGATGGTGATTACAACGGCATTGCCATTAGCGACAACGGCAGCTATGCTTCGTTCAGCGAGCAAAGCGCTCACAACGCTGTAAACTCCGTGCTAAGCGGTTTTGGACAGGATAAACACCTCTCGCTATATCAGGCTCAGTTTGTTATTCCAGCCTACTATATGGAAACAGCCATCCCGCAGAACAGCACAGCGAACCTTACGATACTCAGTTCATTACCGGGGGTTAGTAATCTGCTATCTGCCTATCAATTGGGATTGAATCAACCCAATGGGCTTGCCTTGATCCCAAACTTCTATACCGTGGTAGGTGCTCCCCAAGTGCCTTATATATACCTACCGATTAGTGAAGTGGAAGCTATCTCCACAGCAAAGCTTTTTTTCCGCAACCAATTGGGACAGGTGACGGAACTAAACAGGGTGGACAGCTTCACTGGTAACTATGCAAACGAATACACTGTGCTAGGCAACTGCTTTATCTGCACAGTGCCCAATCCCGGGATATTCTATATAACTCGCTAATTTTAGCTGGTTGGTCTATGCTTCGGCTCGGTGGGCATCCATCCACTTCAGTGCACGGGATCTAATTTTCTTCACATCCTTGGGTTTAAGTAAGGATTCCAGCTTGCGCAGGCTTACTTCACCTATATCCCATGTGCCGGGAAAACAAAGCAGTAGCCAAAAGTATGCTTCTTTGATGTTCTTTTTTGTCCCTCTGCCTTCTTGATAACACTTGCTTAGGGCAAGCTTGGCGTCGCTGTGATTCTGGTTTGCGGATTGTTGATACCAATACACGGCATTAGGCAGGTTTTGCACCACTCCCAAACCTTCATCCAGGCATTTCCCAATACTATATTGAGCATTTGGATCACCTTGCACGGCAGCTTTATTCCACCAGCCAATCGCTTGTGCCATGTCACCGGAGTAATAATCTGCATAGAAATCACCCATCCAGTTCTGGGCAGCGGGGTGTCCCTTCTCTGCAGCATCGCTGATCATGGTGTAACCTTGGGTGAGATCCATTTTAACGCCCTGCCCCATCATGTACATAACCCCAAGGTTGTACACTGCTTCGGGGTTTCCGCTTTCTGCTTCTACCCGACTCTTCTCAAAGGCTGCCTTGGCATCGGATTCCTTTTCCACGGCGATTAAACTTACAAGCACGATGCTCATAACAAGAATAAGGCACAAATTCCTCATGGTAGCTCCATAGTAATATCTATTCTGTTTCCACCAATTTCCAGCTATTTGGAAACAGTCAAGCAAAAACCTGCATATATACAGGTTTCACTGTTGCATATCTTCATCTCTATCGTGTTTTATCCGCACCTATATCCTCTGTTTCCAGCCGATCCACAATCTTGGATTTTATTGTATCCCTACATGCTCGGAACTTAGCTAAATGCTCCTCTTCAGTGGCATTGCCGTATATCACAGGATCTTCAATGCCGATATGGATGCTCTTCACCAGACGGGGGAAAATCGGGCAGTTTGCCTTTGCATGGTCGCATACAGTAACCACCAAATCGATATCCTCCATGTAAAAGAATTCCATTATGCCTTTGGAACTTAGGTAAGAGGTATCAATGCCCTTTTCCTGCAAAACCTGCAAAGCGCGTGGATGTACCTGCGAGGGATGCGTTCCGGCAGAAAACGCCTGCCAGGAATCTGACAAATAGTGGTTTATCTGCGCCTCAGCCATGATGCTGCGACATGAATTCCCTGTGCAAAGGATTAATATCTTCTTCATGATTCTCCTACATTATGATGTTAAACAAATATCCGGTAAACACAATCCCAAGGCTCACCACCATCACGAATGCTACTAACAGACGAGGTTTCAGCACTTTGCGGAGTAGTATCATCTCCGGCACACTGAGGGCGGTTACCGCCATCATAAACGCCAGAGAAGTGCCCATTGCCACTCCTGCACGGGTTAGTTCCCGCACCAAGGGGATAACACCTGCTGCATTGGAATATAGCGGAATACCTACGAGTACTGCAATTAGCACCGACAAAGGATTGTCTTTCCCCGCCCATTTCGCCAAAGAATTTGTGGGAATCCATCCATGCATTAATCCTCCAATACCGATGCCTATCAGCACGTATGGATAGATGTATTTCAATACGCTTACCGTAAACTTCATGGCATTGATAACCCTTTGTTTCTGGTTATATTTATCCTCCCTGTTAAGAGAGCCATTTTCGCATGACACCTCTTCCAAATGGTTTTCCAGCTTTAACTGCCCTATAATCAAACCGCTGACGATGGCAATCAACTCTCCGGAAACAACATATATCAGGGCTGTCTTCCAGCCGAACATCGCATACAGCATCCCCAAAGCCACTTCATTAACCATCGGTGCAGCCACCAGATAGCTGAAGGTAACCCCCAAAGGGATACCTGCTTCCACAAAGCCGATAAACAGCGGTACTGCCGAACAACTGCAAAAAGGCGTTACTATCCCCAGTAAAGCCGCCAGAATATGCCCCATGAAGGTTCCCCCTTTGCGTTTGGCAAGAATCTCTTTGGTGCGCTGCGGAGGGAAGTAACTGCGGATGTAGGTGATTACCGTTATTATCAGGGCTAAGAGGATGAATATCTTCAGGGTGTCGAACAGGAAGAATTGCAAGCCAGAAGCCCAGTGGTTGCTCTCGTCCAGCCCCATCAAACCATATACAATCCATCTTGTGCTGGTGTCCCACCATGTAAACATCACAACCTCACTTTTGTTTGATAATGCAGGTGTAAAAGTCTAACACACAGGGGCATAGCAGCCGGTAGAATACCTGATTGTTCACCTTGCGGCTATCCACCAAGCCCGCATTACGCAGCACGGACAGATGCTTTGAAATGGTGGACATATCTGCGTTTATTTGCTCTTGTAGCTCGCATACGCAGTGCTCTTTCTCGTTCAGCATGTCCAGGATGAATAGGCGCGTGGGGTGTGCCATCGCCTTCATCACCTTGGTCAACTGCACATATTTAATATCATTTATCATCAGTACCTCACTAGCTACTTGGTTATATTGCCAAATAGCCAACCACGTTAAACCTGTCAATGCTTTTCTGCGCTTTCTCTCCTATTAAATTCCATATTCATACCGAGCTGACTCGCAGGTGATTCCCTCATCCCACCCGGGAGTCACGAGGGAATCACGAGGGAATGATGAGTCCTTAGAATTGGGACACCATGCAAAACAGGATAGTGATTGACAAAAGCTGCTTTATTCAGAATTTGGTTTATACTGTCAAGATTGGACAGATATGGCTATTTATCAGCAAGATAAGGACATCAAATGAAGCAAGAATTTATACGCAACTTCTGCATCGTTGCGCACATTGACCATGGCAAATCCACCCTCGCAGACCGCTTTCTGGAGGTTACTCATGTAATCGGCAAAGGAGCGGAAGTGGCTCAGGTGTTGGACAGTATGGACCTGGAGCGTGAAAAGGGCATTACCATCAAAAGTCATGCCATACGGATGGTGCATAATTATAAAGGGCAAGACTATGTGCTGAACCTGATTGACACCCCCGGTCATGTGGATTTTTCCTATGAAGTATCCCGTGCTTTGGCTTCCTGCGAAGGTGCCATCCTGCTGGTGGATGCCTCGCAGGGCATTGAAGCGCAGACCATGAGCAACCTGTATCTGGCACTGGAGAATAATCTGGAGCTGCTGCCCGCCATGAACAAGATTGACCTCTTGAAGGCAGATGTGGAAGGTACAGAGCATGACCTGATGGAAATCTTGGGTTGTATGCCGGAGGATATCAAGCGGGTTAGTGCCAAAGCGGGAATCGGGATTGAAGAACTCTTGGATGCCGTGGTAACCACACTTCCTGCCCCCAAAGGCAACGAAGATGCCCCACCACAAGCCCTTATTTTCGATTCTTACTTCGATATGTATCGCGGGGTGGTGGTGCTGGTGCGCCTCTTTGACGGAAGCCTGAAGAAAGGTGATAAGATTAAACTGATGTCCAACGCAAAAGAATATGACATCGAGGAGATAGGCTATCTGGGCATGAAGTTCCAGCCCCAGAGCCAATTAACCTGTGGTGAAGCAGGATACATCATTGCCAATATAAAAGAAGTTGCCGATGCCCGTGTGGGTGATACCATAACCCTTGCCAAGGGTGGATGCGCAGAATCCCTGCCGGGCTTTATGGAGCCAAAGCCGATGGTGTATAGCGGAATATTCCCCATTAACGGAGAGGATTATGAAGGCTTGGTGGAGTCCATCGCCAAGCTGAAACTGAACGATGCCTCGCTGATATACGAAAAAGAAAGCTCTGCCGCTTTGGGCTATGGCTTCCGCTGCGGTTTCCTGGGGATGCTGCATTTGGAGATTGTTAAAGAACGCCTGATGCGCGAGTATAACATCCCGATTATCGCCACCACACCCAGCGTGCGCTTCCTGATGAAGCTGAAGAATGGGGAAGACATTGTGGTGAATAACCCCATAGACTTTCCTGATCCGAACCACATCGAGAGCATCCTGGAACCCTTTATGGAGACGGAGATTATCGTGCCGACAGACTATATCGGCAACATTATGAAGCTGGCTCAGGAACGCCGGGGTATCCAAAAAAACATCCAATACATTGATGAAAAGCGTGTGGCACTGCACTATGAAATGCCCTTGATAGAGATAATCTTCGACTTTTACGACAAGCTTAAGACCGTGAGCCGTGGCTATGCCTCGCTGGATTATGTGTTCAAGGATTATCGCCCTTCACAGGTAGTTAAGGTGGACATCCTGATAAACGGTGAGAAGGTGGATGCCATGAGCTTCATCTGCCACCAGGACAAGGCATTCAGTTGGGGTAAAAGCGTTACGCAAACGCTGTCCGAGGTTATCCCCCGGCACCTCTTTAAGATAGCCCTGCAAGCTTCCATTGGGGCAAAGATTATTGCCCGCAGCACGATTAACCCCATGCGTAAGGATGTGCTTGCCAAGTGTTACGGTGGCGATGTGTCCCGTAAACGCAAGCTGCTGGACAAACAGAAGGAAGGTAAGAAAAAGATGAAGGAAATCGGCTCGGTAACGGTTCCTCAGGAAGCCTTCCTGGCAGTGTTGAAGGCGGATAGAGAGTAAACAACATGCTCCGCAAACTGCCCACATTTATCCTGCTGGCGGTGCTTTGTCCATTGGCGGGAGTAAATATCGGCAGAATCAGCTTCAAAGGCGTTGATGCGCCGGAGATACCCAAGCTGCAAAAAGCCTGTAGCTTAAGCATAAATCAGCCCTATAAACCCGAAGATACCGCTGCGGCAATAAGCGGGCTATACTCATATTTCCGGGCACAGGGGCGTTACTATGTGTATATCCCTGCGCCTGAGCTTATCCCCTTGGATGAGCAGAGTATGGAGATATGCTTTAATATCAGAGAAATCAGCTCATCCGAACAAGTTACTATTCACTTGAGCGGGATGCAATATTTCAGCGAAGCAAAGCTGCGGCAAATCCTATTGTTGCCGATGGATAAGCAATTACGCTTGCAGCAGATGCCGGGGATTATGCAACAAATACTTACGCTGTATAACAGCAGGAGCTACCTATTCGCCAAAGTGCAGATTGATTCGCTGATGCTGGTGGATGGTTTAACAGCATATGTCGGCATCACGGAAGGCAAACCCCTGCGGGTGAAGGAGTATATCTTCCGTGGGAATAAGAGTACCCGCGATAAGACTTTGCTTAATATCTCCGGTTTATCCCGCGTGAAGTCAATCACCCCCGAGGTGCTTACTCAGGCAGAGGAAAACATCCGTCGGAAAAGCTATATCCGGGATTGCGTGATTGAGCCGATTGACGAAAACAGCTTGCTGATACGCATCGAGGAAAACCGCATGACCCTGATGGAAGGGGTGTTCGGCATGAGTAGCAAGGATGAGAAGCTGCAGTTCTCCGGACAGATAAGGCTGCAATTCCTGAACCTCTGGGGAAGCGACCGGGGTATAAACCTATGGTGGAAGCAGGTTCCCAAGCTGAAAAAGGAGCTTAGCCTCAGTTACCATGAGTCAGGCATCGAGGGTATCCCCGTGGAAGCGGACATGAAGCTGATGCGCAATGAGCAAGATTCCACATGGGTGCAAAGCCATGCTTCGCTGGAAGTGTATTACCGGATGCTGAATCAGAAGCTGGGTATGCAATTGGTGGGTGAAAGCATCAGTCCCGGAGCTCGCAGACCCGCAACCATCAAGAAAAGCAATGCCAACAGTATCGGTGCTTTCTGGGATTACACCAAAGTGGAGGGGGGCTATAATCCTGTCCGGGGAGTTCAACTAAACCTGCTGTATCGCTATAAAAACGGAGCTGATAATAAGCTTCATGCCGCTACCGAGGCGGGAACTAAGTGGTATCTGCCTTTGGGAAAAAGATTCGTGGCTCACGCAGGTTTGCAGGTGCGGAATCTGGATAACGAGCAAGCAACAGCATGGGAACAG
>CALDSN010000198.1 GCA_937924555.1 uncultured bacterium | reverse complement strand
TGCGGCATTGATTATGGTGGTGGGGGACGCGTTTCGCGATTGGTTTTCGGCTATAGTGTTTGGCGCTTGCTTGATTGTGGGGTGGAAAACCAAGCTTAATCCGTTTTACACACTGATGATTGCTGCGGTGATTGGGATGGTCTTCGGATAGACAAAGTTTCATCGGAAGGGCAGGTGATTCTTGACTAAAAGAGTGCTTTCGCTAAGCATGGTTTTCATGAAGATTAAGCATACATTATACCTGTTAAGTATCCTTGCATTGTTTTTAACCCTTGCATCTTGCGCAACGGTTAAGGGCAATGTGTATCCGCTGGATAAAGAGTATATCAGAGCGGAAGAACTACCTGGAGAGTTAAACCGGGTGGTTGCTCTGAATCCAAACTTGGTGAACTTGAGGATAATCGGATTCAGTAGCAACGAAAAGATACCGCTATATGCCTTGGAGATTGGGGAAAAGAAAGCAGCCAAGACTGTGTTGTTGATAGGTCAACATCATGGTGATGAGGTGTTGGGGGTGAATATCGCCATGGCTTATGCACGGCAACTGGTGATGGGATATTCTAACAATACCGAATATCAGAAGCTGCTCTCCCAGTATAGGCTGTGGATTGTGCCCAGTATCAACCCGGAAGGATTCAAGATTGTGGGGAGCGGAAAGTTTCAATTCAAGCGGAAGAACAATACTGATACAGATGAAAATAAGAAGCTTGATTTGCAGACTGATGGGGTGGATTTAAACCGTAACTATCCCGTGTTTTGGGATCTTGACCCGGATACAAATGTGAGCAGTCAGTTCTATAAAGGCAAGGAACCGATGTCCGAAAGCGAGATAAAAGCTGTGGTTGCCCTTGCGCAGCAACAGAATTTTGAGCTGGCTGTGTTTCTTCACAGTTCGGCTTCCGGGGCTTATAGTGAGAAGCTGTATCTCCCGGCAAGAGGGCATGATAAGCCTTTATACGTAAAGAATAGGGAGCTTGCCAAGCGTTATGCAGAGAGCGTGAAAAAGGACTATGCCAAGGGGACATATACCCTGCATGAGGGAGCAAGTTCGGAAGTGGGAAATGCCCGCAACTTCTTTTTCCACCGTATGGGGTGTATGGCATTTCTGGTGGAGATTGGCGGGATAAACAATTATGGACAAAGCGTTATCCATCCCGATGGAATGATGTTGAGAAAGATAGTATCCAAGCATGTGAAGGCTTTGGATATGTTGTTTGAGCTGTTATCCGGAGGGGAAAATGGCAATACGCAGGAGAAAGGGGACAAGTGATGCAGTTTCTAAATGATTTACAAGACCCCAACTCGGAGTTGGTGAGAACCCTGAACAGCCTATATGACGGAGTGTATGTGGTGGATACCCACCGGGTAATCATGTTCTGGAACAAGGCTGCGGAAGCGATGACCGGATATAGTGCAGAGGAAGTAGTGGGTAAAAGCTGTAAGGATGATATCTTGAACCATATTGATGAGAATGGGGTGCTAATGTGCCGAAGTGTGTGCCCTATCCTGAAAGCAATAGCATGTGGGGGAAAATCCTCAGCCAAGGTCTACCCCAAATCCAAAACCGGCAAACGCTTTCCTGTAGAAACGCATGTTTCCACTATTAAAGATGAACAAGGTGTTGTATTGGCAGCTATTGAAGTATTCCGAGACATCACCTATCAGGAAGAATACCGGATAATGCAGGAGAAGTTCAACGGCTTAATCCGGAAGTATGTCTCAACCGCAACATATAGTGATATTCAACAGCGAATTCAAGGGCATGAAGACAATGGACAAACCAGATTACTGGATTTGAGCGTGATGTATATGGACGTGGTGAACTTCACGGGCTTTGCCGAGAAGAATAGTCCAGAGGCTACTGTGAGGTTGCTAAACGATCTGTTTGGGATATGCGATGTGATTACCAGAGAGTGCTTCGGAGATATTGACAAGTTTATTGGTGATGCCATAATGGCAGTATTCACCGATGCTAATGATGCGGTGCGTAGCGCAAGGAAGATTTTGGAGTTGGGTATACCGGAGCTTAACCGTCTACGATGTGAGAATGGTGAAGAACCTGTTCAGATTAGGATTGGAGTTAATTCCGGACTGGTCTTGCAGGGAGATGTGGGCACTCTGGACAGAAAGGATTTGACTGTGATTGGAGATACGGTAAACACAGCAGCAAGGATAGAGAAATCTTCTCTGCCCAATAGACTGATGATCTCAGAAGCTACTTTGGCACGTTTGAACCGTGATGAAGCCGCACTATTTGGATATCATCACGAAGTGGCACTGAAGGGCAAGAGTGAAGCCCTCAAACTGTACATATTGGAGAAATGAGCCCATTGGGATCTAAGGAGTTCACATGGATGATATTAAAGGTATAAAGACAGTAATACTGAATCAGGGAACCCCGCAAGAGTTACGGGAGAAGATACGCCACTACTTTCACCAAACCTTCAGCATAGATGAGAAGTTGTATGAGCTTATTGCCAGAGAAGAAGGCTTCTATATGCGGGCAGACCCATTGCGGCATCCTTTGGTGTTCTATTTTGGACATACGGCAGTGTTTTACATCAACAAGCTGAATATTGCGCACATCATAAATCACAGGATAAACGCCGAGTATGAATCGATGTTTGCGGTAGGGGTTGATGAGATGAGTTGGGATGACTTAAACGAAGCTCATTACAATTGGCCCAGTATAGCCGAAGTGAAAGCTTATCGGGACCAGGTTAGAGCTTATGTGAACGAGCTTATCACGAACCTGCATATGCCGGAGGGAGGAGTAAGCTGGGATAGCCCTTGGTGGGCGATTATGATGGGTATAGAGCATCAACGGATTCATCTGGAGACATCGTCAGTACTGATTAGGCAACTGCCAATCGAAGAAGTGCGGGAAATGGACTTCTGGAATGTGTGCCATGAGAGTGGAGAAGCACCCTTTAATGAACTGGTGCCTGTTTCTGGAGCAACGCTTAAGCTTGGTAAAGCCTGGGATAGCCCCCTGTACGGCTGGGACAATGAATATGGCAACAAAGAAGCTACAGTAAAGGACTTTCTGGCATCCCGCTATCTGGTTTCAAACAAGGAATATCTAAGCTTTGTGGAAGCGGGTGGTTACCAGCGCAAAGAGTATTGGAGCGAAGAAGGATGGGCTTGGCGCAACTATGGTAAACCGGAGCATCCCAAGTTTTGGGTTAAAGACAAAAACGGTAACTGGAAGCTGCGCACCATCGCCAGTGTCATTAACATGCCTTGGGATCATCCTGTGGAAGTAAACTACCTGGAAGCAAAGGCCTATTGTAATTGGTTGGCACTATGTACGGGAAAACCCATTCGGATGCCAAGTGAAGCGGAATGGCAGTGCCTGCGCGGTGCTAATTTAAGTACAGATCAACCATATTGGGATAAAGCTCCGGGTAACATCAATCTGGAGTACTATAGTTCTACATGCCCAGTAAATAAATTCCGCTGCGGTGACTTCTTTGATGTGATTGGGAATGTGTGGCAGTGGACAGAGACCCCTATCTCTTCTTTCCCAGGTTTTAAGGTTCATCCGTATTATGACGATTTCTCTGTTCCCACCTTCGATACTCGCCATAATCTCATTATGGGCGGGTCATTTATCTCCACCGGCAATGAAGCCTTGCGCAGTGCTCGTTATGCCTTCAGGCGTCATTTCTTCCAGCATGCGGGATTCCGTTATGTGGAAAGCAGAAACCAGCTTAGTAGATCGGAAGAGCGTCGTGTAGGGAAAGAGTGTAGAT
>CALDSN010000197.1 GCA_937924555.1 uncultured bacterium | reverse complement strand
TAAGCTCCGGAGTGTATGTGCTCAGGATGAAGATAGATTCCAAAACATACTGCACTAAGGTGACGATGGTCAAATAGGAACCGGATTCAATCATACTTTCATCCAAGAGGTATCATTAGCCTATTACCTTCCCACATAATACATTGCCCTCATGAGAACTGGATTATGACCTTATCATGAGGTCGTTAATGCACAAGGACAGAGGTTTTCAGCAATTCTGTCACCAAGGTGGAGAAAATCTAAAAAAATGTTCTTGACAAAGAAAGCAAGCTGAGGTTTTCTTGCAGAAATCATTCTTGAATAGTACTGAGCATATTGGTACAAACTCAGGGATGGGATAAGTAGGTGGATTCCATTTCATTCGGATGAAGCATGATATAAAAATAGTGTGTGGCGAAGAGCCTTTGCATAGGTTCTCAGTAGGTGAGGTAACATAGGATTGAATTTATCCATTCTATGTACTATGTTTGGTATTGATAACAAGGAGTAATACCATGAAAAAGTACGGTATAATAGTCTGTATGCTCGTTATGCTACATCATTTGTTCTCTGCAATTGTACCAGCAGATACAATAAAAATTGTCGCAGAGAAATGGCTTGAATTACAAACAGGACAAACACGAACAGCTGTCAACTGGGAAGTATTTCCCGATGCTACTGATCCTGCATATTGGAAAGTAGAGTGTGACATGGGCTTCGTTTATGTGTCCGCTGACAATAGCTGTATTCCTATTTTAGCTTTTTGTACGTTAGGGGAGAATACTCAAAACGCTGTTAATGAAGATGCAGATGATTTACTGAGCGAGTATGCCCTTCAAATAGAAGAAGCAAAGAATAACAACCGGAGCAACGCTGAGACGCTTCCTATTTGGAATGCTATAATCAACCAAGAAATCAACATTACCGATGAGCACGATATTGGTCTTGTTACAGCTCAGTGGGGGCAATGGGGAGGTGGTTCTCCCTATAATATGTATTGTCCCAAGGACAATGTCAACCTTGTAAATGGGGTGCCAGCCCGTTGCGCCGTAGGTTGTGTAGCTACGGCAGTTGCGCAGATATGTAATTACTACAAACACTGGAATTGTACATTAGGTGAATCTGATAGGTATGAATCCTATTATCAAGGTTTTACATGTGCGATTGATGGAGATTCCACGGCATATAAATTCCCAAGTTTTGGAACTTTGAACAACAATTTAAATGAGGTTGCACGCAAGTATCGTAACAATGAAGCTCTTGCAGATAGTAATAAGGCTGCTATAAGTTTTGCCTGCGGGATCCTTTCAAAAATGAGCTACTCCTCATCTTCATTAGGTTCGAGCGCTTTCACTGGCAGGGATGTTTATAGTAGAATGAACATGAATTGCCAATCTGCATATGCCTCGTCAATGTCAAGCGAAGCTTGGATTAATTTGATTAAATCTCAGCTTAGACTTGACAGACCAATTGAGTATACCGGAAGATATAATTCGGGAGGCCATGCCTTTATAGTTTCTGGTTTTCAAACTACCAACTTTAATACAACCTTAAACTTGATAAATTGGGGGAGACCATGGTGCCATCCGGAGTATTGGAGTTTACAGCCGCTAAATCCGGCAAGCGAATATCCGATACACCATTCCATGCTTTTTGGTATCGCACCAAATACTTCGCTCCATCAAACAATACAGGCAGTGGATGGCAACACAAACTTCAGTGGTGTTTATTTGCATGCCCTAGGTCATGACGGAGTAAGCAAAACGTTTACTTATGATAATGGAGAATTCAATATTGACCTCCCTCCCGGAACATATGATTTTGAATTCATAGATTATTTGAGCCGCTACGCAAACTATGGGATAGATAACGTTGAGATCGGAATAGGAACCAACACTATATCGTTAACTCCAATAATTCTTCAATTTAAGCCAAGCACCATTGTTGTCCCTACTGACACGCCGAGCATTGAGGAGGCAATTGACTTGGTTAGGACTGGTGGAACAGTTACTGTTAATAATGGAAACTATTCTGTTTCCGGGTTACGCTGGCAAGACAAACATATCAAGATACAAGGAGAGTCACAAAGCGGAGTTATTTTCACTAATATTCCGGATACTGGGCTTCCGGCGGTACAACTTACCTGGAATGGGATAAACAACCAAGATGTCATCTCCAATATTACTTTCCAGAATTGTGATTTAGTTGGGTTGGGAGAAAGAAGAGGTGCCGCGATAGAATTGTTAGGCGGCGCAGCTCCGACAATTTCCGGATGCACATTCAATGGTAATAACGTGGGAAATTCCGGCGTCTCGGATGTGCAGTCCAGGGTGGGGGTCGGAGGTGCTGTGTTCGTCCATGGGAGTAGAGTCTTACAGGTTGTTAAACCCAGATTTTTAAACTGTATCTTCACCAATAATGCCACGGTTGAGGGAAATGGGGGTGGCGCAATTGCCCTATATGGGCAAGCTCAGTTCACCGGATGTGAATTCTCGAACAACACTGCAATAGATCCTGATAATATGGAAAATCCCCGCAGTAATGACATGGGTGGTGCGGTGCTTATTTACACATATGATTGCACGGGAGACATAGCATTTGATAATTGTCTCTTTAACAACAACAGGGGAGGAAGGGAAGCGGATGATGTATTCGTAGCAAATATCGACAAACTAAGCGCGTTAAGCTTCAATAACTGCACATTCAGTACTGATATACCATCCAGCACTGGAGCTAAACCTGCAATCAAGTTCTTGACCGATGCGAACAATTACTCTGTAAACATGAACGCTTGGGTGACATTTACCTACAACAAGTTCCTCTCATCCCGTAAAGGTGCAGTTTATTTCTGTGATTATTACGGAAAGAATCGGTTAACCTTCACAGGAAATGTAGTAGCCAATAACATGACTGATGGCTATGGTCTGTACTTGTGGTATCCCAATGGCTCAGACCCTGAAAGTTCAGATTGCATAACACTTAGCAACAACACATTCTCAAACATAAACGGAAGCGGGATAATCCTTTACCAATGTCCTCTCACTACTATAA
>CALDSN010000196.1 GCA_937924555.1 uncultured bacterium | reverse complement strand
AACCCCAAAGTGCATGGTTTACACTTTGTGATAATATGTCAAGATAAGTGTGCAGTATAAAGATAATAAGTATGGGAGCAGGAAATACCGAAGTACATAGTAGCATTCCTTGGGCAGACACATAGGGAAAGCACAGTCGTTACATTATTCACCGATTAACCTGCTAACTCGTTCACCCGAAATGAGCGCAACTCGTCTATCGTTTACCGTTTAACGTCTAACCCCGAATCAACCCGCTAAGCTCTAACTTAATCCCCATTTCTGTCACCAAACCAGGAATCTGCCACCCGCATCATTATGAAAGCAGGTAAACTGCCATGTTCTTTTACTAAGCGTATAGAGTGTAATTGTGCAAGATACCAGCGGATAAACCAGGGATTCCCAACCCGGTTAACTGCTTTTACTCAGCACGTGCAGGATTTCCGGTAACAACTGCTTCTTGCGGGACAGCACAGCGGGAAGATGGAAGGTATGCTCATCCAGCTTGGTATAGATTAGTTCATCGGCAAGCTCGAAGGTAGTGCAGAGCAGGATGCTCTCCTCCGCAATGATGTCGGTAATCAGCAACATTGCCCAGTCCAGCGAGAACTTATCCTTGGTGCGGTTTAGGGCTTCCAGATAGTCTTGCTGTATGGCAGCGAGGTCGTTCAGAGTAATCACTTCCATCTGGGCGATGCCCACGCGGAAAGCATTCTCGGTGTATATCTTGAAGTCCGAAGTAATTGCTGTGTCAGGTGAGGCAGAGCTGAGGGAAGCAGCATGGCGGAAGATATCCGTGCCCCAATCCTGAATGTTCAATCCGGCAAGCTCCGCAAGCTGTTCTGCAGCTTTGATATCATGCGAAGTGGTGGTGGGAGAGCGCAGAATAATGGTATCGGAGAGGATGCCGGAGAGCAGCAAGGCAGCAATATCTGCGGGAGGCTGCACCCCTGCATTGCGGAAGTGCTTATACACGATGGTGCAACTGCTGCCCAGGGGTCGGGCATACACATAGATGGGGGTGGAGGTGTGGATTGCCCCCAAGCGGTGATGATCCAGAATCTCAATCACTTCTGCCTGCTCGATTCCTTCCACAGATTGGGATGCTTCGTTGTGGTCTATCATAATCACCCTGTGTTTAGGGGGGTCAATGAGGCAGGAACTGCTAACCAAGCCCAGCAATCTGCCTTTCTCCACCACGGCGATACCATGATTATCCAACTTCATCAGCACTTTCTTTATTTGCGAGATGCTGTCACTGGGTTTCAGCACGGGTTGAGCGGTGTTGGTGATTGCTTTCACGGGGATGCTGGTGCGCAGCAGACGGATGGTTTCGGCGGTATCCACATCCGACACATATATCCAACCCTTGAAGCTGTCTGTGTTCAAGTTATTGCACTCCTCGTGGCTCATACCCGTGAGGATTAGCACGGGGAAATCCTGTTTAAGTGAATACTCGATAATGTCGGGACGGTTGCCCACAATTAGCACCGGAAGGCTGGGGCAGTTGTTTGCCATGCTTTGCTCCAAACGGGAGATGAAGGTCTGGAAAGCCATGGCACCAACCATAAGGCGGGTTTCGATCTCAGCTTGACTGCCACGCTTGAGAAAAGAGCCGGGGATAACCCGATCGAAGTTCTCGGGACGCAGGGTATAGAAAGGACGGGATTCGTAGGGCTTGGGCATGAAGTATTGGGCGAGGCTCATCACCGTAACCAAGCCCTTGTAGCTACCAGCGCAATCTGTTACGGGGATGGTGCGGATGTGATGCTCGTCGATTAGCTTTGTAACCAAGCCAACAGGGTCGTTCTCGCAGGCAGTTTTTATCTTGGTGTTCATGATGTCTTCGGCTTTGGGATATACATCTCGCACCAGGTGAGGAACAGTAATACCTAAACGCTGGAAGATGAACTCAGTTTGGGGGTTAAGAGTGCCCAGCACACCGGGGATGTATAATCCTTCGGGATCAAGCTGCCTTTTAAGCCAAGCATAGGCATAGGGGGCACAGACGGAATCTGTATCCGGGTTACGGTGACCGATGATGTATGTTTTCTGCATATTGTCCTCTAACTTAAACACTTCTCTATATAGTAAAAAAGCATGGTTGTCATTGTGGACAACCATGCTTCATCTGTCAACGACAAATCATGTCAGGGGCTTACTATTCTCCCGTCTCTAAGGGTGATGCTACGATCTGCTATCTCTGCCAGGGCAGGATTGTGAGTTACCAGGATAATGGTGATGCCATCCTGCTTGTTCAGTTCCCGCAGGATACCGGCAATCTCCAAGCTGCGGGTGCTATCCAAGTTCCCGGTGGGTTCATCGGCAAGCAGTATGGCGGGTTTATTCACCAAAGCTCTGGCAATGGCTACGCGCTGCATCTCACCTCCGGAGAGCTCTTTGGGTAAATGACCTAACCTGTGAGATAAGCCCAGCCTGTCCGCCAGATCCATCACATTGGCAGTGGCATTGGGGCTTTTGTAAAAGGCATAGGGTAGCAAGATGTTTTCCTTCACAGTGAGGGTGGGGATGAGATAGAACTTCTGAAAGATGTAGCCAAAGTTATTGCGCCTAATGCGGGTAAGCTTAGCTTCGCTGAGGGCTTTTCCATCTGCAAAGACCACGTCATTGCCAATACTGAGAGTACCGGAACTGGGATTATCAAGGCAACCAAGGAGATGCAACAAGGTGGTTTTACCGCTTCCCGAAGCTCCAATAAAGGATACGAATTCACCCTGAGTAACGCAGAGGCTAACCTTATCTACTGCCGTTACATTCTCCGCCCCACGGTAGAATATCTTTTGCAGGTGTTGGGCAGTAATAATCTGGCTCATAGTTCCCCCTCACTGCTGCGAATTGCCTCGATAGGCTTTATCTTTGCTGCGCGGTAGGCAGGATATATGCCGCTGATTAAGCCGATGAAAGTGATGATGCCGATAGACTGAAGTGCCAAGCCAAAGCTAATCATGATTAAAGAACCTTTTGGCGCATAGGGCAAGACATAGATCGGAAGAGCACACGTCTGAACTCCAGTCACGATCAGATCTCGTA
>CALDSN010000195.1 GCA_937924555.1 uncultured bacterium | reverse complement strand
CTTTGCTTGATTGTAGTCCTTTGCCAAGTATCTAATATAGCCTTGATAGAAGTATGCTCTATCGCAATACCTTCCTTGTGGATACTGGTTTAAATACCTTTCAAACGCATCTTCAGCCATATCCATTCTTCCTAAGGCGTACCATGATTCAGCTATCAGATTATCTATTCGAGAGCTTAACTCCCTAGTTAGGTCGAAGTGCTTCGCCATGGATAGTTGCTTTATTGCCTCGCTATAATCATCTTTATGATAGCAGAAATAACCTAAGGTATAGTATGACTCCGCCTTTTTTACATCCATACTATTCTCATTGATAAAGGTGGATAATTGGGTGATGGCCGCCAAGGGTTCGCCTTGGTATAGTATTTTCAATCTCTCCAGATAAGCAGAGACCGCTACATCTGGTTCAGCATCATTTATCAAAGTGCGCAGTAATGGATCAGCCATCTGAGAATCACCTTGGGAAATCATAACTAAGCACCGATAATAGACAAACCTGGATTCTGCACCTTGATACTCGTTTAACAATGAATCTGCCTGTGAATAATGGCCGCTTGCCAAGGCTCTTCGTATTCTTAAATCATATAATCCTGAAGAACCAGTAGCAGACCCCAAAGCGCTATTAGCTATAAACTCGTCAAACTCCCCATACTGCTCATCCGAAATGAGGTAATCTAACCACTCTAAGACAAAATTAGAGTACATATCCGATTCAGGATCCTGGCTCCACAGAATACTTAAAGCTTCGTCATCTCTCTGTAGTTTTACCAAACAACGGAATAGTCCATACCTCAATGCATTATCTTGAGGAGATGCGGTTATTGCTTTCTGATATTCTTTCTTAGCAGAGAAGTATTGCCCCTGATTGTAGAACATCAAAGCCCTCTGCTTCACAGCTTCTTGAATATAGAAACTATCGGTGATCTCGCTGTCAATCCTTTGTAGGCAATGAATTGCCTCAGTGAAATTACCTGTAGCACCCAAGCTAATGGAGTAGTTAAGAAGCACTTCAGCTAATATCCTTTGATCAATCTTGCTATCCAGAAGCTCTGAGTATATCCTTTGTGCTTCTACATGATTACCTGCTTCTAAAAACAAGTTGCCCTCGATGTAACTTACATATGGAAGGTATAACGAATTAGGATACAAAGCTTTGAATTGGTAAAGCTCTCGTTGAAGAGCAGTGTTATCACCGGAATCGTACAGTCCCACAATGTACTGATAGGCATATTTCTCCATATTGCTTCCGGCAAGTGTATCTCTGGGAATACTCTGCGCTGCTATTAAGATACTTATTGACATAGCTGTGATACATAATAGAATTCTCTTACGCATATGCTTTACCTATTTGCCCGTTTTCAAAGGTACAGTAATGAAGACTGTTGTCCCTTCGTTCTCTTTGCTTTTTATCCAGATGTTACCACCATGAAGTTCGGCAATTCTTTTGGAAGTGGAAAGTCCCAAGCCTAATCCGCTACTCCGGTACTCCACGGTACCAGACTTATGAGCATAAATCTCATTTAACTCGTAGAATTTCCTAAACACATTTTTCAGCTGATATTCGGGCATTCCGATACCATTATCTTGTACATAAATAACAATCGTCTCTTTGCCATCAATTTTCTCTTGCTGGAATGCTGATCGTCTTGCTCCGATGGTTATTGTACCGAAGTCGTTGGTAAATCTAATTGCATTTAACACTAGGTTGTAAATCATCAGATGCATCGCCTCCCAATTAGCCCTCAGCTTGGGTAGATCTTTCTCAACTTCCAGTCTGATGAACATCTTTCGCTTACGAGATAGAATCTCTACTTCTTGTTGAATCAATTCAAGAATCTCATCAATTACCACTGGAGCCATTGTTAAAGACTTCATAAGGTTATATGTATTCATCGTGGTAATATCGTTTGCTGTAAGGATAAGCTTCTTAACTGACCCTTCTACTTTGTTCAGGATTTCTTTACGTTCTTCCTCATCAGCATATAAGTTCCTTTTCAATCGTGAGATATGCCCCTGTAAGGTAGTCAGCGGGGTGTTCAACTCATGTGATACTATCGCCTTAAACTCATCCTTCAGCATCTCAAAGGCATTCAATTCGCTATTCTTACTCAACAAGTTCTCATACAGCATGGCATTCTTTAATGCTATTGTTGTTTGCTCCGACAGTAAACTTATAATCTCCTGATTCAAGTACATTTCACGACTATTATCGTCCATGTTATCAAGATACACGTAACCGAAAATGTTATTGTCCACTATTATCGGAGCGCAGAAGATAGTATGTAATACATAATCCTGAACACTAATTGCACTTTTAAAGCGATTATCTTCCACCGCGTTGTAGGTAGTTACCATCTCTTTCGTGTTTTGGCTCATACTTAGAGCCGTTTTACTCAACCCAGATACAGTAGGCAAAATCTGCTTGGCACTATCTAGCTGAACTCTGTAAATGTTATTGCCATCGCTGTCGCGTTTGATCAGAAATCCACGACTGCTATTCGTAAAATCAATGAATGCAGAGACTATCTCATGCTCCAAGTCATCTATATCGACAATCCTCATTAATCCACGAGTAATCTGCATCAATTGATTCATCTTCTCGATGCGCTTGGTTATCTGGCTATAATCTTGGATACGGATAATCAGAGCGGCAAGATGCTGCTTTACGTTGCGCATGATGGAGATTTCTTGTTTAGTGAATTCCATTTCACCATTATCAGATAACAACAAGAAGCCTATCCGCTTAGCGCCACTTTGCAGGGGAACCAACATCATGTGCTTCCCACCCACCTCAAACAATACAATGTTATCGCTTTTAAATGCTTTTTCTATAAATTGGGTGTACCCAGGATCAACAAAGCTGTCTATGTCTGTATTGTAGCTCTGAAAACAGGTGTAGTTCTGTATTTTATCTGAGTATTGCATCAGTTTGAATTGCCAAGGAGATAAAACTTGGCTTAATCCTTTCTCCACAAGGAACTTAATTCTATCAAGATTATACACATTGGCTATGTTGTACAGCATCTCGTTCCACTTATGCCTTAGATCTTTGGCACGTGAACTGATTGGAACAAGATCAAACTTTCTTACCGAGGAGAGATTATACCTGTTAACTTGGAGATAGTTCTGTTTATCGTCCGTGCTGATATCAATTGTTATCTCATCTAAATAGTCTTGGTACCCCTTGAAACATGCGTTTGCTGCAGCTTCCTGTTTCAACTCAACCAATATTTGAATCTTCATCTGATAAAGTTCAACATTCAATTGGTAGTACTCATACTCACGCCACAGGGTGAAACAGCTTTCAACTTTTCTAAGAATTTCTCTCAGGGGTATTTCGGGAGTAATTAAATCCAGTTTCAGTCTGAGGATTTCAAGCTTGCACAGCCAATAACGATATTGATTTTCTTTGATAACGGGAAGAGCAAGATCAATCAATTCACGAGCGCGAGTCACATCATCCATACCATAATAGCATGAGATTTGTAAGATATAGAAAACTGCAATGGCATAGTTGTTATTAATCTCACCTGCATGCCGCATTGCTAACTTCAGCTCATTCAAAGCTGTTTCATAATCCTTCTCGGATAAGGCAATCAAGCTTAGGACATTATGGTAGAATTCCTCTTCGTGGATGTGTTTATAGTTTATCTGAACATTCTTGTGGATCAATTTCTTCAGCTTCTTGGTATTTGCCATCTCATTAAGGTAATAAAAGTATGTCTTCACAAGAGGAGTGATTTCTTCGATATTGCCTTCGATCAACTTAGGCTCACTTTCTTGGATAAACTTGAAGTAATGCCCAAAGCCCTTTATCTTACTCTTAGCCAAGGCAAGATTTCTCTGAACCGATAATAAGTATGTAGAGCTGTTCTTAGATAGCACAAGTTCCTTGCACATCATCAGTTTGGTTTCAGCCCCTATGAAATCTCCCATTTTTATCTTTGCTTCACCTTGGTTTAAGAGTGCTAAAGCCTTTGTCATCACAAGATTCAGCTCTTCCGCATGGTGATAACCCATCTCCGAATAATGTTCTGATAACAGGGTTATTCCTTGCTTTAGATAAAGATCCGAGATATTATTGTAGATTAAACCCAGATACCTTTTGATATTATACCTTTTCCAAATGCTTAATGCCGCAAAGAGATGCTCATCCGCTTCCTCAATGTTCTTTTGCTCAGAATAGAATACTCCCAGATTGTTGTGCATATTAGCCAAGCGGGTCATAACCTTTGTGTCATGCTCGGGTGGCAATGTGCTAAGGAAATCTTCTATGGTTTTTATTGCTCGGTCTTGGTCTTTAATCAGGGAATAATATACCGCCAATCTGTCAACGAATGCGATTCTGATATCCAATGGCATTGACTGACTCAATGCTCTATCAATATATTCTTTCATCTTCGCAAGGTCAGTTTTGGCATATATCTGCACAAGGAACAACCAGATAAGTAACAGCTGTTTACCTGTTCCCGCTAAGGTCTCAGCTTGTTTGAAGTTTTCTAAAGCACCGTTGATATCTTCCGCCATATACCTTATCGCTCCAAGAAGATAGAACTTCTCAAAGATATCAGGTAAGCGTAAGAAACTCCCCTTTTCATCTGAATTCTCAGCTATATTTCCGGACTCATCGAAGAGATACAAAGCCTTATCATAGAAACCGGTAGTCTCTGTTT
The DNA here is from genome assembly GCA_937924555.1 of uncultured bacterium. GTDB lineage: Bacteria > Cloacimonadota > Cloacimonadia > Cloacimonadales > Cloacimonadaceae > Cloacimonas. The sequence continues at coordinate 9,099 of CALDSN010000195.1, read as the reverse complement.
TTTCCTGGAAGCTATAGATATCGTGAATCACTTCTTGTAGAGAAACATTAAGCCGAGGGTCCAAATCAAGCTTCAGAACATTTAGAATTGCATCATAGGCATTTTCCTGTTCGTAATCAGCATTTTGTAATTGGAACAATCTTAAATAGTATCTTCTTACCGTGGGCAGATCACCTGCTAATAGACCATTCTCGATTAAACCCTTACAAGCCACGATATCGATTAGTTCTTTGCCACCATAGTACTTAAGCACTCGCTTTGAGACAAGGATATGCTGCTTGGTTTTACACTCCGAAAAGAGTCTTTTCTTTGCCTCAGCAAATGCAAAGTAGTAATTCTTCCCCTCTTTGGCTAATATCTCGTTGTATATGCTATCATTCAACAGACTATATAATTCCTGGTCACTCACTTTCGTGATATAACTTATCAACTCACGAGTTAACGGGGTTTGTACGATACTTAACTTCTGTAGAGAGGCATAACTTGATGATGTCAGGTGGCTCAAACGCGAATACACAGAATGAACTAGCTTTGCAGGTAAGACATAATCCAGAAGGTTCTCCGGATATTTGGCTTCTCCATCATAACTAATCTTCTTCCTTTGCACCAAATCTATGAGAATCTCCTTGATGAACTGCGGATTCCCCGATGAACGTTTGTAAATATCATTGCTGAGTTCTGTGGGGACAGTTTTACCCAACAATCGTTTGATGTACGCTTTGCTCTCGGGTAAGTTCAAAGCCGGGATATTGACCATCACTGTGTGGAGAATTTGGTTAATTTTATTATAATCGTTACAGGTCAAAGCTACCATAATCCGTTGATTGATGATATAGGGGGAGATGAAGTTAATGAAATCAATGGTATACCTGTGAACGTGCTGGAAATTCCTAATGATGAAAATAATGGGTTTTTGTGCTGAGATATCCAACAACAAGCTTTTTACAGATTCAAAATCTATCCTTAACTCGGAGGCTGTTTGATTCACCGCCTTGGCTTCCTGCTCTGAATCAAACAAATATCTTCGTAACTTCTCGGAGATAAGCTTCAGACTGCCATATTGTTCAATCTCTGCTTGGCTAAGTGATTGAATGAACTCTTTAATCAATGCAAAAAAAGCTTCATGATCTGTGCGCGAACACTCGTAATCGAAAATGAAGTACTGGCCTCCCAAAAGATGATAACGGAATAGGGACATAATATTGTCTTTTCCTAGGCCGTCACCACCGATTACAGAAACAATCTTTCCATTGCTGCTTTCTAGTGCTGGAATAAAATCCAATAACTGATGGGCATACTTCTCTCTCACCAGATAGCTATTAAACCTTAAAGTATTCAACACCGTCCACTCTGCCGAGAAATGGTATTCAACATGATGGATTCGATTTATATAAGAGACAATCTCCTCGCTGCTGCCAAAGCGATTATCCGGATTTCGCTCAAGTAGTCTTAGGATGAATTTCTCCAATGCTGGAGGAATATCCTTATTCAACTCACTGGGAAAGTTGGGAATGAAATACTGATGCCCACCGGTGATAAGAGTGTTTATCTGATCAACACTAAATGGAAAACTCCCGGTAGTTAGTTTATACAGGATTACTCCCAAAGCATAGAAATCGCTTGCTTTACTGGCAGGTTTCCCCAAGAATATTTCCGGGGCAAGGTAGGGAAGCGTCCCTGAAACCATCTGGTTATCTTTGCTGGTATCAATCTTGGTGAAACCGTAATCTATCAACTTCAAGATGATTGATTTTCCTTCCATCCTGTATAGCACATTTTCCAGCTTCAAATCCTTGTGTAATATATCCTGTATGTGCAACGCATGAAGAGCATAACAAGTTTGCACAGCTATTTCGTATATTTGATTCACCTTCGCTTTACTGAAACGAAAGTTTGCTAACGTCTTGCCTTCGAAATAGTCACTGATGAAATATATATGATCTCCCACATGCCCAAAATCTACCACATGATTTAGGTTTGGATGCTCAATCTTGCTGATATGGTGCATTTCTTCAGCGCTGAAATGGGAGTATAGCTCATCCGATGCAAGATACTGAAACAGCTTTAGTGTATAAAGATTATCCGTACGTATATCTCTTACCTTGAACACATTTGCCCAAGACCCGGAACCTAAACTCTCTAAAACTTCATAACGATGATCAATAAACATCCATACGCTCCTTTAGTTAACTCCAGGTAAGTGTCTTGTCTTGCCGAATAGCTTTTTATGCAAACATATCAAAGCCATATTTCCACCTCTTATGCACCCAGAACCACTGCTCGGGATACTTCAATATTTGAGCTTCGATAATACGGTTTACTTCTTGTAACACAGTGTAATAGTTCTCTTCATCATCAGGTAAATCTTCATGTAAAATGGGAGGGTAGAATTCGAATACTAATGTGCCATCTTCATCTCTACGCGCAAAACCTGGAACTATTGGCACTTTGTAACGCAGTGATAGCTTAGCCACTCCCTTCCAGTGCGAGGCTTGATAACCAAGAAAGTCCATCATCAGTCCAGCTTTGCCGGCATTTTGATCCATCAGGATAGCCACCAATCTACCTTCTCCAAGCTGATGAACGATATCCCTCAATCCCCTACTCATGTTTATCACTTTCAAACCACAGCTTTTTCGGATTTTGTTGGTATAGTTATCGAAAAGCGTATTACGCTGAGTCTTGGCAATCGCGCTTAGAGGTATTCCCGCCATGGGTAGAATTCTGGCAGCTTCCCAGTTACCAAAATGCGCAGTAGCTAATATTGCTCCACGACCCATCGCCAAAGCATCATCCACATACTCCCTACCGCGTATCCTGCACATGTTAAACAAACGTTTATCATCAGTTAGGTATATTTCTTGGATAGTCAAAGCCATCCCGATGTACATCTTCTTAAGAATAGCGCGGATGAAGGAGTCATTTTTATCTGGATAGATGCGTCTAAGTTGCTTTATTGCTACACTTTTTCTAATGCCAATGCCATAGCCCACAACCAAGAATAGAAAGACTAATATGCACCTCACCATCGGTCGCGGCATAATCTTGAACCCCGCTAACCATGCTCTGAAGCTATAGTATTCTATCTTGTTAACTAACTCTTTTCTTGGCACTTATTATTCCTCTCGGTTACACTGATACCCAAGAGGACATGATTTTCATTCAGCCAAAGCTGACAAGCAATATCTTTCAGCTTTTCAGTAACTCCAGTTTCTTCAGTATTACATTCTTAGAAACCACTCCAATAGAGCTATCCATCTCCTGTCCGTTTTTGTAAAACTTAAGGGTGGGAATGCTCATTACACCATGCTTCCCCGCAAGCTCAGGATAGTCATCCACATTTACTTTTCCAATTATAACGTCTGCCACTTCTTTGGCTACTTCTTCAATTGTGGGAGAAAGCATATTGCAGGGACCACACCAAGGCGCCCAAAAATCTACCAATACATAACCGTTAGCGGTCACTGAGTCATAATTCTGATCGTTTAATTCCTGTATCATTGCACAAACCTCATTTCTAAGTGATATTGGACAATATAGGGCAGATTAGCTTGATTGCAAGTTCAGATTTGGATTATCTCTCTCCTGTCTGCGATAACAGTTCTGAAAGCAACTCCACCGACCTCTGAATGCAATTGGGACAGAATCTGGCAAAAATGCCATCTTCCTTCCCTTTTAATCTCTCCTCAGGAATACTTACATCCAGACCAAGTATCTCTCTGCATTCGGTGTCTCCGATATGTTCTCTCCATCGAGCAATGAAGTCCACGCAAACTGCTTCCACGGCTTCCTTGCTGGCGGGGTTATAAGTTGCGAAACCCTTTGCTAAACCCAGAACCATCAAAGCTCCGCTAAGTGCCCCACAGGTTGCCCCCATGCGCATTCCGCCTCCAAAACACGAGCTGAGCTTGGTTGCGGTTGCTGTTTCCAGACCAAAATCTTGTGCAAAAGCACTCACTACACTCTGAGCACAATTGTATCCTGCTTCATACTTGGCTAATGCTGCATTTACCTTGTCAGATTTCATCTCCACTCCAAAGATATGTTTAGCGCAACTTATTGTACGCAATACTTTTGTCAAGCAAGAAAGCAGCCACTTTTCAAACCTCTACCCCGCCCTGGTCTCACAACTCGTCAATCCCTCGTGATTCCCTCGTGACTCCCGGGTCGGATGAGGGAATCACGAGGGAATCGCCTTTGCTTCATCAGCTCAACGAATCAGAGAGAAGTATAAGCTTCCGATAGATCCAAGGATGGGAAGTAGGATAAAAAACTGATTAGCACAAAGTACATGTTAACTACCACTTAAACTGTGAGTAATGAGGGGTAAAACACATTACAGGTAACGAGTCTATCTCTAAATCCTCCGCAGAATCTCTCCTCCACAGCGGGTGCATTTTTCCTGATACCACTGGGTACGGCATCCACAAGCCGGGCATTGCCAATATTGTGCTTGTTCTTCCAGCCATGCATCGATACCTATTTCTTTAATCCGCTTCAGATTATCCAATACAACCCTGTGGTGTTCCCATTCTTCAACGCTGAATTTCTCTATCATTGAACAGGGAAATTCCGGACAGAATGCGCAGCACTCAGTGCCATGATTCTTGTTACAAACCACAAACTCACATGTGCCCTGTCCGTCATCATCACATCCCTTACATGGCTGTTCATCCGCTTCCGTATGCATCTCCAGTGCACTTTGTACCCCGTCTTGCTTTTCTGTGCAAATTAAGCTGCAACAAGCTCCGCAGTATAGTCCGCAATAGGTGAAGTACTTTTTCATCCTTATCTCTCCCTGTGTGATATTGAAAGTCAACTGAGGAAAAAACCGTGTTTAACGCACAAGTTCCTCATACTGGGCTATGGCATTATCTACAAAGCTATAACGATAGCTTTATGGGACATAATGCACCTGCAATAGTAATATTAATGTTACTTGTTAGGAATCTATGCGTTTAATATTGGCACCCAGCGAGTTAAGCTTCTCTTCAATGCGATCGTAGCCCCTGTCTATGTGATAGATGCGGGAGACAGTGGTTGTGCCTTTGGCAACCATCCCTGCAAGCACAAGCGCAGCACTGGCGCGAAGATCCGTAGCCATCACCTCAGCACCGCTAAGCTCTTTTACACCCTTTATTGAGGCTACATTGCGGTCCATTCTGATGTTGGCTTGCAAGCGATTTAACTCGGCAACATGCATAAATCTATCCGGGAAGATTGTATCCTCCACAAAGCTAACCCCTTCTGCCAGAGCCATCAGCACGGTGAACTGGGCTTGAAGGTCGGTGGGAAAGCCTGGGTGTGGCAAGGTTATAATATTCACAGGCTTAATCACCTTGGGTGGAGTGACGGTGATGCTGCTCTCCCCCACTTCCATATTGCAACCGGCTTCCCGCAACTTGTCAATCAATGCAGTGAGGTGAGCAGGTTCGCAATTGCACACCGTTACCGGGGAAGTACTCAGTGCACCTGCAACAAGGAAGGTTCCCGCTTCGATACGATCGGGAATCATCGCCATTTCCACGGGGAATAAATCATCCACTCCCTCGATAACAAGGGTAGTGCTGCCTTTTCCGCTAATCAGAGCACCCATCTTGTTCAGCAAATCAATGGTGGCATCTACTTCAGGCTCCATTGCGGCATTGAACATCCTGGTCTTACCCTTGGCAAGTACCGCAGCCATCAAAGCGTTAATCGTGGCACCCACACTGGATTTTTCAAAATAGATGTCGCCTCCGGTTAACTGCTTGGCACGAGCGTGAATATAGCCATGCTCTATAGCTATCTCTGCTCCCAGGGCTTCCATGGCTTTCAGGTGTAAATCCACGGGGCGAGTACCGATGGCGCAACCTCCCGGAAAGGATACTCTTGCCTCACCAAGTCTGGCAAGCAAAGGACCAAGCACATAGATTGAGGCACGCATCTTGCTCACCAGTTCATAGGGAGCTTCTGTATAACAAACATCCTTGGAGTCTATGCTCATACTCTCTTTTCCGTAATCTACTCTGGCACCAAGCACCCGCAGGAGATGAGCCATTGCTTTCAGGTCATTTAGGTTTGGGACATTACGCAGGATGGACTTTCCCGGTGCCAATAAACAAGCTGCCATCACGGGCAGAATAGCGTTCTTAGCTCCGCTTACGCTTACTGTACCGCTTAAGTTGCGAGTTCCTTCAATGATAAATCGTTCCATGTATATTCCTCAGTAGTTATTCGGTTGTTCTAGGAGCAAAGACAAGCGTGTACCTATCCATGCCCTGTAAGTCTCTGTGTGTTTCTATGTTTTGCCACCCATATGCCTTGGCAATGTGTTGGATGGCATCTCTTTGATAAGCTCCATGTTCAAATGCGATAAATCCTTTAGGTGCAAGATATTTTCCCGCCCGCTCCAAGATTCTGCGATAGAAATCCAATCCGTCTATTCCCCCATACAGGGCAAGATGCGGCTCGAAATCACTCACCTTAGGCTCAAGTTGCCTCATCTCATCGGCGGATATATAGGGTGGGTTAGAGATAATCGCATCGAATTCCCCTGGTAAGGATGGGAACAAATCAGCTTGGGCAAACTCTATCTCCGCCTTGCATAGCTTTGCATTACTCTTAGCCACTTCTAAGGCAGATTCGCTTATATCAGTTGCTACAATCCGGAGGCTGGGCTTAACATTCTGTAATGCAATGGCAATTGCCCCACTACCTGTGCCTATTTCAAGCACTTTCATACCATCACTCAGATGATGTAGGGCAAGTTCAACCAAGCCTTCTGTCTCAGAGCGAGGGATTAGCACTCTGGGATCAACATCAAGGTACTGATGATAAAATGCAGCCTTCCCGCTAATGTATTGAGGAGGTTCATGCTTAACAAGACGATTGAAAGCGTTAGCTAAAGCCTCCTCATCGTCAATTGACACAGCAACATGTCTCTTAAGAATCAGCTCCACGCTGCTGCATCCAAGTTGCGCGCAGATAACATATTTGAAATCGCTTTCAGGTATCCGAAACTGTTCAGCGAGGGTTCTTGCCTTGCCGATAATATCGCCAAGTAGCATGATCAGTGGCTCTGGGGTATTATTTTACTGATGCTTACCTTTCTCCCTCCATTGCCGAAGGTGAGTGAATCGGCAAGATGATAGAGCATAGATATCCCACGCCCATGTTCGTCCAAGTTAAGCTTAGGTTCCTCTGCCACTCGTTTTAGCCAAGCTTCGTAATCAAAGCCATTCCCGTCATCCTCTACCGAGATTGTGATAACACTCTCCACATGATCAACACAAAAAGCCAACCTTAAGCGTTTGGGAGCAATGTCTGGATCGCTTAACCGCTCTTCTATCAGCTTTTGTTGGCTGCTGTGATCAAGGATTCTCTCTCCTACGGTAAGATTTAATGTACCATGAATAAAGGCGTTATACACCATCTCGTCCACACAGATAAGCAGTTCATTCAATAGATTGTGATTAAGCTGAAAGCTCTGACGCAGAAATGAGTTGAATACTTTGGAGATGGCAAATTTTGAGAACTTACGAGGGTCGATTACAAAGTTAAAGTGAGCCGTCTCAGTGTTTTGGTAGAAGTCGCTATAATCATTGCGGTTACGCCGACGCTCCATAAGTGTCTGGATTGAGCGGATAATCTGCTTGGTATCCACCGGCTTGCGGATGAAGTCCGAAGCCCCCATCCGAATAGCTTCTATGAAGTAATCATGATCAAGAAAGCCTGTCATGAGGATTACATCCAGTTCTCTGTCATAATCCCTTCTGACTCTGCCAAGCAGGTCCAAACCGGTAATTCCCGGCATCTCAATGTCGCATATCACCACATCGTATTCCGAACTATGAATCTTCCGCAAGGCATCGCTGCCATTGAAAGCAGAATCCACCTCGAAACCGCTTACTTTAAGGATAGTGCAGAGACTGTTGACAATAGCAATGCTATCATCCACAACCAATATGCGAGTATGCTTCATCTACCCAAGATTAACGGTGAACAGCTGGTTGAGCTTAAGCATGGAGAAAAGCTCATACACACTGTTGGAACTCCTGATAACCTCGATCTCTCCCCCCCGGGAAATGAAATCCTTGTAGAATAACAAAATCTTACCAATACCGGTAGAACTGATATTTCGGCAATCGAACAGGTCAAGTTCCAGAATATTAACTTTAGAGTCTATCACCTCAACCAGTTTCTCTTGGAGGACATGGGCATTCTCACTGTTCAATATGCCTTCAATCTTCATAGTGGCAACATTTCCGTTGATAGTCAGCTCAATATTCATAGCTTTCTCCTTGGGCTGTTTCTTAGTGCTATTCATTGTTTGAAAGTTTCCTTTGCTTGTCAAGCATTTAATCCAGATATCCCCGAATTCGCTTCAACACGGCATTCTGTACGCTCTGAGGAGTAATCTCGTATTTCTTAAACTCCAGCGTGTAGATTGCCCTACCCTGGCTGATAGACCTGATGCGAGTGGAGTATCCGAAAAGTTCTGATAAGGGCACTTCCGCCACAATCTCCTGCTGATACTCGCTATGTCTGCGCATGATATCTATCTTACCTCGTTTGGAGTTAACATCGCTGATTATATCGCCCACAAAGTCATCCGGGCTTATCACCGTTAGTAGCATCACCGGCTCCATTATCACCGGAGCAGCCTCTCGCAAACCCTTACCTATTGCCATTCCGGTAGCAATCCTGAAAGCCAGTTCGGTGGAGTCCAACTGGTTATATTCTCCACCAATTAGCTCTATCTTCACCCGCTCCACATTGCTGCTAATAAGAGGTCCATCGTTCAGGGCATTAAGCGCAGCTTCTTCAATCGCTTTGTGAAACTCAGGAGGTATCTGTTCTTCGGTTATATTGTTCACAAATATGTTCTTGCTATCTTCGGGAAGGTCTTTCAGAGCAATGGGACTTAGGCGGAATTTCACCCCCGCAAAGTTGCCCTTTCCATTCATATCACGCACAAATGTCTCACTGCACACCACAGAATTGGTTATTGTCTCTTTGTAGGACACCTGTGGGTTACCCACATTTGCTGCCACGCCAAACTCGCGCTTCAAGATCGGAAGAGCACACGTCTGAACTCCAGTCACGATCAGATCTCGT
>CALDSN010000194.1 GCA_937924555.1 uncultured bacterium | reverse complement strand
GCATACGAGATCTGATCGTGACTGGAGTTCAAACGTGTGCTCTTCCGATCTACGGGAGCCTCTACATTGCAGGTTTGGCGTTATGCGGTTGCCCCGCAGATTTTGGCACCATACCTTGCGTTCACCATCTACCGTTGGGATATTAACGTGCGCATGGCTACGATTGTGGGCTTTGTGGGCGGTGGCGGAATAGGCTTGGCATTGTACCAGCAGCAACAAATGCTTGCCTGGAGGAATGTTGGGCTTATCATGTGGTTAATAGCCCTGGTGGTGTGGATCATGGATATGTTCAGCGGGTACATCCGCACCAAACTGATAACGAATTAGAGGATAAATATGCAAACATACAATCCGGTTGAACTACTACTAAAGAAACGAGATGGCATTCCCCTAAACGCTGAGGAGATATCTGCCTTGGTTAATGGCTATCTAAAAGGAAGCGTTGAAGAGTATCAGATAAGTGCTTTCCTGATGGCAAGCTATTTTCAAGGCTTGGATAAAAGCGAAATTGCAGCCCTGACCAAGAGTTACATCGAATCCGGCAAAAGCATCAGCTTCCCGGAAGGCATCCCTGTGGCAGATAAGCACTCCACGGGTGGGGTGGGGGATAAGATAAGCCTGATGCTTGCACCCATTGCCGCAGCTTTGGGGCTGTATGTGCCGATGATTTCCGGCAGAGGCTTGGGGCATACTGGCGGAACTTTGGACAAACTGGAATCCATCCCCGGCTTTACCACGGGTTATAGCATGGAGGACTTCAAGGCAATGGTGCTGAAGCACGGCTATGCTCTGGTGGGACAATCCGCAGAGTTGGTGCCTGCCGATAAACGGATATATGCCCTGCGTGATGTAACTGCCACAGTGGAAAGCCCAGGCCTCATCACCGCCAGCATCATGAGCAAAAAGATTGCCGAAGGTGCTAAGCACTTGGTGATAGACCTAAAGATTGGCAGCGGTGCCTTCATGCCCAATATTCGCCGTGCCAAAGAACTAGCAGAACACCTGATTAGCACCGGAAACAGCTTTGGGCAAAAGGTGTCGGTAGTGTTCTCCAACATGAATTCGCCCTTGGGTAACGCCGTGGGCAATGCGCTGGAGATGATTGAAGCAATCGAATACCTTAAGGGCAATTACCTGCCTGATACATACATCTTAACAACCGCCCTCACCGCTGAGATGCTCAAGAGTGCAGGTTTGGCAAAGGATTGTGCCGAGGCAAAGGAAATGATAGACAATGCGGTTAGCAGCGGAAAAGCCCTGGAGAAGTTCCGCGAGATAATTGCCGTGCAAGGTGGCAATCCTGCAGTTATTGACGACTATTCCCTTTTTGCCCAAGCAAAGGTGAAGCTACCTATTCACGCCCAAGAGAGCGGTTATGTGCTAAGTATTGATTCCCGTGCCATCGGTTATGCACTGGTGCGCATCAAGGCAGGACGCATGCAGGTGAGCGACACGATAGACTATGCCGCCGGAGCCTTGCTGTACCCCAAGATTGGGGATGAAGTTCAGGCGGGTGACATCATCGGCGAAGTGCATGCCCAGAGCCAAAGCGAAGCAGAGGAAGTGGCAGCATTGATCCGCGATGCCTACAAGATTACCGCCTTCCCCAAGGAAAAAGAAGAGATGATCTTTGAGATAAGCTCCTCATAGGACGGCACTGTGGGACCGATAAGCGAGCATCACCTCCTCATCTTTCTGCTTCAGTTTGCCTTGCTTCTCGGTGCCTGTAAAGCAGCAGGCTTTCTGCTGGAACGCATCAAGCAGCCTACCATCACCGGAGACATCCTGGTGGGGCTGTTTTTGGGTCCGGCAATCTTCGGCAAATACGCACCACATTGGCAGCAATATATCTTTCCTAACGACCCTATACAATGGGCAATGCTGGGAACGGTGGCGTGGTTTGGCAATCTCTTTCTCTTAATGGACACAGGCTTGGAGATAAACTTCTCCAGGGTGTGGAAGCAACGTGGTGGAGCAGTTAAACTATGCTTGGTTGATCTCATCGTGCCGGTTATGCTCAGCTTTCTTCCACTATATCTATTACCGGACAGCTATCTGGTTAACCCCGATCAGCGCTTCATCTTTGCCTTGTTTATTGCCACAGTTATGACCATCAGCGCATTACCCGTAGCTATCCGTGGTTTGCAGGATTTGGGCATCCTGAAAAGCGACATGGGCTTTTTGATCGTGTCGGCATTAACTCTGAATGACCTTGTAGGTTGGGTTGTATTCACCATTATCCTTGGTATCATGGCGCATGGGGTGGTGGAGCTCGGGTTTATCATCAAGCTTGTTGCCCTCACAGTTGTCTTCACTCTGTTCAGCCTTAGCATCCTGAGGCGTGGGGTGGATAAAGCCATCACCCTGATACACACCAAGATTGGCAAGGACACAGGATATAAAACTACCTTCATCGTAATATTCGGCATGCTGATGGGGGCTATCACCCTCAAGATTGGGATACACTCGCTTTTTGGCTTCTTCATTGCGGGTATTTTGGTGGGAGAAGCCAAGCACATCTCCGAGCAGGACCGGCACACCATTCACCGCATGGTATATTCCATCTTTGTGCCCATCTTCTTTGCCAAGATAGGCTTGGAGATGGACTTTTTGGCTAACCTGGATTGGTTCCTGGTAGCTTTGATTACCGTATTGGGAATCGCTTCCCGCTATCTGGGTGCTTGGTTGGGAGCCTTGTGGGCAAAGCAGAAACGCAGCAACCTCAGCAGCATCGCCATCTCACACACTGCCGGTGGGGAAATGCACATTGTGGTGGCAATGCTGGCATACAGCGGTGGCTTGATAAAGGAAGTGGTGTTTGTAAGTGTGGTGGCGGGTTCTATCATTTCCACGGTTATCTTTGGTCCCTGGCTGTCCTTCACCCTGCGCAAACTCCGGAAGGACTTGGTGAAATTCATCTTTGCTAAAGAGGATATTATCTTCGATGCCAAATCCCGCAGCAAAGATGAACTGCTTAGCTCCTTACTGGGAAAGGTAGCCCCTCGTATTGGGATTCCGGAATCCATTCTCAGCAGTGAAGTTTTCACCCGTGAAGAGCAGATGAGCACCGCTTTGGGACAAGGGATTGCCTTCCCCCATGCGCACATCGAAAACCTGGATGGATGTAAGCTGTTTGTGGTGAAACCCACCCACGGTATTGATTGGGACAGCCCAGATGGAGAGAGCGTTCGGTTGGTGCTGCTAACCCTAAGCCCTGCAGATAACCCGCTGGCACAATTAAAACTTATGCAAACCCTGGTGATGGCTCTGCGCAAGCCCAAAAACCTGGATTTACTGCTAAATAGCAGCGAGACAAACAAGATATACAAGCTGCTAAAATCCCAGCTTGCGGAGTGTGACACCTGCCTTATTCCGGTGGGTGAGTAAATTTCCTGTTGACAGTTTTAGCGCATTTTCAATCTTTGCGCAAAGTAAGTGTTCCGAAATAGCTCAGCGGTAGAGCGGGTGGCTGTTAACCACTAGGTCGGGGGTTCGAATCCCTCTTTCGGAGCCACTTTTTTTTGCCCAGGAAAAACGACTCCCCATCTCTGCCCGGCATCTCCCCAATATGAATTACCTAATCATTACCTAATCATTGCATGTTTTGTCCGTAATGAGTATGTAATGATTAAGCAATGATACTTGGAACCAAAACAGCGGCAAGCAGATATCGGTTAACCACTCCAGTTACAAATCTATTGACAAGCATTACAGGTGAAACACAATATCAAATGTGTGAATTTTCGGCAACGCTATGTGAGCTAAGCTTATAAACAGACGATGCTTACATATATGGCAGGAACACACAGCAGAACAGTTAGGAACCAGTAATACTAATGATACGATAGTATCCCGGGAGGAGACTTGAAGACTTGTATTTTGATAGCGTTAGCTATTTGCTTTTCGTCTTTGTTTGGCGCATTTATGCAGAATTATCCCATTGAACAGGTGCAACCCGATGGCAGCAAGCTGAGTCTGCTGGTGACGGGTGATGAATATCTCCATAATATGCATGATCAAAAGGGATACACCGTGCTGATTCATCCGCGAACAGGATATGCGGCGTACGCCGTGCCGGATGGAAGAGGAATAAAGGCATCGGAATATGTGGTAGGTCGCTTTGACCCCGCTACGCTTAACATTCAACCGGGTTTAAGGCAAGAACTTGAACCGGAGGCACGAGCAGAAGCCATGCCACATAACCGAGTGCTCTCTTATGCTCCAAACTCCGGGACAATAAACAACATCGTGATCTTCATCCGCTTTTTGGATCAAGCAGAATACACCACTCCCCTTGCCACTTATGAGACGATGTTTAACTCCATTACCACAGAATCGGTGCGGGATTACTTTCTGCATGAAAGCATGAATCAATTAACCGTGAATTCCACCTTTTACCCAGCTGCAGAGGGGGGAATAGTGCGCAGTTTTCAGGATGGGCATGACCGCTCGTATTTCATGGCATACAATGCGGAAACCAATCCGGATGGGTACAGCACCAAGCACGAAGGTAAGTTGAGAATGCAGACGATGATGCATTATGCTGTGAACTCTATCTCTGCCAGCATTCCCGCAGGGCTCAACTTGGATGGCAATAGCGATGGCATGGTGGATAATATAACCTTTGTGTTGCAAGGCGGACCGGAAGCATATTGGGGAAGCCCGCTATGGTCTCAGCAATATTGGCTGGATCTATTCAGTCCCCTTGAGGTACCATACACATACATCAATGGCAAGTTCGTGTCAGTTTACTCTTTGCAGCTATCGGATTTACTGGTATCTCCCGATAACGGAGGCATAACGGGAACGGGAGTTATCTGCCATGAGACCTCGCACTGTATAGGGTTCCCAGATTTGTATCATTACAGCCAAGATGGTAGGCTTCCCGTGGGGGCTTGGGAACTGATGGGAACCCATGGCATCTTGCCCCAACCTCATTCGGCTTTTATGAAGATGAAATACGGCAATTGGGTGGCTTCCCTCCCCACTATTAGCCCAAGTAGCACCCCTACCACCTATACCCTTACGGCAATCAACGACAATCCTTATTCCTGTTACAAGATAGCCTCGGGAGAGAGTGACCAGTTCTACGTCCTGGAATATCTGCGACAAAACAGTGCTTACGGAAGCAGTCTCCCCGGTTCCGGCTTGATTGTGTATCGCATCACCGAATCATACCTATCCGGAATAGCTCCCATAAGCCTTAGAGGCAATAGTGACGGTCCACCCGATGAGGTGTATATATACCGTCCCGATGGAACAATCAATGATTATGGCACGATAGACCAAGCAAACCTCTCCAGTTCTGTAAACCGCAACGAACTGCACAACAACAGCAATCCCACTCCCTGGCTGTACAACATCTTCGCCAATGCAGCATTGCCGGGAAACCTGTTTATCACAGACATAACAGAGAATACAGGCTCCAGCATATCCTTCACCTTGCATGCCTCTCAGCCCCATGTTTGGACAGGGGTATCGAGTACAGATTGGTTTACCTCATCCAATTGGAATACGGGGAGCATTCCCACCGAAAGCTCATGGGTGGAAATACCGGTGACCACCACACACTATCCATTAATCACCGGCACCGCAGCCGTGCGAACTCTGAATATTAAGGGCAATGCCCAGCTAAACGTGGCAAATGGCTCGCTGTATGTGGCTGGGGATGCCAATATCCATGGTGCACTTAACGTCTTACATGCCAATGCCGACATAAATATAGCGGGAAATATGACCCTGTTTAGTGGCGGGGTATTGCATTACACTGCAGATGGTTATGTGCACATCCGTGGGAATGCTGAGTTTGCTGCCGGGAGCGATGTAAACAACTACTTCGGTAATCTTGATTTCTATGGCAGCGGGGATTCTTCAGATCGGAAGAGCGTCGTGTAGGGAAAGAGTGTAGATCTCGGTGGT
>CALDSN010000193.1 GCA_937924555.1 uncultured bacterium | reverse complement strand
TGTTGCACGGCTTGCCGTATTTGCTCCACTTCCGTTTCTCTGCCCACCAGTTCTGACATGAAGCTTTGGGGTGGCACGGGAAGCCTGTCAATTAGCCTGTGGCAGTGCACAGGTGCCACAAAGCCTTTCAGGGTCAGCGTATCTGCAGACTCAAACTGGTATTTGTAGTGCATCTCCTGCTCAAGATAGCTGTCGGTGAGGATCTCACCCCAACTAGCTTTCTGCATCAGACGAGAGGCAAGGTTCACTGCGGAGCCGAGTGCTGTGTACTCCCTTGTTGTCTCACTGCCCACATATCCTGCATAAGCATTCCCACAGGATAGTCCCATGGACAGTTTGGGCAATTCCTTCACCAACTCCAAGGAAAAGCGACAAGCACGTTCCAGTGTATTGCCCATCCCTTTGGGTAAGCCAAACAGGATAAGCGCTACCAGACCCTTATCGCTATCATCAAGCTTGTTCAGATACCCGCCATAATCATCCAACTTCTCATGCATCAAAGCAAGCGCAGATTCAATGCCGTCTTTGGGTAAGCAAGAGAGATTGACAAAGCAGTATGCACCATCGCGTATCTCGTTAGCGGGATTAGCGCTTTGTAAGCGCTTGCTAATGAAATTGGCTGTTTGTTCAGGCTTGTTTTGCTCATCAGCAGGTATAGCCTCTTCATCGAACGCTTGTGCCTCAATAAACGCCATCCGGACAGCTTCTGAAAGGGCTAAATCCTGTTTCTGCTTACCAAGACTCTTTATCTCCAGCAGAGGCTTGCCAGAAAACACATACTCGTGCTGTCTCTCGCTGGGGTAGATGTTCCAGTTTAAGGTTCCACAACTCACCGTTATCCGCAGCTTAATCGGGTAATCTCCCATATCGGTCTTAAACATAACTGGGGAAACATGTTGTTTCCGGATGGCATCTACGGCACTCCTTAGCTTAGCAGCATTTGTTCCCGGAAACACAGCACAAAAGGCATCTCCGGCAAAGTGGCTTACAAAGCCTCCGTTGAGCTCAACTTGCTCGATTGGATACGTTAATGCTGTAGAAAGGAACTGGTTCAGCGCCTCTGCTCCCCGCTTTCCTTCTTTACGAAGCTCATTACTGATAGTGGTGAATTCAACAACATCAATGAACAATACATAGGCATCGATAGTTCCGGATAGCTCTCCGGTTCTGCTTTTTGAGTAGATGAAATCTGGTACATAACGTAACATAAAATTCTCCTATTTGCTTACTGAATGCTATCCTTCCCACTGTTTAAATATCGTCAAGAGAAATATCTTACCTTTCGTCTATTTATTCCTATTATGTTAACACTAACATTTCGTTACGCGTTATGACCCGGCAAACCAGACTTGGGGGTATCACATGATCATTACCTAATCATTGCATGTTTCATATGCAATGATCAGGTAATGATCAGGTAATGATCGCAAGAGCGATTGCCGGAAAGAGAAGCATATCCTCTGGATTCACAGCAACAATATTCCTCTTATCATCTTATCATACATGAACTTACCGTTATATCGATAATATTAGAGTAGAATTCTCTTGACAGAATAACCCGCTCACAGAATATCGATACAAGATTATTGATATAACCCGAAAGGAGTGAACATGGATGCGATTCCAATCCTTACCCTGAAACGCTTACCGCAATACTTAGAAGCGCTGTACCGCTTCAAGAAAGCCGGCTTGAAGATGGTTTCCGCCACCAAGATCGCCATCTTCACCGATGTGCACATGACCCAGGTGCGCAAAGACCTCGCCTATACCGGAGTAGTTGGCACTCCCAAGGTTGGTCACAGGCTGGACGACCTTATCCAAGCCATTGAGCAGTGCCTGAACTGGAACGACATCAGCAGCTGCTTCCTGGTTGGAGTAGGGCACCTCGGCAAAGCTCTCATGGGTTATCAGGAGCTTTCCAAAAAGGGTCTGCGCATCATCGCCGCATTCGACACCAATCCCGAATTGATTGGCACCACCCTGCAGGACATCCCCATTTACTCCACAGACAAGATGAGCAACCTGCTGTCCCGCCTGCATGTGCATATCGGTATAATCACCGTTCCTGCCGATGCAGCCCAAGATGTGGCGGATATGATGGTGGAAAACGGCGTTATCGCAATCTGGAACTTCACCCCCACCAAGCTCATTCTGCCGGAACATGTGATACTGGAAAACATCGATATGAGTTCGTCATTGGCAGTGTTATCCCGCAGAGTTGCAGAGAGGCTGCACATAAGCAATCCCGCCTAAACGGCTAAAGCATCTGTAATCTCTAGTTAGCAAGAAAGTTGTTATTTTCTTTAGTTCCCGAGATACGCCCGAGATTTAAAACAATAAAATGAATATAGGAGTTACCATGAGTTCAGAGTATTCTGCTGCTCACAGCTTCAACAAAGTGATGGAGATACTGGATCGCTTCGACCGGAGCGAGACCAAGATTATCCCCATCCTGCAAGCAGTTCAGGAAGAGTATCGCTATCTTCCGCAAGAGGTTTTAACTTTCATCGCCACATCTCTGGGGGTGTCACCCGCCAGATTGTATGGAGTGGCAACCTTTTACAGCCATTTCTCGCTGGAACCCAAGGGCAAGCACATATTGAAGATGTGTGATGGCACCGCATGTCATGTTCGTGGCTCATCAGCGGTGATTGATGCCATTAGAGAGAAGCTTCAGCTCACAGCCAAGAAGATAACCACCGATGATATGATGTACACCTTTGAGACCGTATCCTGTCTGGGAGCCTGCGGACTTGCCCCGGTGCTGGTAGTGGATGAAACAGTGTATGGACAGGTTACGCCCCAGCAAGCCTTGGAAATCATCGACAAGATTGAAGCGGAGGAAAAGAACAATGCCTAATCTGGAACAAATAAGAGATCGGAAGAGCACACGTCTGAACTCCAGTCACGATCAGAACTCGTATGCC
>CALDSN010000192.1 GCA_937924555.1 uncultured bacterium | reverse complement strand
CGAAGTGGGGCGTACAAAAGCTTGAAGTATGGCAACGCTTTATCGATTGGATGTTCCAGGAGCGTTTAATCCCCATCAGTGTTGAATCTGCCAAAAGCTTCACTAACGAGTATTTACCATAATATGATGAATAAACCGCCTTCAATGGATAGAAGCATTATACTGGAAGCTAAAGAGATAAAGAAGTCTTTTCTTTATCGCAACAGTCTTTCTGTTGTATTGGAGGCGGTTAACTTTTATATATATGATGGCGAGTTTGTTAGCATTCTGGGTTCCAGTGGCTGTGGCAAGAGTACCTTTCTGGAGCTACTTGCGGGGGTTAGCAAGCCGGACAGGGGACAAATCCAATATCAGGGCAGGGACATTACCGGCAGGACAGGATACTTGGGTTATATGCCACAAGAGGATTTGCTTTTCCCATGGTTAAATGTGATGCAGAATATCCTTCTCCCGGTTCGGGTTAAGGGCAGGGATATCCCGAACGCTACCAAGAAAGTGGATGAACTACTACCTCTCTTTGGTCTGGAGCACCACGCCAAGCACCATCCGCACCAGTTATCGGGTGGCTTAAAGCAGCGGGTAGCCTTACTGCGTACCTATATGACCGGCTCAACCTTATTGCTATTAGATGAACCATATGCCAGCCTCGATTCATTAACCCGCAGCCAGCTTCAGGATTGGCTTAAGAGCATCGTGCGCGAGCTTAAACTAACCATAATCCTTGTCACACACGATATCGAGGAGGCGATCCTGCTCTCCGACAGAATAGAGCTGATGTGTAAAAATCCGGGGAGCTTCACTCAAAGCATACCTATTCCATTGAATATAGGGGCAGACGAGCTTGCCAAGCAAGCATTGAAAACTGACATTAAAGCCCACTTCTGCTCATAGTCATCTTTTAGCCTCTACATTATTTCCCATTTCCCGCACACCCCGCTGCCTATTTCTGTGTTTATTCACTCTGAGGAGACTCCCGGGTGACTCCCTCGTCCGACCCGGGAATCACGAGGGAATCACGAGGGGTTGACGAGTCAAGCGAATTGGGGGCAAGTAGCCGATTAAGCATGTATTGATAGGCGTTGACGGCATAATTGCACGAGGGCCGGAGGATTAATGTTAGCAATCACATCTGTGGACTGCTAAAAAGGCTTGACAAATATCAGCACTTGCTTAGATTATCACCAGAATTGAACTAACTACTATTAAGGAGTTTGAACATGGCAGAAAAGAAAAAAGAAAAGGGAAGCTTGAGCATACATACCGAGAACATCTTTCCTATCATAAAGAAATGGCTATATTCCCAGCATGATATCTTCTTGCGGGAACTTGTGTCCAACTCGGTGGATGCGATGTCCAAGCGCAAATATGCAGACCCGAACTTCAAACTGGAAGATATGAAGGTTGAAGTAAAGCTTGATAAGGGTAAAAAGACCCTTCAGGTGATAGACTATGGCATCGGCATGACAGCGGAAGAGATTAAAAAGTATATCAATCAGATTGCCTTTTCCGGGGCAGAGGAGTTCATCAACAAGTTTAAGGATGTACAGAATAACATCATTGGACACTTTGGTTTAGGCTTCTACTCATCCTTCATGGTTGCGGATAAGGTAACCATCGATTCCCTCAGCTATGTGGAAGGTAGTGAGCCTGCTTTTTGGGAGTGCGATGGCTCCACTGAATACAGCATGGGCAAAGGCAAACGCAAGGAAGTGGGAACCACCATCACCATCCATTTGAACGATGATAACCCTGATTACGCTGAAGAAAAGAAGATACAGGACATCTTGGAGAGATACTGCAATTTCATGCCCTATCCCATCATGTTTGGCGACAAGCAGGTGAACCAGAAGGAAGCTTTGTGGAACCGTGCCCCCAAGGATGTGACCGAAGAAGAGTATAAAGAGTTCTACAAACAGGTATTTCACGACTACGTTGACCCTGTGTTCTGGATACATTTGAATGTTGATTTCCCCTTCAATCTGAAAGGAATCCTCTATTTCCCCAAACTGCGTAACGAACCTGAGTTCTTTAAGGGTGAGGTGAAGCTGTTCTGCAACAATGTGTTTGTGGCAGATAATCTGGAAGACCTCATCCCGGAATTCCTACTTCTGCTTAAAGGTGGCATAGACATCCCGGATATCCCACTCAATGTGTCTCGCAGCTTCCTGCAGAATGACACACAGGTGAAAAAGATTAGCCAATACATCATCAAGAAGGTCGCCGATCACTTCAATAATACCTTCAAAGAAGACCGCAAGAAGTATGAGGAATACTGGGAAGATATTAACACCTTCATCAAGTTTGGTCTGCTGAAAGAAGATGATTTCTTCGAGGCTATGAAGGACATTGTTATCTTCAAGACTGCTTCCGGAGATTATGTGACGGTGGAAGAGTATAAAACTCGCAACAACAGCGGTGACGAAAAGACCAAGATTTGGTATGCGGGTAGCGAAGACACCTTGGTTAGCTATCTGAACTTGATGAAAGAGCAGGGGATTGAGGTGGTATTCCAAAACAGTCCTCTCGATATGCACCTCTACCAAAGGCTGGAAAGCAAGCTGGATAAGATTGAGTTCTTGCGGATAGATTCCGAGATGAATGACTTGATGGTGAACAAGGATGAGGGAACTGATAACGCGGAGCTGGAAGACAAGCTAAAGAATATATTCTATAAAGCGATGGGACAGAATGTGGAAGCAAGCTTCAGCAAAGACAGCTATGCGGAATTCATCAAGAAGCATCCTGTGGCGGTCACCGCCCTGGCACCGTATATTGTACAGCAAGGTGAGCAGAGCATAGTTAAACCTTATGAGTTGCCCTTGGAAGTTAAGAAGGAACTGGGGGCAGAGGCGATGAAGGAAATCCATGACCATGCTTTCAGTGAACTGAAAATAGAAGTGAAGAGCTTGAAGAGCAGTGAGATCCCGGCAATGATTGTGTTTAGCGAGTTCATGCGCCGTTGGCACGATATGGATATGCTGAACCGCCAGAATAACTCTGCCGATATGCTGAAGTATCACTCTCTGGTTGTGAACCGTGAGAACCACGTGATTAAGAAGATAGTGGAACTGGATAGTGCGGGTAAGCAGGACGAGGTAAACACTCTCTGCTCCTATATCCACGACCTGTCACTACTGGAGCAAAAGCCATTTAGCGGGAAGGAATTGAAGGACTTCATCGCCAAAGCAAACCAGGTGCTAAGCTACATCCAATAAATGTGATAGATACAACAAAGGGTGCTCAGTGATTGAGCACCCTTTGTTTATATAAGGCTGATGTTTAGCTAACCGGTCTAAAGAAAACTGGTCGGGATGACAGGATTTGAACCTGCGACCACTTGAACCCCATTCAAGTACGCTAGCCGGGCTGCGCTACATCCCGAACCGGTTAGATGCTAAGAAATCCAATCCCCTTTTTTTGACAAGCAAAAAATGTGGTTGACAGCACAAGCACCTTTCCTGAGTATCTCCAAATCGGCACGGGATAGTCATTTCGCGCCCATCACAAATATTCGAGAATGGTACTTTAGAATGAGTTTAATCCAAGTAATAGATTGCGGAATAGAGTTTGCCGGCACCTTTGTGCTTAGGGGGGTGAACTGTACTATCGAGCACAACAGTCGTATCGGGCTTATTGGAAGCAACGGAAGCGGAAAGAGCACCCTGATAAAGCTGATGCTGGGGATGCTTAACCCCACCGAAGGAAGTATCCTGCGAGCCAAGAAATGCCGTATTGCCTATTTGTCCCAGAATATGCAGTTGGACCCTTCAACCACGATGATAGAGCACATCAAGTCAGCCAGACCGGACTTGCTGGCTCTTCGGCACAGCATCGATACTCTTTCGGCTCAGCTTAGTACCAGGTATGATACCGGCATCGAAGCAACTCTCAACCGTGACTTGGATAACTACCACAGTCTTGGCGGGGATGAGTATGATAACGAACTGAAGTATGTATGCAACTCGCTTGGCTTCACCGAAGAAGCTTATGATAAGCCTTTGGGCTTGTTTAGCGGTGGAGAGCAGACCCGTATCTGTTTGGCGGCAATCCTGATGATGCCCTATGACCTCCTGATACTGGATGAACCTACCAACCACTTGGATGTTGCAATGATTGCCTGGCTGGAAAGGTATCTGAACCAGTTACCGCATCCCTTCTTGGTGGTTTCTCACGATAGGGTGTTTTTAGATAACACGGTAAACAGCATATACAGTCTGCGAGAGGGCAACCTTAGCATCACTAAGGGCAATTACAACTCCTTCGCTCAAGCCGATGCGATTGCCCGTATGGCTCAAGAACGGCAATATGACCGACAACAGAAGTTCATCAACGAAACCCAAGCCTTCATCGCCAAGAATATTGCGGGGCAAAAGACTAATATGGCTAAGTCACGCCTGAAGATGCTATCCCGCATGGAGATTGTGCAGAAGCCAAGCCAAGAGAAGCGTATCCACCTGAACATCAGCAGCTCTTCCCGCAGCGGTAACGACATATATATCCTGCATGATGTTATGTTCGGAACTCCAGATGGACAGATGCTGGCTAAGCAAGTGAACCTGAAAGCCCATTATAAGGATAGAGTATGTATTATAGGTCCAAACGGCTGCGGCAAGACCACTCTGCTTAAGATACTGATGGGGGAGAGGGATATAACTGAGGGAAACCTCAAGATTGGAGCCAGCTTGGAGATAGGTTACTACGACCAGCATCAGCTCGCGCTGGATGAAAACCTCAGTGTGATAGACACCCTGTGGCAAATTGTCCCTATGGAGACGCGTGGCTATGTGCTTTCATGGCTGGCGCGGTTTGGCTTCATCGGTGATGATGTGGATAAGCTGGTGGGAGTGCTGAGCGGTGGAGAAAAGAGCCGTCTATACTTAAGTGTGCTCATCCACCAAAACCCCAATCTGCTGATCATGGACGAACCCACCAACCATTTGGATATTGCTATGAGTGATGAGCTTCTGAAAGCCCTTCAGGACTATAAGGGTACCATTTTGTTTGTATCTCACGACCGTTACTTTATGCAGCATCTCGCCTCCAAGTTCTGGGTGTTTCACAAGGCATTGGACGGCAATACTATTATCAACACTGTCACAGAGCCTGATAAGGATTTGGCTGCTTCCATCGAGCTGGCTTTCTCTACTCCAGAGTTAGAGAAGATGACTCCTGTTACCCGCGAGAGAAAGAAGAAGCTGAATCCTTGGTACTTGCAACAAGCCCACAAGAGTATCGAAGATGAGCAGGCAAAGCTCCAAAGTTTGGAGACAGATCTGGAGAATGTTCATGCCAAGCTCTCCGAAACTGCCACCTACAGTGATGTTGGTTTACTTGCCAAACTGCAGCAGGATATGCAAAGCTTAGAGCAGGAGATTGCACAGAGCAAAGAACGCCTTGCAGAACTGGAAACCCAATATTTGGAGCTTAGCTATGAAAGCTAAACGCATTGGCTTTACCACCTCCTTCCCAGTGGAAGTCCTCTCTGCATCCGGGCACATACCAATTGACCTGAACAACATCTTCCTCACTCAGGATGCTGAAAGACATGTGCATAGTGCAGAGATAAAAGGCTTTCCCCGCACCATTTGCACCTGGATAAAGGGTAACTTCACCGCAGCCCTCAGTTCCTCGCTGGATGAGGTGTTGGGCGTGGTGCAGGGGGATTGCTCCAATGGGCATTCCTTGCTGGATATGATTCACGAGGAAGGGCTTCCCGTTTATCGCTTTTCTTTCCCTCCCGAAAAAGAATACAAAGCTCTGGATGCGGAGATATGCCGTTTGGAAGCGCATTACGGTGTATCCCGCCGTGAGACTCTTGCGGCTAAGACACGCCTGGACGGCATCCGAGCCAAGCTGAGAGTGCTGGATGAGTGGACTTGGAAGCAGCGCATAGTTAGTGGTAAGGAGAACCATTTGTGGTTGGTGAATTCATCAGACTTCAATGGAAACCCTGATAAATACGAAGAGGAACTGGATAGCTTCATGCGCATGGCAGAGCAGCGTGATCCGCTTCCCACCAGATTGCGCCTGGCGTATCTGGGTGTTCCCCCCATCTACAAGAACATTTATGACACGATTAGCGAGCAGGGGGGAGATGTATTGTTCAACGAAGTACAGAGGCAATTCTCCATGCCTTTCTCTTGCACGGATATAGTGGAGCAATATCTTGTTTATACCT
>CALDSN010000191.1 GCA_937924555.1 uncultured bacterium | reverse complement strand
TGAATTCAAGGTTTATAACAACAAGCTAACCAAGGTTATGATGGTTGGTTTGCAAGGTTCCGGTAAGACCACTGCATGTGCCAAGCTATCAGCTCTATACCGCAAGAAAGGTATTAAGCCGATGATGGTTGCCTGCGATGTGTATCGACCTGCCGCAGTAGATCAGTTAAAGATACTTGGCAAGCAGATTGATGTTCCCGTCATCAGCGAAGATACCAAAGATGTAATAAAAATCGCTGATGCTGCGCTTGCAGCAGCCCACAAAGATATTAGTAATCTCCTTATCTTTGATACTGCCGGTAGATTGCATATCGATGAAGTAATGATGGATGAGGTAGCTCGCCTCAAAGCTCATGTGAAGCCGGATTACATTTTCTTTGTCGCGGATGCCATGACCGGTCAGGATGCCGTTACCGTTGCCGCTGAGTTCCATGCGAAGCTGCAGTTCGATGCGGTGATCTTAACCAAGTTGGATGGTGATGCCCGAGGTGGTGCCGCATTGTCTATCAAGGCAGTAACTGATGCTCCGGTAGCCTTTGTGGGTATTGGGGAAAAGGTTAGCGACCTGGAAGTGTTCCATGCCGAGCGTATGGCAAGCCGTATCCTGGGTATGGGTGATGTGTTAACTCTCATAGAAAAAGCCGAAGAAGCCATGGATATGGAAGCGGAAGAGAAGCTTGCCCGCAAGATGATGAAGAACCAATTTACCTTCAACGACTTCCTGAAGCAGCTTCAAAGCATTAAGAAGATGGGTTCCCTGGAGTCCATCATCCGCATGATTCCCGGTTTGGGATCAAAAATGCCTGCTGACATGAAGATTGACGATAATGCCATGAAGCATATCGAAGCCATCATCCAATCCATGACCGACAAAGAACGGGAACGCCCGGAGATTATTAATGGCAGCAGAAGGCTGCGTATCTCCAAGGGTTGTGGACGCTCTGTGATGGAAATCAACCGTCTCCTGCGTCAGTTTGAGGACATGAAGAAGATGATGAAGAAGATGAGCACACCCCAAGGCATGAAAGACATGGAAGCCATGATGCGGGGTAGGCGTTAGTTAATAACAACTGCACGATAAACTTAGGTGTATGCTGATAGCGTGCACCTTTTTTTATTCACTCTCATGTCATCTCTATCTTGCAGTGCGCTGTCATTACGCTCTCATTACGGTCAAAGTGCGCAATGAGTCCGCAATAATACCGTAGTTGCCATAGGAATAATCATTGCAGAAAGCCAAATGGATTGGAGATAGGTTTCCAACAGTCTTGCGCGGGAGTGATTGAGTTTAATGGCGGAGAGTCAGGGATTCGAACCCTGGGTACCCGTAAAGATACAACGGTTTTCGAGACCGTCCCGTTCAACCGCTCCGGCAACTCTCCGCGAATAACTATCTTTTGTCTTTGAAGAATGAACTAAGTAAGTGCGCACATTCGGTTTCCCGCACTTTCCTAATCACATGGGGATGGTGATTAAAGCTTTTGTCCTTCAGCACATTATATACTGAGCCCACGGCACCCCCTTTGGGGTCACAAGCTCCATATACCAAAGTGCCCAATCTGCTCCAAATAAGCATTCCGGCGCACATCAAGCACGGCTCAAGGGTCACATATAAACTGTAATCATAAAGGAACACTGTGCCTGAGGACAGGATTTTGTCAATAATCAATTTCTCTGCATGAGCTAAAGGATTGGCATATTGCTTGGTGCGGTTATGCTCACGATGGATTATCTCCGACCCTTTAACCAGCACAGCCCCAACCGGAACTTCGTTTTCTTGTGCGGCTTGGGCTGCTTCTTCCAGGGCTATGCCCATAAAATAATCGTGGTTATAGGGTTCCTGGCTGTGGCTCATGGAGCGTTGTATATTAAAACTTTGGCTTCTTTCACCTTGGTTTCCAGCCAAGAATCGAACCAATTACTTGGCAGGAGCTGAACGAAAGTGCTGCGAATCTGCTCAGGAGCAGCTTGGCTATCGGAGAAGCGAAGTTGTTTAACTACCGGAACAACTATAAGACCTTGAAAATCCAATGCTGGAGGGTCTTGTTTATCCATGTACGCACGAACAGCTTTATAGTAAAGCAGAGATAGCTTGGCATCATGCCAGATAGTGTTCAGGTCTGCGTTGCTAAGCGTTTGCTGAGGGGGTATTGTGCTGGAAAGGAGGCGCGTGCTTGCCCATTGTTGAGCGCGTTGGCGGTTTATCTCCTGCTTTCGTATTGATGTTAGCTCTGTTACTATCTGGTCCATAACTTCATCCAGGGGTTTTACAGACTTGGTTTGATTCTCAGTTACCTGTATCACGATCCACGCAGACAAAGCAGCCGAATATATAGGTTCCAAAACTTCACCGCTCTTTGCCTTGCTAAGCATGGACAGAATGGTCTTTTTTACATCAGGTGCATCAAGAGAGAGGCTGTCGATGGGGAGTTCATCGCTTTGGATGCATGGAAGGTCAAACTCAGACGATGCCGCGGAAAGCCCAATGCTTTGGGCGAGCTTTCTGATGTTCTTTGCCTTGTTTTCCGGTGTGGTGAGAGTCTTCTGAGTGGCAATAGTCTGAACGAAAATGCTTAAGTAATCGGTAAGGGTTTTGGTGCTTTGCAGTTTCTGGTATATGACCCAACCGGATTCTGTGCGAATAGGGGGGAGGCATGCTCCATCAGACAGTAGAGCGAAATCCTCCTGCAACTTGGTGGGAAGCTCCTGAGTTTTAATAAATCCATTGTCCGCAACTGATAGTAAAGCCTTATTACCCTTGTAATGATAAACCAAGTGATGAGCACTGATACCACTATTTACAGCATTGTAGATCGAATCTGCGAGGTCTTTTGAAACTAGATGATCATCCCTATCGGGTACCACAGGAATCAGAACATGAGCAAGACTATGATAAGGCTTAAGGCTATATTTAGACAGATTGCTGTTGTAATATGTGTTTATCTCACTCTCGCTGATATGCACTGGTACTTCACTGGGATCAAATAAATTAAGCTCAATATCCGCATTGCTGGCAAGTATCTTACCTATCAGCTTAGTTTCGGCAGGAGATATCAGCTCGTTCTCAATCAGTTTGGACTGCAACTTCATGATAGGAATCAGGTTCTCCTGATAGTGACGGCGCAGAGGTGCAAGATTCTCGGGGCGGTCATTCAAAAGAGACTGGATGTATAGGTTTTTGTCGAAGACACCATTCTTCTTGAAGGCAGATGATGCCAGGATATGAGCAGGGATTGAGGTGGAAAGGGTGTCGATCACCTCACGCGGAGTGGCAGCTATCTTATATTTGTTATAGTAGTCCTTCAGCACCACATAGCGAGTGATATTCTTCCAAGTTTCCTTGAAGAGTAGTTCTTTTTCGTCTATATCTGGGCTGCGTCCTGTGGAATAACTGAAGTTTGCGTAGTGACCGCGATAGGCACTGATAAACTCATCCTTGGGGATATAGGTGCCATTAACCTTGCCGGCGCTGTTGCCGGGATTGGTGGCACAGGAGCTAAGGAGTAACAAAGCGGTAGATGAGATAAGAATAAGGAGCTTGTTCATGATTCTCCATTTAAGCGGTTTTGGATGTCTAACAACATCTGCCAGGCTTGCACCGGGCTTAACTCGTTTAGCTCCAAATCCTTGACTTCGTTTATTATGGGGTCGTGCTCACCGGCTTTGTCGGCAAGTACTTCAAAGATATCTATTTGCGGGGCGTCTCTGTTTAGCTTTTTACGGATTGATGCAGATAGTCCCTGAGGGCTGATCTCGTGTTCTTCCAGGTTTTTAAGAATCTCTTTTGCGCGGCGGATAACCCTGTCGGGGACTCCTGCCAAGCGAGCAACCTGAATGCCATAGCTTTGATCCGCTCCTCCACGCTCTATTTTGCGGATGAAGATCATGTCGTCGTTCCAAAGCTTAACTGCCACATTGTAGTTCTTGATGTCTGGGTAGATGTTTTCCAGCTCGGTTAGTTCATGATAATGGGTGGCGAAGAGGGTAAGGGCATGCTTATACTTCTGGATGTGCTCAATGATAGCCCAAGCAAGGCTCAAGCCATCGAAGGTGGAAGTTCCTCTGCCAATTTCGTCCAGCAGGATAAGGGAGTTGGAGGTTGCGGAATTAAGGATGTTGGCAGTCTCAATCATCTCCACTAAGAAAGTACTCTGACCTTGGGCAAGGTTGTCTGATGCACCAACACGAGTGAAAACTCGGTCGAAAAGGGGTAAGCTCATGCGGGTGGCAGGGACATATGAACCCATTTGTGCCAAGATTACCAGCAAGCCGACTTGACGAAGATAGGTGGATTTACCCGCCATATTGGGACCTGTAATCAAGGCTATGCAGGTCTCAGGATAATCTAAGCTCGTGTCGTTGGGGATAAACTCATCTGTGTCCACCAGTCTCTCAATAACAGGATGTCTTCCGCCCACGATCTCCAGCTCTCTGCTCTCAGTGAACACAGGACAGCTGTAGCGATTTTGCCAGGCAAGAAAGGCTAAGTTCGAATATACATCTATTTCGGAAATGAGGTCACTAAGATGCTGTAAACGGGGGAGGGATTCTGCCAATGAACTTCGTAGTTCCTTAAATAGCTCATACTCCAAGTTCTTTATCTTTTCCTCGGAGGAAAGCACCTTAGCTTCAAATTCTTTCAATCTGGGAGAGATGTAGCGTTCTGCATTGGCAAGAGTCTGCTTCGCAATGTAATAATCCGGCACCTTGCTCTTGTGAAGCGAGGTCACTTCTATGTAGTAGCCAAATACCCTGTTATAGCCAACCTTCAAGCTTGGAATACCTGTTTTATGCCTTTCATCCTCTTCCAAGCGGGCAATCCAGCTTTTACCATCGTGAATAAGTTCTAGCAGTTCATCCAAATCGGCAGTGTAGCCTTTGGCGAAGATTCCACCTTCGGTAATGGTGAGGGGTGGGTTCTCTCGAATTGCTTTTTCTATGACATCCACGATATCGCCATAGTTATCAAGCTGTGCAACCCAAGCGGAGAACAAGGGACTCTCGAATATTGCAAGCTTGCTCTGCAGGTTCTTGGCGGATAACAGGTAGGACTTCAGAGCTAGCAACTCTCTGGGGTTGATGCGCAAAGAACCCAAGCGGGAGGTGATACGTGCGATATCTCCAATCTCTTTCAGATTAGCTCTTAGTTCCTTGAGGTATGCACTTTTATTCAAGAAGGCAGCCAGCATTGTCTGACGATGGTGGATGGTTTCAAACTCCATCAAAGGGTGCAGCAGCCATTGTTGTAGGAGACGTGAACCCATGGGAGTCATGCATTGATCTATCACCGAGATTAAACTGCCATGCCTGCTGCCGTAACGAATAGAGCGAGTAAGCTCCAGATTTCGCCTGCTTATCTCATCTAGCTGCATATAGTTTGAAAGGGAGTAATAGCGGAGAGAGGAGATGTGCTTAAGCGGAACATTATACAGGCTTTGCACATAGGCTAAGGCTGCTCCTGCAGCAGTTGCTCCGATGTTCTTGTTATGTGCCCCGTATGCCTCCAAAGAGCTTACTCCAAAGTGCTTCTTGAGGATATGGGTTGCTTCAGACACCTGGAATTGCCAAGTATCAAAGATACTGATAGTTGGGCTATATTCCAAACCCAAAGCTCTGATAAACTGCTCTGCTGCCGTGCTGTCCACCACTATCTCAGCAGGTTGTAAACGAAGAAGTTCGTTGGCAAGTTGCTGGGCACCAAGCTCAGTGAAGATAAACTCTCCAGTGCTGAGATCAAGATGTGCCAAACCAATCTTGTGGGCAGGGTCTTGGTAATACACGGCTGCCAAGAACACATTGGCGTTTCCTTCAAGCAGGGAGTTATCCAGCACTGCTCCAGGCGTAATAATCTCCGTTACTTCCCTTCTCACCAACCCGATTGCCTTCTTGGGGTCTTCTGTTTGCTCGCATATAGCCACTTTCAACCCAGCTTTGATGAGCTTATCCAAGTAATTATTCAAGGCATGGTAAGGGAATCCTGCCAGTGGTATGGGGTTATCGTCATGTTTATTACGTGTTGTGAGGGTGATGTTCAATATTCGCGAGGTAGTTACGGCATCGTCGAAGAAAGTTTCATAGAAGTCACCCATTCTGAATAACACCAATTTATCAGGGTGTTTCTCTTTAACTTCGTAGAACTGCCTTAGCATGGGGGTAAGTTTAGTTTCTTCAGCTTTCATTAAAGGCTAGTATTGGGTTACAAAGCAATTAATATCTTTACTTACGAGAAGGGTTCTTGCCGAATCTGCCTTAGCCTTTTCTTCGTACACTCCGCTAACCACAACCCATGTTTTCTTACCGGCTGAAACATCCTCGTAGTAAGCAGCGGGGAGGTTTAACAGACGGATATTCACGACCAGCTTATTGGCGTTTGCTTCCTGAGAGAAGCGTCCAGCTTGAATCCAGTATCCTGCTGATGGTTTTGCTTTAAGCTTAACCGGATCACCTGCGCTGACTGGGGTGACCGGCGTTGAGGGACTAATCTGGGGTGTAGGGGTTGGTGTAGGTGAGGAAAGGGGCGGAGTATCAGTTTCTGTGGCTATCTCTAACAATGAATAGGGGTAAAGAAAGCTGATGTCGATATTCTTGTTCTTGCTGCGCAGTTCAAACAGTCTATCTTCAATGAGATATGCTACCTGAGAGTATTTGTTCATCTCATATCCGCGCTGGTAGTAACCCAAGGCGTCAATATACTTATCTGACATCTGGTAAGCATAGCCCAACCGGTAAAGTAAATACTGCTCATCTACATCCACAAGTTTCATGCTCAACAGCTTGTTTAATACCGTGATAGCTGAGTAAGCCTTTTTCTGCACGAGATAGCTTTCGGCGATGATATAGGTGCTGGATTCGGTGAACTCGCCCTTGGGGGCTTGCCTTTGATAGTTCTCTGCATTGTTGATTGCCCCTTCGTAATCATCTTCCCACCAAGCACATAGAGCCAGCCAATAGAAGCGTTCCATTAGCTTGGTAGAGCTAATCTTCCGTAGGGATGCCTTGGCAGCATCGATATCTCTTTCGAGAATCTGTAGCTTACCTGCTTCCAACAAGCTCATCTGTGCATACTCCGTCCCAGGATACTTAGCTATCACCTGTTGGAATCCAGCAAGAGCATCCGTACTCTGCTGTTTCAACATGGAGTGATAATAGACAAGGCAGGCTCGTTCATCATCATTTGTAGCTTGTAGATTTCCCAAAGCATCCTGGAACTCATCCAGTTTGCCTTTATCATACAGCTGAACTGCATCCAAGAAATCTTTCCTGAGCCCTGCATGCAAGCCAATCATAACCAGCATCATCAGCATGCAGGCGATATAGGGTTTATATACTTGGGCTAGGCGAGGCATTAGTTGCTCATGGAGTTCAATAGGTCATTATTGGTCTCGGTAGTCTGCATCTTTTTCCGTAAAGTCTCAATCCCCTGCACGGGGCTGATGGTCTTTAGATACTTGCGCAGAACATACATGCGGTTCATTTCGTTTTTGGTCAACAGCAGTTCCTCTCTACGGGTACCGCTCTTCACAAGGTCTATGGCAGGATACAATCTGGAGTCGCTTATGGAGCGGTCTAACACCAATTCCATGTTACCCGTGCCTTTAAATTCCTCGAAGATAACCTGGTCCATCTTACTACCGGTATCAATCAAGGCAGTTGCAATAATGGTGAGGCTTCCCGCTTCCTCGGTGTTACGGGCAGAACCGAAGAATTTCTTGGGTTTTATCAAGCCATTGGCATCAATACCTCCACTAAGCACTTTGCCGCTGGAGGGGGTTACATTGTTGTACGCACGGGCAAGACGGGTGATACTATCCAACACGATTACTACGTCCTGTCCCAGTTCCACCATACGCTTGGCTTTCTCCAATACCATCTCAGCAACAGCAGAGTGGTTCTTTGGGGATTCATCAAAGGTGGAGCTGATAACTTCCCTATTACCCGGCTTGAGTATCTTTTTCATTTCGGTCACTTCTTCGGGGCGTTCATCCACCAGCAACACTATCAAATATACTTCAGGGTGATTGCTAAGCACCGCATTGGCGGTATCTTGCAGCAGGGTTGTTTTACCGGTGCGGGGTGCAGCCACGATCAAACCGCGTTGACCTTTCCCGATGGGGGTGAAGAGGTTTATAATCTTGGTGCTGAAATTCATGGGG
>CALDSN010000190.1 GCA_937924555.1 uncultured bacterium | reverse complement strand
CTCTTCACGAGAGTAGATAGCTACCTCTCGCCGTTGTGGGTTTGTTGCCATTGTCTATTCCTACTTACAATCGGGGTGTTGGTAGCTGATGCTGCCGTTGCAGATAGTCCAGAGGATGCTGCCCGGCAGGCTGTGGTTTAACCAAGGGGTGTTCTTGCTTTTGGAGAGGATGTTTTGAGGGCTAAAGGTACTTTCTTTATCCAAGTCAACAATGCAGAGATCGGCAGATGCACCCTCCTGTAAGGTGCCTCCGGGAAGGTTTAACACCGTGGCAGGGGCACTGCTGAGGGCATCCACTAAGCGGGTTAAAGTGATCTGCTTCGTAAGAACAAGGTTCTTGTATAGAATAGGGAAGGCGGTTTCCAAGCCAATGATGCCAAAGGGGGCGTAGTCAAACTCCTTTTCCTTCTCAAAGTCCGCATGAGGTGCATGGTCGGTGGCAATGCAGTCGATTAAGCCATCCCGCAGGGCTTCAACACAGGCTTGTCGGTCAGCTTCGGAACGCAAGGGGGGCTTCATCTTGATATTGGTGTCGAAACTGAGGCAGGCTTCTTCGGTGAGGACAAGGTGATGAGGAGTAACTTCACAGGTGATGGGCAAGCCTTTTGCCTTTGCCTGTCGCACCAACTCCAAGGATTTTGCTGTGGAGATATGGGCAATGTGCAGCCTTGCTCCGGCACTTTCTGCCAGCATTATATCGCGTGCGATGATTACTTCCTCGGCAAGAGCCGGGATACCGCTTAAGCCAACCTGAGTGGCAACTTTGCCCCCATGAATTTGACCTTTGCCGGCAAGGTTGTAGTCCTCAGCATGGATGATGATGGGAATATCAAAATTGGCAGCATAGCGCATGCAGGAGAGCATCAATCTGGCGTTTTGCACGCACTTGCCATCGTCACTAACGGCAACGATACCCCCGGACTTCATGGTTGCCATTTCGGCTATTTCTGTGCCGGTAGAGCCTTTGGTGATAGCACCAATAACATATACCTTGGCTGAGCCGTGCTCTTTGGCGCGGAGTTGAATATATTCAACCGAGGCTATATTATCAGTAACAGGCTCGGTATTGGGCATGGCGCAAACAGCTGTGTAACCACCATGGGCAGCGGCTTTGGTTCCGCTAACGATGTCCTCTTTGTAGGTTTGTCCGGGATCACGCAGGTGGGCATGGAGGTCGATGAAGCCGGGAAACACATGGCATCCTTGGGCGTTTATGGTTTTATCTGCCTTGTCGGTTATTTTGGCAGCTATCTTCACAATCTTTGTGCGGTCTATAAGGATGTCGCTCTTGCTGAGCTTTCCGTGAGTGTATATCTTGGCATTGTTTATAAGTATCTTCATGGTAATCTCCTGAGTTTGCTTTTATTGTTGTTTGGCTGTGTGTTTACGCTGATGGCTCATGCCTTACCACCAAGGATAAGGAACATCAATGCCATACGGATGGCAACACCATTAGCTACTTGTTCAACGATGATGCTCTGATTGCCATCGGCAATCTCAGGGAGGATTTCGATACCTCGGTTCATGGGACCGGGGTGCATGATGAGGGCGTTCTTTTTGGCATATTTAAGAGTGTCTTTGGACAGCACATAGTGCTTACTGTATTCTTCCAGAGAAGGGAAGAGGCCTTCGGACATCCTTTCCAGTTGCATGCGCAGACCCATAACCACATCCGCATCATGCAGAGCACGGGCAAGGTCATACTCCACACGGCAGCCATATACGCTTTCCATGTTGCCGGGCATAAGGGTCTTGGGACCGCAGACGGTAACCTTAGCACCAAGTTTCTGCATTCCGATAAGGTTACTGCGTACCACACGGCTGTTCAGGATATCACCCACGATGGTGATCTTTAAGCCCTTGAGGTCACCAAGCTTTTCCCAGATGGAGTAAATGTCCAATAGTGCCTGAGTGGGGTGGGCATGGCGTCCGTCACCACCGTTAATCACGGGCTTTCCGGAGTATTTGTTCACCAATTGGGGGCTGCCGGGGCTGCTGTGACGGATGCAATAGAGGTCTATACCCATAGCATCCAAGGTGTAAACAGTGTCTTGCAAGCTTTCTCCTTTTTGGAGGGCAGAGATGCTTGCCTGGAAACTCACCACATCGGCACTTAGGCGGTTTGCGGCAAGCTCAAAACTCATGCGGGTGCGGGTGCTGTTTTCGATGAAGAGAGTGCATACAGTTTTTCCGCGTAGGGTGGGGATTTTCTTATATTCCCTCAGGTTGATTTCTTTCATGCCCTTGGCGGCTTCCAAGATGTACATGATTTCTTCGGGGGAATAGGTGTCCAGGTCGAACATGGAGCGTCCGAGGAATTGTGGGCTTGGCGTCATTCTTTCTCCTTTCCAGCTCTCTGGCTGAGATTAAAGGTATTTGCGCAATCTTATGGCAGAGCTGATTCGGTCAAGGAAAAAATACGCTATTACTGCGGACTCATTACGGACAAAGAGCGTAATAAGTCCGTAATGAGAGCGCAATTCAAATTGACGATTAGGGATGGCTGCCGGAGTTTGGATAAGGTGAGCAAGGAAATATCTTGACCAATAAGCCCAGTGTAATAAAGTGTAAAAAACTACAAAGTATTCAGGAGAAACTTGCATGAAAAAGCTGATAATCGTCTCTGCAGCGCTGCTGTTATTGATCTCTGCCTGCTCCACTGCCCGACAAAAACTTAGCCCTCAAGGCAATGTGGATTACAAGACCGCCAATGTCTATTATGCCCAGAAGGATGTTGAGAAGGCTGAGGTATATTACAGCAAGGTTCTGAAAGATAATCCGGATCATGCCATTGCCCTTCGCAGAATGGGCGACATTAACCTTCACAAGGGTGAGACTTTCCTTGAGAAGTCTGTGGAATACAATAAATTAGCCAATGAATACTACACCAAAGCTCTGGCTATTACCGAAGCCTTCCCGGAGTTGACCGATGAAGAAAAGCTTGCCATTCGCGACATGAAGAAACGCAAGGAAAGCACTTGGGTGCGCATATATAAAACAGGTGAGGCTGAACTTACTGCCGGCAACACCGCCAAAGCGATGGAGATATTTGAGCTTGCGCACAGCTTGGACATGAAACGCTCAGAGCCGATGATCCAACTTAAAAACATCTACCTGAAAGACCTTAAAGACGACACCAAGGCTGAGCAGATCCTCCTTAGCCTCCTGAAAGACGATCCCGACAAACTGGTTTACCTGCAAGAGCTTGGTGCCTTCTACTACAACAAAGAGAACTACACCGAGGCTGTGAAATACTTCGAGAAAGCAAGACTGCAAACCCCGATGGACTTGGATAACCTGATGAATATTTCTGCCTGCTACTATGAGCTTAAGGAC
Organism: uncultured bacterium; assembly: GCA_937924555.1. Taxonomy (GTDB): domain Bacteria; phylum Cloacimonadota; class Cloacimonadia; order Cloacimonadales; family Cloacimonadaceae; genus Cloacimonas. The sequence continues at coordinate 5,059 of CALDSN010000190.1, read as the reverse complement.
TATGAGAAAGCCATGGCTGCTACCCGCATGGCGATTGAACTTGATCCCTCCAATATAGACTTGGTGGATAATGCCCGCAGCATCGCAGCCAATATGAAAGATAAAGAGACAGAGTTATCATACCTTAAGCAGCTTATTGACCGCCGCAACAATGCAGATGACTTCACCGCCATCGTTGCTTTGTTGCTGGAAAAGGAAGACTATCCCCAGATGATCAGTTATGCCGAGAAATGGTATAACTGGGACAACACCAGCGAGTTTGCCGTTCGCTACTTGATCCTTGCCGCCCAAAAGACCAAAAACAAGAGCTTGGAAAGTAAATACGCTGCAATCCTCAAAGCTATGCAATAAGCATGGCAGGATAACCTATTATACAGGCAGTTCAGTTACATGAGCTGCCTGTTGTTCTATAATGAAGAACCAAAGAATAGCTTATCTCTATGCTGCATGGTCGATATTGTGTTGGTCCAGCATCAGCACTGCTTTCAAGCTAAGCTTGCAGCACCTGAGCCCTTTGGGCTTGTTACTGGTGTCTTCCTTTGTTGCCACTATGTTTCTTGGTACTGCCTGGAACCTGCAAACAAGGGGTAAGATACGCTTCAGAACGGCTATGAAGAACATTAGGCAGTCCCTTGTTGCAGGCTTGCTTAATCCTCTCTTGTACTATCTTATCCTCTTTGAGGCATACTCTCGTCTAAGAGCCCAAGAAGCACAAGCATTAAACTACACTTGGGCAATAGTGTTGGCGATGTTTAGTATCATACTCCTGAAAGAGAAGTTCCGGCTACGGGATTTGCTGTCACTGCTTATCAGCTTCTTTGGGGTTATAATTATCTCCACCAAGGGTAACATTGCTTCCTTGCAGTTTGATGATGCCTTTGCTTCAATATTAGCTTTGGGAACTTCCCTGGTGTGGGCTTTGTATTGGGTGATAAGCCTGAAGGATAAACGTCCTGCCTTGCAGAAGCTTTTCTTTAACTTCCTGGTGGGTTTCTTGGGTATCGTTTGCTATGCGCTCATAACCAAGAAGGCAGTGTTCATCGCTGATGCCCAATTACTTCCTGCCTTGATAGGCGGAGCTTATGTGGGTATCTTTGAGATGGGGTTAACCTTCCTGCTGTGGTTCAAGGCGTTGGAATACACTGACAATACGGCGAAGATATCCAACCTAATCTTTATAACTCCATTCATCTCTCTGCTCTTCATTGCAGGTATTTTGAAAGAAAGCATTCATCCTGCCACATTTGCGGGCTTACTGCTGATTGTGCTAAGCAATATGTACCAGAAGGGATTGTTTGGCGCATCAAAGCGGGATGTTTAACTGCTCACAATCTCCGCTGCGATCCAGTTTGCCTACCCCCAAGCCCAATAACCTCACCTTCCTGTTACAATCCCAATTAGCCACTAACAACTGCTCGCCGTATTTGTATAGCGTTTCGGGATCATTACACGAGCCTCGGGTAGGGCAGGAGCGGGTGATGTATTCGAAGTTGTCGTATTTCAGCTTGAGCACCACATTCTGACCGCTGATGCATTTCTGTGCCATGCGGCTGCTGAGTCGTTCCGCAAGCTTTTGCAGGATGCTGAAGAGCTCTTCCATGCTGTCGATATCTGTATCAAAGGTGCTTTCACAGCTAATGGACTTCGGCTCGAACTCAGTGATAACTTCCCGGTTATCTATGCCGCGCACCACATGATAATAGTACATACCCATCTTGCCAAATATCTTCATGAGGTCTTTCAGTTCCCATTTATACAGGTCTCTGCCGTTGTTTATCCCCAATTTCTGCATCCTGAGCGTGGTAACCTTGCCAATGCCATGAAACTTGCTGATGGGAAGCGCAAAGAGGACATCCTGCGCATTCTCCGGTGTGATGATGCTTAGTCCATCCGGCTTGTTCAGGTCGCTGCCGATCTTTGCCAGAAACTTGTTGTAGGACACCCCTGCAGAACAGGTTAGCTGCGTGGTGGCAAGGATATCTGCTTTGATCTGTTTGGCAATGCTTACTGCATCTTCTTCGCCATATTTGTTCTGGGTTACGTCCAAGTATGCTTCATCCAAGGACATCGGCTCCACAAGGTCTGTCCATTTATAGAAGATATCCCTTATCTGCTTCGACACTTCCTTATAAAGTTTGAAGCTGGAGTGTACAAACACTGCCTGGGGACAAAGGTTCCATGCCTGATAGCTGCTCATTCCGCTATGAATGCCATATTTACGGGCTTCATAAGAGCAGGTGGATACTACTCCTCTGCTGTTCGGAGCCCCGCCAACCACCACACACTTACCCTTCAGAGACGGGTCTTCTCTGATCTCAATGGCGGCAAAGTAGGCATCCATATCGATGTGAATGATCTTCTTCATTGCCTCCACTTTATGTTCTGCCTTGCTCCGTCAAGTAAAACTTGAGTTCATGCTCTTGGGTTATACTTTCCCTGAGTTTACTACGGTATCATTACGGACTTACTGCGGACTTTGTCCGTAATGAGACTGTATTAACAGCGTAATGATACCAAGAGCGAGTTAGGAATATGAATGCCGATAAGTATGTATTTTACATGGATTTTATGCGAATTCTCTAAAAACCTAATCAAGAATGAAATATTGCTTGACAGTCTTTGATTAGCAGATTTATTCGCTACATGAACAAAGCTCAATATCTTGGACATGGAGGTGATCAATGAAACCAAGAATTATGACCCTTTTTTGTTTGCTAACCGCGCTGATGGCGCTGTTCCTTTTCTCCTGCTTGGATAGCAGCACCAAACCCGAAACACCCCCCGTTACCACTGATGTGGCTGCTGCCAACGCTATGGCAAGGGAGGGAATGAACCTGCTGAACCAAACGATTATTGATCTGGGCAACACCGAGCCTGATATCAACGACTCCGAAGACCTGATGCAGCAAGCCACCTTCAACAACATTAAAGCTAAGTTTGACGGAGCTTTGGGTTTGGATGCCAACAACCCCATGGCTAATCTCGGCTTGGCTATCCTTGCCGTGGTGGACATTAACTATGACAACGAGCTTTGGAGCATGCTAACCGACGCAGGGTTCTTCGAGAATGGCGATAAACGAATTCTGAACAACCAGTTCCAGTTCCTTGCCACTGTCCCCTACGGGATGATGAAGCAGGTTACGGAAGCGAAAGACAATTCCATGTCTCTGCTTAGGGTGCAGAACTTCATTAAGAACAGTATCTTGCCCAGGATAGACACTGCTATAAGCCGTTTGGACAAAGCTGTTGCCATGGCTGATAGCACGGTGTTGATGATTGAAGTGGATGACGAAGAGATGGTGGAAGTGGATTGCGGAGAGATATATGCCTTCCGTGCAGCTTCCAAAGCCGTGCAAGCCGGATTCAACATGATGCTCACCTACGACTGGGATATGAAAGATGCTGATGGTGACTATAGCTGGATGGACGACTATATGAATGTAGATGTTCCCCATATTGATGATAATTGGGAACCATATCATTATGAAGTTGTGGGAAACACATTGTACATGGATTACTACGATGATGAATACGAATGGAGAAGCGAAGAAGCCCAGCGTATGGAGATTCAAATGAAAGTAATGAAGTACAACATGGACAACAACCCCACCTTTGCTCATCTAACCGCCGATGGTGTTGCCCATTTAGGTGCTGCAAAATCCGCTATCCTCGGAGCTGCTGCCGATGTTAAGAACGGGGTGAACTATATCCTTGCCGAAACTGATACCGGTGCGGGACAGGATAACGACATCATCAAGATAGAGAATATTATCTCACTAAACGACGAGATTCCTCCCACGGACGAAGGGGCACCGGAGTTCGCCCAAAACTGGCAGAATGTGAATGATATCGCCGATTGGCTTACCAACGAAGTACTTGCAGGGGCATACAACCTGACCCTTAATGATATTGACTTCCAAGTCAATCTTAGTGCCTTCTTCAACGGCGCAATACCCAATATTCAAGCTGTTTTGCCCTACCTGCATTGGAACGACCCGGGTTTGAACTGGGTTGAGGACTCCATCGAATACACCGATGGCTTCCAGATTTGGGGCAACTCCTATTCCTTCTGGTATCAGGGATCATATCAAACAGTTAATAACATCAATTACGTGCAAAAGAGATATCACAGTGTCGATATTGATTGGGGTTATGATACAGATGCTAATGGTAACCCTCTTGGTGAGGACGAGTTCCTACACTTCCCGGATTACACTTTTGGCGGTATCCTGCCCGGCATGACCCGTCAGAAGATGATAGACCTCTTTGGTTAATAAGAAGCTTATTAGTCTATTCTTGGGGGTATATTGCATGATATACCCCCTTTTACTATTCGGAGAGGGTAAGCTTCACGCAGGGTATGAGCTTACGGATTACTACCATCTTGCCACCGAAGGTGAATATCACCAATACCTGTATGACACACACTTCTTCAGCGAAGCCACATACAGCGATGCAGACAAGCAACTAAAGGCTGCATACCACAACTATAACCTGCGAGGAAGGTACTCCCTATACCCCAATGTTACAGACTGCATAGAGCTTAATCTGCCCGAAGAATACCTGGGGCTTGCCATGGGCTTTAAGTATGCCGAGATAAGCTTTGTGCCTTCCGTGCGTCTTGGAGAGCAGATGGGTTTTGGAGCTGAGCTAAGCACTACCTATAAAGCAGTGGATTACACCTTAACTGCCTCTACCCGGCAGGGCAAAGCTGATATTACCTATAACATTGGGAAGGAAAATGGCAGCATCCCGTTTGCTTGGAATCATGGTGTGGCAAAGATGGAGCTTAGCAGTAAGCACTATGCAGCAATGCTTAGCCTGGACGCTATATCTCCGCTATCCTGCGACAGTCTGTACAGCAACTCACTTAATGCCGATTTGCTACAAAGCTCCTTCGTGTATAAGTTCAACCCTCGGCTGTCTGCAAAGCTTATGGCAGGATATCTGGACTCAACTGCCGATCTGCATTACAAGGGCGGGTTGAACGGCTCTATCGAGAAGCTTAGAGATCGGAAGAGCACACGTCTGAACTCCAGTCACGATCAGATCTCGTATG
>CALDSN010000189.1 GCA_937924555.1 uncultured bacterium | reverse complement strand
AAATCAGGACGCCCGAAAGCCAGGAAGAGATTCCAGTTCTCCAAGCGTTAAACTATTGGGTTTTGGGGGGTGCTATCCCCCCTTGCAGAGCATAGTGGAATACTCAAAAACATCACGGCGTATACGCCAGAATAAGCTTTCGGAACGCTTGCAAGGCGGTGAGAGGATATCCTCTCTGAATTGCTTACACCGTCCGGAAGAGATTAAACCGTATATTTAGGAGTAATCAATGTCCGTAGTTTCAATGAAACAACTGTTGGAAGCCGGTGTTCACTTCGGTCACCAGACTTTCAAATGGAATCCCAAGATGAAGAAGTACATCTTCATCAAGCGTAATGGGATTCACATTATCGACCTTAAGCAAACGGTCGATGCCATCAATGAAGCCTACCAATATGTGAAAGAAGTTGCCTCCAAAGGCGAATATATTCTTTTCGTGGGTACCAAGAAACAGGCTCAAAGCGCAATACGCGAAGCTGCCGAAAAAGCCGGTGTGTTCTATGTGAACCAACGCTGGTATGGTGGGATGCTCACCAATATGTCAACCATCCGTCAGAGTATCGAAAAGATGAAATACTTCGAAGAGATATCTGCCGACGGAACCCTTATGAATTACACCAAGCTCGAACAGCAGAAGATGAAACGCCTGCACGATAAAATCGAGTTCTCACTCGGTGGTATCCGTGATATGGATGCTGTACCCGGTTGTGTTTTCGTAGTCGATACCGAATATGAAGATATTGCTGTGCACGAAGCCCGCATCCTGAACATCCCCATCGTAGCGATGGTGGATACAAACTGCGATCCCGATCTCGTAGATTATGTTATCCCCTCCAACGATGATGCTACCCGTGCCATCTCCCTGATCGCCGACATTATGGCTAACGCCGTGATCGAGGGACGTGGTATCGCTTCCGAAGGTGTAAGCCATGAACAAGCCCCTGAAGCAGAAGCAGACTCCCCTGCCGCCGAGTTAGTCGCTGCCGAAGAGGAAAAAGTTGAGTTTGAAGTTCCGGAATTGACCGTAACTGAACAATAAGATTCATCTACCATTGCTGCGGGATGGTTGCTAACCGTCCCGCAGTGTAACAAACACATAGCCTGCTTGAGCAGGCAAAACAAAGGAGAATACAATGGCAGAGATTACCGCAACCATGGTAAAAGAGCTGCGTGAGAGAACAGGCGTCGGCATGATGGAGTGCCGCAAAGCCTTGGTAGAGAAAGACGGAAACCTTGACGAGGCAATAAAGTACCTCCGCGAGAGAGGCATCAGCAAAGCCGAGAGCAAAGCCAGCCGTGAGACCAAAGAAGGTATCATCCATTCTTACATACATTTTAACTTCAAGATTGGCGTATTGTTAGAGCTCAATTGCGAATCCGATTTCGTTGCTCGTACACCAGAGTTCAGAGCTATTGCCGACGAGATTTGCTTGCAGATTGCCGCCACCAATCCTCTTGCCATCAGCGCAGAGAATATTGACCCTGCAGTCATCGAGCGTGAGAAAGAGATTGCCCATAACAAGGCAGTGCTCGACGGCAAGAAACCCGAGATCATCGAAAAGATCGTTGAAGGCAACATTAAGAAGTTCTGCAGCGAGAACTCCCTGCTGGAGCAAGAGCTTATTGGCGACAGCAACCGTACCGTTAAAGACCTGTTAACCAATGCCATCGCTACAACCGGCGAGAACATTCAGGTTGCACGTTTCGTGCGTTACAGCTTAGGCGGAGAATAGTCCCCAAGCCACCTTATCAACTGAAAACCGGGATGTAAGTATGAGTAGTGTATTCCAGCCCCACACAGTTAAACGAGTTCTGCTGAAACTCTCCGGTGAGGTTCTTGCCGGAAACAAGGGTTTTGGTTATGACGACAGCGTTCTTGATGCTTTAACGGATGAGCTAATCGAAGTGAAGAATCTTGGTTATAGCTTGGCGATTGTCCTTGGCGGAGGGAATATCTTCCGTGGAGGTGCCTGGCATAAGCAAGAGCTTAATCGGGTGGTTCTGGACAGCATCGGCATGCTTGCCACAGTGCAGAATGCCTTGTATATGGCAGA
>CALDSN010000188.1 GCA_937924555.1 uncultured bacterium | reverse complement strand
GACCACCGAGATCTACACTCTTTCCCTACACGACGCTCTTCCGATCTACTTACTACTGGATGGTAGTCCCATTTAACGATATGGGCGATGCGGCAGGCTGTTCTGTACGCTCCTTCAACACTATCGCCACAACACTGCTGAGTGAAACGTTCGATACTTTTCTGCCTGCTAATTGGGCAGGATACCATACTGATGAGACAGATACCCTTGTACCTGATAACAATGCCTGGTATCAATGGCAATGGCAAAATACCGAGTCTACTCCTCCAAATCCATCAGCCTACCTCAATATCTGCTATATCCTCAAGCGTTGGCTGGTAACCCCATCTCTACAATTAGGCGGAGCACCCTACCAGCTTCAACTGGATATTGCCCTGACTGACTGGAATAGCAGCGCACCTATTACAGGCGACCCCAATGGAACCTCCGGTATAGACGATAAGTTTAAGATCCTGATTGGTGACGGCAGTTCTTGGACGACAGCTACAGTCCTGCGAGAGTGGAACAACACCGGCTCTGCCTATGTTTACAATGATATACCCAACACCGGCATGCATGTTACTATTCCTCTGGATGCTTACACAGGAGTGAAGTACATTGCCTTTTGTGGAGAATCAACCGAACCAAATGCAGATAACGACCTCTTCGTGGATAATGTCCGAGTGTTTATTCCACAAGCCAACGACCTTGCTGCCTTATCAGTTTCCGGAGCTTCATCCGGGATAACAGGGACCCCTGTTACGCACTCGGTCGCTGTGGCAAATTGCGGTACTGCTACTCAGACAGGCTTCACAATAAACCTGAAAAGCGTATCACCGGCTGCCACCCTTGCCACCTTAAACGTTTCGGATCCTCTGGATGGGGGCGCATCTGCTACTTACAACTTAACCTGGACTCCTTCCACTCAAGGCGTTGACATGACAATCTATGCGGAAGTAGAATTGCCCACAGACTCGGCTCTAACTAATAACACCACATCTGGCAAAGGGTTTTTCCCTCATGTTGTAGGAGCTCTGTTGGAAAGCTTCGAGTCCGGCATCCCCGCTAACTGGTCAGTTTTGAACCCTGACGGTAATCGATATAGCTGGGAGCAGATGTATATATCGCCGCATTCAGGTAACATCTCTGCCACCATCATTGCTGAGCCAGGCATGCAAAGTGATGACTGGCTGATAACCCCTCCGCTGCAGCTAAGCAACTCAACAACGGACGCGATAAGCTTTTGGATGAGAAGCTATGATGTTTCTTGTCCTGAATCCTGGGAAGTGCTGATCTCCACTACAAACACTCAACCTTCATCTTTCACCATGATCGACAGCGGGATATTGGAATCGTCGGACTATAGCAGGAAAGAGTATAATCTGGATTCCTATGGCGATGCTGTGATCTACTTTGCGGTGCGTTATCGGAGTCATTCCAACATAGCGCTTTCAGTTGATGATTTCCATGGACCGCTCATATATATTCCCTCCGAATTGGATACTCCATTGGTCATCGCAACCATCTCCGGTGATAATGTGATACTGAACTGGGGACAGGTTTTAGGAGCTACCGAGTATCATGTGTATGCCTCGGATGATCCCTATACATGGTCGCCGGATTACACGATTGTACCGGTAGGAGTGTTAAGCTATAGCTTCGATACCGGCGGAGTTGCAGGAAAGTTCTTCAAGGTTACCGCATATGCAGGGCGGAGCAATACTACACCCTTCACTCTTGGTACCAAACAGGACAACAGCAGGTTGGAAGCACTGAAAGCAGGTTTGAAGAATAAACGTCATTAGACCCTAATACCTTAGACCTTTATCTCCCTTATTGCATTGTCACCTCACCACCTCATAATTCCGAGGTGATTCCCTCATCCCACCCGGGAGTCACGAGGGAATCACCTGAGAATGATGAGGCATGTTTTGCATGAAGCAGGCATATATGTGTTATCTCATCAAGTGATCTCAAACCCCAACCTGGGTGAGGTAAACTTGAGCTGCTCTGCTTCAAGCATAAAATGCAAGAACGGGGATTACACTCCCCAAAAACATAGATATTTGGGGAGTGCAATCCCCAATACTATGGTTTTTTACTTCCTAAGTTGCTAAGTGTAGAAGCTGCATCTTGCAGCTTGTCACCGGTTTACAAGAAGTCACTTCCCCTTTTGGTTAGCAGAAGCTTGCTATTCATATTAGAACCTTAGTGCGAAGCATCAGGCATAAACCCTAATCATGCCCTAAGATATCATTTCCATAGGGAGTGCTTCAGGTTTGCCCTCCTGGACGAACTGAGGGGAACCGCCTTTATAGAAATTATCACCATAAACACATCCAGCCCGGTGTTCGAGCTCTGTGACTGGTTGCCTGGCGAGTAGAAGGATATCTGACCACGCTTTGCGCTTGACAAATTAATGCCGATAATAAAACTATGCAAATCAAAGGAATGCACATGAATAAGGAGCTTAGGTTTTGATTGAAACAGTACTTACCTCTTACCTGAAAAACATACAGAGTGTCCTCAACTGAGGAGATGGTGGATATCAGGTGCTAAACAAATACCTGAAAGACCTCAAAGGTAAAAGTCTGGTTAGTCTCATCCGATATTGCCTGATTGTAACTGCCGTCACCAAAACGATAGAGATACAAAGGAGATAGATGGGTATGTTTCTCTTGATATACGAAGTACAAATGAGTAGCTGTGCATATTCCTATTTGCTTTTACATATGCGTGAGGTAATATTCCATGGATAATGTAGAATACTCTTGGAGAGATGTAATCAGGGACACAGTACATAACCTGAAATGGCAACATAAGATAGTGGTGTATGAGGATGAGATAAAAATAGATGATGATTTGAACAGATTGGTATTTATCACAAAAGAAGCAGTTCCACAAGAAGATAAAGTTGTTCTTGAGTTTTGTATAAGTGACGAATATGAAACGGATTTGATTCGTTGTGAATGTACCTTTACCCAACACTATACCATAGATGAAATTGACTTATCATTCTTCGATGCTTCTCTTGATGAGGCAATGATTAAGTTTCTTACCAGACAATACAGGTCAAACTTAATGATGAAAAGAAACAGGAGCAATCTCGGAAGGTTGAAAGTTGTGGTGGAAGAGCAAGATGAAAGAAAAGGACACTGATCATGTGTCTTAGATGACCTCATGATGTGGCGGAATTTGCAGTTAATCTGCATAATAGGGCTTGACAAGTGGAGACTCTAAATTAGTTTGTGTTCTAGATGCAGAATTACTGCATTTTTATTGAGGTGAGTATGATCATATCGTTTAGCGTACAGAACTTCCGCTCCATCCGAGAAAAAATTACTCTCGATTTCCGAGCTACTTCCGATAAGCATCAACAAGAGTACTTTGTTGTAGATATACCAAAGCCCAAGATGCGGATATTGAAGATGGCAATGATTTATGGAGCAAATGCTTCTGGTAAAACAAGCATTCTGCTTGCGTTGGACTTTTTCCGTAAAATGGTGTTGGAACCTCTACAAGATAAAAATGCAGCTTTAGGCATACCTGCTTTTGCGCGTGAGAATGACAAAGTTAGCAGTTTCGAGCTTAGCTTCTGGCAAAAAGACATAGTGTATGATTATCAGATTTCCATCCTGCAGAATGCCATTCTATCTGAAGAGCTGTTCTATTACCCCAAGGGTAAACGGGCAGAGGTATTCATCCGAAAGCTAGTTCCAAATAAGGGATATGAATACCATTGGAACGATAAGCTGTTTAAGAAAAGTACCAAAGATGTACTTGAGCTAACCATACAGAACCAAACGATACTGGCTAAGATTGCTTCGATAGAGGATAGCAGTCCTCTGCAAGATGCACATAACTGGTTCCGGTTCAAGCTTCAACCCATTCTTTTACCAAATATGAGTTTACTAAGATACACCAACGAGCTACTTATCAATCAAAACACTAATCAGAAGGCAATAAAGAGCTTTATATTGGCTATCCTTAACAAAGCTGACTTTTGGATCAAAGACATAAATATTGAAGAACAAGTAATGGATATTGAAGATGCTTCACCACAAATCAGGGATAGTATTTACAGGAACGCTATCCCTGGCAAAGTACCTGTGTTAGTAAGGTATGATTTTGGTTTTGTTCATGAATTGAAGGATGAGAACTTCTTACTTGATATGGAAGAGGAATCCATGGGCACTCAGAGGTTCTATGGTCTTGGGGCAATCCTGCTCAGCTTGATTCATGGTGGGGTTTGCATGCCCATTGATGAAATCGAAAGCTCTTTACATAATGACTTGCTTTTCCATTTCATTGCCATGTTTTTAAGGAACTCCAAGCAAGGTCAGTTGATCTTCACCTCGCACAACACAGCCCTGCTAAACGAAAAAGAGATTATACGCAGAGATTGTGTTTGGATTACAGACCGTAAAGCCGATGGCAGCACGGAGCTAACCTCAGTATCGGACTACCCGGTGAGAAAGGAACATGCCATAGATTCGCTCTTCAAAAAGGGGCTACTGGGCGGAAAGCCAAACTTGGGAAGCATTGAGCTGTGAGGTGCTAGGTGGGCAAGCCAAGACCACAAAAGATAAAGCCCTATAAGCAATCTATCCTGATTATTTGTCCGGGTGAGATTGAGCAGGGGTATGTTAGGTCATTGAAGGATGATAAGTATCGCGGTTTATCCATATCAATTGAGCCGAGGTTGGGGAAAGCAGACGATTTTGACAAGGTGTTAAAGCGATTAGAAAAAGAATATTCTGTTGCTGAACCAAGAACCTGCTTCTATTTAAACGATATGGATGCGATTATTGCTCAGGGTAAATTGGACAAGTATCAGATAGCAAGAAGCAAGGAATTGAAAGCATCGAAAGGGAAGCTTAGGATAATCGAATCCATGCCGTGCATAGAGTTTTGGTTTCTTTTGCATTATCTCTATACCACGAAATGCTATCCCAGCTATGATAGCATAAAGAGCGATGTTCGCCGCAAGATACCCGGTTATGACAAGAATGAAGCCTGGGCAAACAAGATATATGCCACAATTAAGGACAATACAGATACAGCTATAGCTAATGCAAAAAAGGTTATGTCTGTTAAGAACAGTGGGGAAGGGGCTTGCTCTTACACTAATATGCATGAGTTGTTAGAGCAGCTTGATGAAATCATGAGGATGCGATTGGTACTGCAAGAAATCCCTAACTTCTGTTACCAATTCTAACATCTGTCACCCGCACCAATATGAAACCTCATTTCTGCTAAGCCATTATTTATGTATATTAACGGAGCCTTGTTTGTGCTTGACAGATAAATTCCCTTTAAGCAACCTGCCTTCGTGCGTTAAAAGCTATCTCCCGCTAGGGTAGATAGCTTAATTAATAAGGACTTTGGGTGTAAGCAGCATGGAAATAAAGACAATCCCCTTAAGCGATGACCTGTTGGACGCGGCATTTGCCAAGTTGAGCGATAGAACCCTGATGATTTTCCCTACGCGTAGAGCTGCCGGAGTGGCAAACCGCCGCTTTATTGCTGAGTGGAAGCTGCAAGAAGCAACGTTTATCAGCATGGAAGATTTTAAGGAAGCCACCATACTACCATCATCTCCGGTGTTGATGGACGAAAAACGCCTACTATGTCTCTATCTGGTGATGGGAGAGGAAAACAGGGAGTTCTTCCACATCCTCCAATATTCTGATATTGTGGAATGGGGCAGGAAGTTCTTTGATTTCTTTGACGAGTTGGCAGATGAAGAAGTGGCGGTGGAGAGCTTGGATGAGCTGAAGGATTCCGGGGTGTTCTACCTCCAGATGTGGCAGGAAACATACCTTGAACGCATCTTGCAGATAAGGCAGGATTACTTTAACTACATCAGTGGATTGGGCTTCACCGATAAAATGTTCTATTATAACGAAGAGAGCTTTGTAATCCCTTGGCAAGGTTACCGCATCATCTTTGTAAATCAATATTATTACAGCAAGCTGGAGATAAAGTTAATCCGTGCCCTTGAACAAGCCGGGAATGTGGTAACTGTGCTCTACCACGGCTTGGAAGTGGAGCATGGAGCAGGCGGCTGGAAGCCCAAAGAGTTCAATCTTGATGTTGCATGGCATGGTTTGGTAACTAAACCGCAGATTAGTATCGTGGAAAGCGCAGATGAAGACCAGATGGCATTAAGCTTTTTGGCTTGGTTGCAAGAGGATGAGACAAACATAGGGGGGGCTATCATCGACAGCAGCTTTCACCAAAAGGCATACTCACGCTATTTCAGTCCACAAAAGTTTAAGCTCCCCAAGCTTATCAGCATCACGCAAACTGCGCTGTTTGGAATGCTGCAAGCGATTTTGGCGGGAGTTAAAGCTATGCGCCAAAGTTCAGGATTTCTGCCCCTTTCATTGGTTGCCAAGTTGTATAGCATGGAGTGGTTTTTAGCCTATTTTGTAGAGGGTCTGAGTGTGGAGCAGCTAAATAGCATCAAGCTGGATATTGATGCCTTGCTGAAGAATGATTACCTGTATTTGGATAGCCAAGTATTTGCAGAAGAACATAATGGGCTATCTGAACAGGTTGTGGATAGATATACTAAGCTGTTGCAAAGGTTTATGGCTGTTCGCTCGATAAATGAGCTGTGTGACTTAATTGATGTCCCACATGGGTTGCGAATGGCGAGCTTGATTAGTACAGAAGAGCGAGAGCATACAGATATCCTTACATGTTTCTGGGAGAGGCTTGCTAACTTCGCCTCAATTGACAGGATGGGTATTGTCCCTGCCTGGACTGAAGTGTTTGGCGAAGAAGAATGTGGGGAAGGGATATTGGAGCTGTTTCTCAGTTTCTTGAAGTCAGCAGTTTTAAGCTATAAGGAGATAGGAGAGAGCGAAGCTAAGTGGGAGATAAGTAATCTGCTGGATGCGCGCAACCGAAGCTTCGATAAGCTGGCTTTCTTCCAGATGATAGAGGGGGTGCTGCCCTCAAACCCCAGTCCGGTGTGGCTGTTCAACGAAACTCAGCGAAGTAAACTGGGGCTTAAGAGCTATGCGGATATCAGGGCTTGGGAACGCTATTATTTCTTCCGTTTGCTTTTGGTTTCTCAGCAAACGGCATGTTTCTGTTACCGGAATGTGGAGCGGGACATAAATTCCAGTTCTTTTCTGGGTGAGTTGGAGCAGGTTATCGGCTGGGGAGATTATATGCATAAGAGCGAAGTTTCTATCCCCACTAAGGAACTGTTTCGTAATTTTGCCGGAGATGGGGGGAGCATAAACACAAAGCCCAAAGTTTTGGACGAGAGTTTCTTTATCTTGCCTTGCCAAGCTGCGATTGATATTGCTTCAGATAACACCCTAAGGCTTTCTGCCTCTGCCATGATACAGTTTATCAAGAATCCCTTCATTTGGTATATTGAGAACCACTCCCACATCCAAAACATACCTTATGAGGCAGAGGAGATTATCAGTAACAAGCTTTTCGGTAACATTATGCATGCCTATTTTGCGCGGATTCTGGGTGCCGAAAGAGGAGAGCATCAGGGATTGGAGAGGCTGGAGGCAATATTGGGCAATCCTGTGTATCTGCAGGAAGGCTTGGTTAAGCTGCTGGAAAGCGGTGATTTTCGCTATCAGATACCCAAGAATTACAATGCGGATTTCCTTTCTGAGATCATATCTGTACGTTTGGCTGAATCTCTCAGTGCATTCTTTGAGTATTGGGTGCGTAAGAACTTGGAGAGACGGAACTATACGCTTATCCCCGAAGAAGAAGAGATGACTTTTGCGGAACGAAAGTACAAGACATTGGGGAGTATCCTGCATGGAGGTAAGGAATACCAAATTGCCCTACACGGTAAAGCAGACCTGAGGATAGAAACAGAAGATGAAGCAATGATTATAGATTTCAAAACAGGGAATCGGGATTATCGGCAGTTAATAATCTACGAGTGGTTTTACTATCTTTTGGGAGAGAGCATGCCGGAAGAAAAGCTCAACTCATTGTTTTGGAACATATTGGATATGAAGGAATCGGCAGATAAAATCACTCCGGAAAAGCGCGAAAAGTTAAAACAAGAAGTTTTGGACACCTTGTTGTTGTGTTTGGAACGTGGATATTACCAAGGGAAAAAGGCAAGTGACCGCCTGAGACTACGGTCAATCACCCGTGCTGATTTACTTACTGCCGCCAGGGAGGCTTCACATGACTGATCTGTTCTGCAGAATTATCTGCGCAAGTGCCGGAACGGGGAAAACCCATCGCCTCTCACTGGAGTATATCGCCCTATTGTTACAATATTATGGGAAACCGGAATTCAGCATAGATAGTATCCTTGCGCTCACCTTCACCCGAAAGGCTACTGCCGAAATTCGTGAACGTATTGTGTCGCATCTCAGTTTGTTGGTCAGTAAGGAGGAATCGGATAAACGAAGGGACCTGTTAAGAAACCTACGCATACTGTCACCCGCGGATTCAACCGAGTTGAACCAAACAGAACGGAACTTGCTAACAAGTGCCTTGCGGGAGATTAGCTGCGACCATAGCCGTTTACAGGTGATGACCATCGATGCCTATATCGGCAATATCTTCAGGAATATTGTGCGTCCCCTGCGAAATATCGAGAGCTTTGAGATTGATACTCAAGCTATCAAAAAACGCATGCCCTATCTGATGAACCATCTGATGCAACCAGCTTTCAGGGCGCGTTTGAATAGACTGCTCAGCCGTAAGGTTAGCCGTTCACTGGATGCTTATGCCAAGTTCTTTGCCTCGCTGATTGAGGGACGCTGGCTGTACTATATGATTACCCAACGCCTTCAGAAAGATGCAGAAGTATCCGGGATGCAGCCCCGAGTATCTGAGATTGTTGCCGCAAGTAGTGGTGATAAAAATCTGGATAACTTTCTTGAGGCAATGCATACCCTGCTCAGTGTGGTGCAAGATATCTGGCAAGGGCAGCAGAAGAATTCCTTGGAGAGCTATTTCAATAAAGGATTTAGACAATTAGTGGAGCATCATGGAAGTAGTGCTGCTGCAATGATGCAAGAGGTGAAAGACCATTGCAAATCTCCGCTGGCTTCGGAGAAGCTGCTATACATTCTGATGGAGAAGAATATCTGGAGTGGCTCTCTTATCCGCAGTAAATCCTACCCTGAGCATATAGCGTTGATGGAGGCAGCTCAACAAGAAGCAATAAAGTATCTGGCTGATCATCTGATGCAAAGCTTGTATGTTCCCGAACAACAAGAGATATTGGAGCTTTGGAAGATTATCCTGGAAGAGTATGACCGCTTGATCTATCGCTATAAGAATATGACCTACGATGATATCTCCTGGTTCAGTTTTGAAGCCTTGTTCAGCGAAGAGCCCCCCTTCTTTGATCCCCAAAGTGAGCTATCCGCCAGTGAGTTCTATCAATTTCTAAGCCACCGTACGAGGTTCATGCTGATTGATGAGTTTCAGGATACCTCCCTAATCCAGTTCAACATTATTAAACCCATAATAAGTGAGATTACAGCCGGAGAGGGAAGTAAACCCTTTGGAGGGCTTATTGTGGTGGGTGATGAAAAACAATCCATATTTGGCTGGCGTGGGGGACAGCGGGACTTGCTGCTGAATCTGCAAAGCATATTCCCCAGTATGAAAGAAGTACAAACAGAGCGGCTTGATCAGTGCTGGCGTTGTGGGTTCACGCTGATGCAGTTTATCAATACCCTCTTTTGCGAGCCGAAAATCCACAGTTATCTTTCCGAAAAACAGATGAATTGGGAGTATAACATCATCCGCGGAGCTAATATCGGCTTAGAGCCGGATACCGGAATTGAGTTCTGTTTGCGCAACACCAGTAAGGCAAAGTCTGTGCAAACTCCTGCTGAGGATGTATATAAAGATTTCGTGAATACCATGGTTGCACCTGCTATAAACAGTGACCCTCATGGAAGCATCGCAATTCTATGCCGCAAGGGGAATGAGCTAAGCTTAATTCAACAAGCCTTGGATGAATTGGATATTGCCAGCTTATACCAGCCAGACCGCAGCATATGTGAGCATGCTTTGGTACAAGCTCTAATCTATTGGCTTCGCTTCCTCGTTTGGAAAGATTGGAGTGATTTGCTCAGTTTTCTCAGGTCGGATTTTGTGATGATGGACAGCCCCGATTTGAAGCAGTTGTTGGATGCCATTGCCATGCATGAATCGCAAGTAAGAAAGCTAAACAAATGGCTGGAGCCGGACCTATCTGCTATACCTTTAGCAGAGCGTTTTTACAAACTGGCTACCACTCAAAAAGGGCAGCTTCCCTCACAGATTTGCAGCAGTATGGCAGAGCTGTGTTTATCCGGGCTGGATAAAGCAGAGCGAGATTATCTGAACATACATAAGTTCATTGGGATTGTTCGGGAATGGGAACTTGCCAACGGAAGCGGTTTAGGGAGCATAGCTGATTTATTGCAGTATTTACGAGAGAATAGCTTGGCAGAAGATTTCAAACAGGCTTCTGTAACAGTATCGGATAGTTTGCAATTGCTTACCATCCACAAGTCCAAGGGCTTACAATTCCGCAGAGTGTTTGTATTCTACAATTTGGCTTCAACTCATGCAAGTGATTCATCTCGTTTGGATTGGGCTCTAGAGTATGCGGACAAGGATTTTCACTATGTGCGGGATTTTGGAATTAGCTATCATTATCAGAAGATACTGAAGGCATCGAGTTATCGTCACTTGTGGCAAGCTGAACAAGACAGAGAGTTACTGGAGGAAATGAACAACCTGTATGTTGCCTTTACCCGTGCGGAAAGTAAACTCCATCTCTATTTCAGTTATCAAAATAAGGATGGATGGCAGGAATTCATGGAATCCCGCGAAAAGGATGTGTTGCCTGCCCTGTTGTGCAATGCCTGTCTGGAGTATTTTGCAGCAAGGGGCAATACACCTGATGAGCGAGGCGTTTATCACCAAGTGAGTGATTTTGGAGCAGAAATAAGCACGAAAGATGGTGAGAGTATCCGGAAGGAGGAAAAAACCTCCAGGGATTATTCTCGTTTGAGTGAAGAGTTTCCAAGGAGCTTAGAACCGGTTTGGGGAAACATGCAGAGAAATGAGCCAACGCAAACTTCGGATTGGAAAAGAAATTGGCTGGAGACAAGACCAAACCTGATGGGCGACCTAGTGCACTTTTACCTTAGCTTTATCATTCGCAACAGGAGCGAAGAGCATCATTATGCATTGAAACGTTGCCTGCTTCGTTTTGGCTCTGTGTTGAAAGACGAGGAGATGGTGTTGGCATCAGACGCTTGTCACAATCTATGTGAGCACAATCCGTGGTTGTTTTCTTCCGCATGGAGTAAGATATATACAGAGTTTGAGCTTCTTGGTGATGAGGGGATGCTTCGCTTGGACAGGTTGATGCTTGATGTACAGAGCAAAACTGCTGTAATCGTAGATTACAAAAGTGGCGAGATCCACAATCCGCACCAGCTTGAGGATTACCGTTCAGCTTTGTTGAAGACATCTGTATGCTCATCGTTTGAAATTGACCTCAAGTTCTTGATTATTAACATATAGATTCTGCTTCATCGGCGTCTTCATTGTTCCACATTGTCTTATTTCAAGTATCTTGCTAAATAACAACTGAGGCGTAGGCTAATCAATTCCTTAATAACCCCCGCAAATTGGGGGAGACAGTTAGGTGGTCACGGCTAAAAAACCACTAAAATTTCTGCACAAAACACCCGTATCTTGCATAAATGAAATTGCACAAGTGCAATAATCCGCCATAAATACGATGTAACAATGTGAAATGCTTTGTTGCGATATTTTCATTAATCATCGTAACAGACTACATAATAGTGTGTTAGGGCGCATAATGTCGAAGCGGGAAATGTATCTGAGTGATTGGCATGCGAATTGCAAATATATTAAAGTACACGCGTAAGTATGCATGGTTGTTTTCTCAGCTTGGCGGTACCAATGTTTAGTTGGAATCTGCAGATGAGGGCAACATAGAATGATAATATGATATTGGAGATTGATAATGTTTAAGAAGAAGATTTGCTTGACGTTAATGATTGGACTTTTAGCTTTTGTGTCGTTGTGGAGTCAGATGATCAATAACGAGGGTTTTGAAGGAAGCACTTTCCCACCTGCTGGATGGGTTAATAGTGGTGGTGTAACCCGGGGAACTCCCCCGGTTGGTTCTCCTCCCCCCAGTCCATCTAACCTCTATGGTAGTTTTTCCGCCTATTTTGTGAATGAGACGCAAGGTTTGATTGCGCCCAAAATGGCGAATCCTTACACACTCACAATATCTGCTTATCAAACCGGTAATGGTAACTGCGCTCCGAAGTATTGGTGGTCAAACTCCTTATCCGGTCCCTGGACACTGGTTGAGAACTTTACCAATCTGCCCAATGGACGTTGGAATACTGAGACCGTTACCGTAAACCTGACTAATGTATTTTTAAAAATCGGCTTCAAAAGAGGCGGAAACACTCAAGCCTACTTTGATAACATCACGATTACTCCGATAGACTTTTTATTCCAATACCGCACAGTTGCCAGTGGTAACTGGAGCGACCCTTCAATATGGGAATATACTAGAGATAATGGCGTAACCTGGTATGCGGCGAACATCCCACCCACAGCTTCAGGTGCTTTGTCTATCACAGTGATGTCTGGTCACACTGTAACTGTTAATACCAGCACTACGGTTGATGAAGTAACCGTGCAGAATGGGGCGACATTGAATATAAATTCTGGTGTTACCCTTACATTGAACAATGGTTCAGGGACAGACATGGTGATGAATGGCAGCTTAGTAAACACTGGTGCTTTAGCTTTCAATAGCGGAGCAACGATGACTGCCGGAACAAGCTCGAATATAACCTACAACGGTTCTACAGCTCAGTCTCTCGGTTCAGGTTTCCCCACAGCTGTTAACAACCTTACCATAAACAACTCCGCCGGTGTTACGATGAACGGTTCTTGCACTGTGAACGGGACTTTAACCATGACAGCAGGAAATCTTGCCACGGGAACAAATACTCTTACCGTAAATAACAGTGCCATATTCAGCTCAAGTGCATATGTTAGTGGTGCGGGTACTTTCATTTTAGCAGGTGGAGCAACCATCAGCACTGCCAACCCCAGTGGCTTAACTGCCAGTGGTGCTTCCGGCAGCATCCAAACATCCACCAGAACCTTGAGCTCCTCAGCTAATTATATCTATAATGGCTCAAGCACTCAAGTTACAGGTAATGGACTACCTGCAAATGTCAACAATTTGACTATCAATAACTCAGCCGGTGTGAGTTTAACCTCATCCTGCCAAGTTAACGGAACTCTTGCTCTGGCTACCAGGCTTGGTATTGGAACAGGCAATACCCTCACCATCAATGGAACTGTCTCTGGTTCAGGGGGATTGACGGGAGGTACCAACTCCAGTTTAAATATTACCGGTAGTGGTAATTTAACCATGCCTGCTGTCTCGACTTTGAATAACTTCAGTGTTAATAGATCAGGAAATGTAACCCTTGGTAGCGATCTTGTGGTTAACGGTGCTCTTGCTTTGACTACTAATCTGTCTCTGGGTGGTTACACTCTTACTGTTAATGGAACCGTTGCAACAGCTACTGGTAACATAGTTGGGGGAAGCACCTCCAATGTGATAGTGGGAGGATCTTCTAATGTTACTTTACCTCCTATCACAGGGACATTGCAAAACTTCACAAACAACAATACTGGCAATGTTAACCTTAGTTCCTCGGTAAATGTTAGCGGTAACTTCACCAACAATGGCAACCTCAACGTTGGTTCTCACGGAATTGGCGGCAACGGCTCTGGAACAAACAATGGCTATATTATCGCCGAGATTCCCAACCCCATCTCCACTAACACCTTCACTCAAGCCTTTGGTTCAACGATAGAATATGAATCTGAAACTACTTTACCGGCGGAATTCACCTACCAGAACCTGCTGCTAAACTCCACCGACACTTTGTTCAATCTTAGTGGAGATATCGTTGTGAACGAAACCTTTAATACAGAGAATGGAGCTAGTTTGGACTTAGCCGGATACCGTATATTCTTCCCCTTCAAATATGTAAGTGTTGCAGGTAATGCCACCATATCGGCATTTGCTCCCGAAACATATCCTGAGTTTCCTTCTATTCCCGCTGTTCAAAGGAAATGGACTTTTACCGGGAATTCATCCGGTTCAACCACTGTGTTCCTGCATTGGGATAATGAGCAGGGTGTTGGTGTTGATTTCAGCAATGGGAGTTCAATTTGGAGATTTGTTGATTCTGAGTGGGTTAAGCTAGGAGTGGCAGGTGTACCTGTGGCTGATGGGG
Organism: uncultured bacterium; assembly: GCA_937924555.1. Lineage (GTDB taxonomy): Bacteria > Cloacimonadota > Cloacimonadia > Cloacimonadales > Cloacimonadaceae > Cloacimonas. The sequence continues at coordinate 11,580 of CALDSN010000188.1, read as the reverse complement.
CTACTCGGATGATGGTTAGCTTTCCTGCAACTCTTGCAGGTAAAGGTGATTTCAGCGGGCAATACGCAGTTACAGGTAATGAAGTAACCTTGCCGGTTGAACTATCGTCATTTAATGCATCCTTAAACTTTGCAGGTAGCATCACACTGAGTTGGGTTACTCAAACTGAGACCAATATCTCAGGTTATCGGATCTATCGAGGAAATAGTGATTCTCTACCAGAATCTACTCTGTTAAATGTCTTTATAGCTGGAACAAATAGCTCTCAACTAACGAACTACAGGTTCGTGGACAGTCAAGCAATTGAAGCAGGAGTTTATTACTACTGGCTTGAGGGTTTGGATATGGATGGTAGCAGCTCTCTCTTCGGACCTGTCTCTGTAACATTAACTCAAGAAGTAAGTCAAGCTCCGGATGTTCCCATAGTTCAGGGATTAAACAATGCTTTCCCCAATCCCTTCAATCCCAATGTTACCCTCTCGATGGGCATGGAGAAAGCAGGTTCGGTAAATGTAGCCATCTATAATGCCCGCGGCCAGAAGGTACGGACATTGTTTAGTGGAAGTCTTGCTAAGGGCTCTACAAAGCTACATTGGGATGGCAAAGATGAGCTTGGTGCTCCATGTTCCAGTGGTGTGTATTTCGCCAGAATGCATACCACAGCCGGCGATGTATCTCAACTTAAACTCATGTTAATGAAATAGACCTCCCTACAATTACGAACTAGGGTGAGGATGCTTTGGCATCCTCACCTTTTTTTTATACCCTCATCGAGATGGCATCCATGTGAATCAGCATTTTGGCAGCTATAAAGTGCTTGACAAGCTATAGCTCGTCAGGAAGGATGCGTCAACCAATAGAAAATAAGCCAAAAATTGGAGATTCGTAATTGAGTATTATAGCGACCCACCACAACAAGATACACTTCTCATACAAGCAAGATATATCTGTCTTCCCATATTATATCAGTTCCCATCTAATGCTTGAGGACACACTGCAAATGGTGTTTGTTTGATCATTGGAGCATTGTGAACACTAACTCAATAGATTGATGAAAGTATTAGAAATGGGCTTTTTGGGAGCTCAGCGAGATTAATGTAACATGACCATAGCGTTGACTATATTTTGGATTTCCTGGCTTACCCTGTTATACCATCTTATTGGTTACGGATTGTTGCTCAAGTTCATGAACATCTTTCGCAAATCTGAGACAGTAACCGCAGCGACTCATTTCCCTACAATCATTGTACTTTGTGCAGCATATAATGAGGAGAAGGTTATTGAACGGAAGATCAACTCCTTTCTATCTTTGAACTACCCCAAAGACAAGATTAAAATGCTGATTGTATCAGACGATTCAACTGATGCAACAAATGAGATAGTAAGCAAATATACTCACCTCAATGTTGAGCTTGTTATCCAAAAACCTCGCAGGGGCAAGCAATCAGCCCATAATCTAGTGCTCCCTGCTTTGAATTGTGGCTATGTATTATCTACAGATGCTAATTCAATATTTGAGCCTGATGCAGTGATGCATCTGGTTAATAGAATGCTTTCAAATCCCAAGCTCGGTATGGTATCGGGAGAACTAAAGCTTGTTAAAAAGGGAGATAAGCAGTCCGGAGAAGGCTTATATTGGCGCTATGAGTCTTTCCTTAAGCGTATGGACAGCAAGTTCAAATCGATTATTTGCGCAAATGGCTCATTGTTCCTAATCAAACGTGAGCTTTTCACGGAGATTGATGCAAAATCAGCAGATGATTTCGAAAGGACTCTAATTGTGCTGGAGAATGGCTATATCGCCGCATACGAACCTGCCTCGGTAGTGACCGAAGACGAAACAGAAAAGGCAAGTGAAGAGATATCCCGCAAGGTAAGGATTATCACGCAGGAGTGGTTCTCTTTATCAAGACACACATCCATATTAAATCCTTTCCGTTACCCCGCGATAAGCTTCCTCATGTTTTCGCATAAGCTGATTAGATGGATGTTTTTCCTGTTTGTTCTGATGGGCTATGGCAGTTCAATTGTTTTATTACACCATCCCTTTTACTTGTTCGCATTCTGTGCTCAGACAGTAGTTTACATATTGGGTGTGATTGGGTTGCTTACCCAGAAGAAGGCAATTCATGTTCCACTGACGGGATTTGCCGCATACATTGTAGCTATGATCTACTCGTCATGTGTCGCCTTTAAGAACTATATTTTGAATAATAGTAATTTCGGTTTGTGGAAGCCGATTCGATAATTAAGGAGCTCTATATGAAGAAAGTTCGCTTGGGAATCATCGGATGCGGACGCATCTCGAAGAACCATTTTGACGCTATATCTCAGATCCCGGAAGCCGAATTTGTCGCAGCTTCGGACATCATCCCCGAGAAGTTGCAAGCCGTTTCGGAGCAGTATGGGATCAAGAATCTTTACACAGACTATCTGGAGATGCTTGAGAAGGAAAGTCTTGATGCGGTATCTATTTGCACACCCAGTGGGATGCACCCGCAAATGGGCATTGATGTAGCCAGGCACAAGATCAATGTTCTAACCGAGAAGCCCATGGCGATTAACATTGACGGTGCCGATAAGCTCATCAAAGCATGCGATGCCAACAAGGTGAAGCTTTTTGTGGTTAAACAAAATCGCCTCAACTCCACCATGCAAATGCTGAAAAGAGCCGTGGATAAGGGACGTTTCGGCAGGATATACTTAGCCCAATCCAATGTGTTTTGGCAACGCCCTCAAAGCTATTATGATGCGGAGAAATGGCGTGGAACATGGGAATTCGATGGCGGCGCGTTCATGAACCAGGCAAGTCACTATGTTGATGCCATCTATTGGCTTCTGGGCAATGTGGATAGCGTTATGGCATACACCGCGACGCAAGCCAGGCGCATCGAAGCCGAGGATACAGGCTGTGCCATTCTACACTTCCGCAGCGGAATAATTGCCACCCTCAATGTCACCATGCTCACCTATCCCAAGAACTTCGAAGGCTCTATCACCATTATTGGCGAAAAGGGTACGGTCAAAGTTGGCGGGATGGCAGTAAACAAGATTGAGAAGTGGGAATTTGATGAGTATGACGATGATGATAGGATTGCCTTGGATTCCAATTACCAACCGCCCAATGTGTATGGCTTTGGTCATAATCCCTATTATCGTAATGTTGTGGATGTGCTGTTGAACAAAGGGGTTCCCGCTACAGATGGCAGAGACGGGCGCAAATCTGTGGAGATTATTCAAGCCATCTATCATTCCGCCAAGACCGGTAAACGGGTTTCTTTGCCTTTGTAAAGCCGTTTACTGCTGCTCTCTGATAAGCATTGCGGACTCACTGCGGACTTATTACACTCAATGTCCGTAATGAGTCCGTAATAGTAGCGTGATTCAGATAGGGTAGCGGATTGGATGGTGTATTATCTGAGCCTTGTATAAAGTAAGTTTTTTCTGGTATAATGAAAGGGCGGAGCTTGATGCTCCGCCCTTCTGATATTATATGTTCTTAGCTGATATGTTGAGCGATTAACTCCGTTTCTCGTGCAATTTCTGCCGGCAAGTTGTGGAACATCTGGCAGCATATGCTGCTATACAGCACTTTTGCCCCAAGAGTTCCTACAGTTCTGTTCATCCAAGCCAATGCAGCCTTACCACCCATCCCTTTGAGGGGGAAGCCCATGGTGGCGAAGTTGACCACCTTTTTAGCCTTAAGGTTGGCAAGTTGTTCCATGGCGGCGATAATCACCGGGGAGGGACTAAAAGCCCACACAGGACCACCAAACATTACTATATCTGCATCATCGATGTTGGGCAGGTTAGTAAAGCGGATATCCATCTTTTGACGCACGTTTCCACCTTTCACAGGGGTGCTGGTCTCCAGTTGTGTCAAGTTCACTGTATGTCCGTTCGAAGTAAGCTTATCGAAGATGCTATCGGCAAACTTGCGGGTGTTACCGCTTTGGGAGTGAACTATAACAGCAATCTTCATGGCAACATCTCCGCTGTGTGTTTGGCATTGTCGTCGCGTTTCCAACGGTCATCTATCTTGGTTTTAATGGGGCTGTTCTTGCGGAAGTAGTTCACGATGGCATCACGCAGATTAACTTGGTGATAGGTGATATCGCTTTCGGGAACTTGAGTAAGCAGTGTTAAACCTGCATTTCCCTGCATCAGGAAGTCTGTAGTAGCACAGGTATATATCTTCTTGGGATCCCAAGGTTGCCCGGCGATTTGCAGACTGGTTACCCGCTCGAAGTTCTTTTGCTTTTTGGAGTAGATAACCTTTCCTCCGGAAACGATCATTCCGTGCCTTCCGCCTTCTACACGAGCTTCAATAATCTTGCGCAGGAATTCACCAGTGCATTTGAAGCTAACCACCATGTTGTCAAAGGGCATCACGTCGAAGATATTGCGGTAGGTGACGGGTCCGCTTTTGATGTCGGCACGAACTCCGCCCAGATTCATAAAGGCAAAATCTGCATTAACCTCTTGACGCATGGCGTCAACTATGGTATTGCCCATCAGGGATTGCGCATCCACGTTGGTGCGTGAGAGGTAAACACCCGCTGAACCAACAATCTCATCCATGCCCTTCTCAGCAATGGCAACCTGTGCCGCAATGGTGCCGCCAATCTCCTCATCGGGTATGAATTGATCTTCGAACAAGGTTATCATACTGCCCTCACGCATAGCGGGGCTTTCGTAACCACTGATAGTCTTGGTTTCGGCATCAATCTTCAGGGTAATCCAACCCAGATTAGAGCCATAGGCATAGCCTTGAATTACCATGGTCTGATTTACTGGATCAATCCAAGGTTTTGGCACACCTTTATGCATGTGTCCACCGAGGAAGAGATCAATGCCTGGTACTTCGGCAACTATCTCTTGAGCATCATAGCCCCAAGCCGCGTAACGAGTGGCAGATAGGGGAGTGCCATCCGGTTTATACCGATCCAGATAAGTGGATTCGATGTCATATGGCAGACCAGCATGTCCCAGGACAATAACCAAGTCCACCTTCTCATCCTCTCTGAGGATTTTAACGTACTTGGCTACAGCTTCCTTTTCGGACAGGAACTGCACATTCTTGATATTCTCAGGGAAGCTCATCTTCTCAGTATCTGTTGTGGTGAAGCCAACTATACCTATCTTAACCCCCAGCTTCTCCGTGATCATATATGGCTTCGCATACCAAGGTATTTCACCAGTGGTTCTATCCAATACATTGCAAGTAAGAATTGGGAACTTGGCAAGCTGGAGAGTAGGAATAAGGTCGTCTTGCCTTATATCGAATTCATGGTTACCAATGGTCATGGCTTCGTAACCAATGGCGTTCATGTATTCAATAACCGCTTTACCCTTGGTCACTGTGCCGACAGGGCGACCCTGAAAGAAATCACCGGCATCCAGCAATATACTGGTACGTTTGTCGTTGGACAAAGACCTAACCTGCTTGATAAGGGTTGCAGCAGAGCCTCCGCCTCCAAGCTGAGGAGGAAATTCCGGGTTCATGAAGGTTGCCTGAGCGCGGTCTATTCCACCGTGGACATCGTTTGAGAACATGACATCCAGCCTCAGGTCTTCAGCATAGCTGAGGCTAAAGAGCCAAAGCCCAGCCGCTAAGATCAATAATATGCGTTTCATAAGCGTTACCAGGTAAATGATATTCCGGCATTAAGAGATATGTTGTTCTCGCGTACTTTATCGGGGTTGTCCCAACCGCGGGTAACCAGGGTTACATATTGAGGGTTAGTCCAGATGTTAGCACTGTTGGTGCTGGCACCGGTGTATGTTTTATCGTTGTAATAGGCATCGCCAAACATATCCATGGCATCATACTCGCGCCAGGTGTAACCAAAGCCCAGATCAAGCACTACATTGCGCATAAGTTCCACGCTGCTTCCGGCTGTGATCATGGGGTTCACTACCTTGTTTACATGATACACGGTGATGAGGTTATTGTTAAGATCATAAGCTGATTCCTGGATTAGGAACTGGTTATTAACTGCCTGGAACCCTAAGCGGAAGGGGATTCTATTCACCACATGGTGCTCCACGCCTGCATAGAAGTTCACCATATCGTCGTATCTTTCATGGATATCGCTATACATAACGTATTCCACGTCCATATTGAACACGGTGCGCATCACGTTGCGTGGCATGTAGGTGAAGCCTAAGCGTATTTCTGTGGGCATGATGTAGTCTTCTTTGATAGTGCTGTTAATGAGGTCTTCTGCGGTGGTTCCATAGGCATCACGCTTGTAGCTGTAACTGCCTTCTTTCTCCAAGGTAGCCTTGGGAATATAAGTAGCTGCCACTCCAAAGCGTGTGTTCAATTGTGCTGCCACGCCTATCTTCATCATATTACCACTGATGTTGTAATCATCAGTTTCGGTCATATCGGGTAAGGTTTTGGGGGCAACGGCTTCTTTGGCGAAGTCAGTCCAGCGGATGGCTTTCTCGCGGGAAATATCATTATCCAACATTGAGAAGTCAAAGCCGAGGTTCACATTAGAGTAATCTCCCAGCTTGTATCCGAAGGATGCTGCTAAACCGCTTTGATACAGGGTGCCTGTGCCACGAATGGAGTTGAGGGCAATCTGCTCGGCATACACATCGTCATTGGTATTGCGGTTGTTGCGTACATCTTCGGAGTAATCGGCTTCGAAGTTCAATAGTGGCTTATGATAAGCTCCCAAGCCAATGCCAATATTACCGAAGCTATGCTTGGCATATCCTGCTCCGGCATAGTTGTCATACAGGTGCAGATTGGAGCTATACACGGCATCATCCAGATAGTAGTCGAACTGGCTCCAGAAGGGCAGAGCGCGGTTGTCTTCGTTGCGGTTAAGGAAGGCATTGGCGCTTAAGCCGTAGTTCTTTTGCATCAAAGTAATGTTTGCAGGGTTATCGGCAATACCGAACACACCCATGTTGTTAAAGGTTCCGGCAGAGCCCATACCATAGATGCGGGCATCAAGAGTGCTAACCCGGTTGCCGAAATAGCTGTCGGTTACGCTCCACGCAGATAAAGCTGAAGCAACGATTAGCAGTGTTACAATTAGCAATGTTTTATGTGATAACATGTTTTCCTCCACGTTAGAAGCGATAATCAAGGCTAAAGCGAATGGTGTTTTCGCTGTGTTCAACTCTTTCCAAGTAGATGGGATCACCCAATAGGGAAGAGTCATAGGGGTCATTATATCTACGGATGCGGATTTCCTTATCCTGATATGTTTTATTCCTGAATTTGAGGTTCATATACAGGTTCTGCGAGATGCGGCTGGTGATGGCAATCCAAGCTTTAGAGCCTTTCTCGCCCATGAAGTCTATCTCCATATCTTCCCAATCCCAGTGGGATATGCCATGCCCAAACCAATACAGGAAAGAGCCTTGCAACTTCAAGGAAGAGCTGAAGTTATGGGTGTAGTTGGCGGCAATATAATCACCAATCATCAAGGTCTGTGCCGCAGTGCCGTTATTGTTGCCCGTGGCAGCAGTGTTGGTAATGGACAGGTAGGGGGGGGCATACACGGTGTTGTAACGATATTCCAGCTCCAGGAAGTCCCTATTGGATAGGAAGGTTCTGGCAGCCAGAGTATATTCATTGGTCTTGGACACGCCTCTATCTGCCATATCGTCAAAGCGATTAACCTGGTTCTTATAGCGAGCACGCAGGCTAACCTGGAACAAGGGACGAAACTCCAGTTCGCTTTGGAAGCGCACAGAGCGTCTGTGGTCGGTTAGGCGTTCCAGTATATCAAGGTAGCTTCTGCCCACGGTGAAGAAGTTATTGAACTTATACCGGGTCTCGAAATACACACCCTGTTCCGGTTGTGATTGGTTTCCGTTTAGGTACAGATCGGCAATGGTGGAGTTGGTGAGTGAATATACATTGCCATCGAACATGGTGCCGTCAAAGCGCTCATGCTCGGAGAAGCTGTTGCTGTATGGGTTATCAAAATCCACATCATAGTGACGCAGCAGCGTAAGGAAATACAGATTCTCATACTGTGTGTTGGCAGACATCAGATAGGCTTTGGGATCATCACCAATCTTGAGGTCGTCACCCAACACGGAAAGTTCTGCATATTCACCCTGAATGGAAGTGTTGCCAATCACAGTCTGTCCATCGAATCCGATAACACGACGATAGTCTCTACTATAGCTATCTGTCTGAGTGCTATAGAGGGTGCTAATCTCACCGTTCATGGCTTTACGCAGCTTATCCTGATCACCCGAAGTGCGAAGTAATGTGGATAGCATCTCATCGAACTCCGGCACCACTATATGAGCATTGTCATATAAGGCTGTATAGGTGGTCATGCCAAGCTTGGTGCCGATGAAGGGGTTGATTTGCACATGTCCGCCCCATATCTTCTCTCGCAACACATCTTTGCGGGCTGCAATATTGATGTAGGGGACGGCATAAGCTCCGGCAGCAGTTAGTTCTTTATTCAGGTAATCTTCGGCTTCCATCAGTTCATCATTATCCCAACGGATGGATGAGATCACATAGTTAAACACTTTGTTTTTATCGGCGGACACGGGCGTGCCATCCGTGTAAGTGTATATCTTGTTATTGCCTTCTTTGTAATACTGTCTGCCATCGGCTTCGCTATACACATCGTTGCCATATTCATCGCGTTTTACGGGCGTGCCATCGCGATTTACATACACCAAAGCATCCTTATCATCCTGCGACACAAAAGCGGATACACCAAAGAGGGGATGTGTGTATTCCATGGCACCACCCTTCAGGGCAAACTCTTGGGTCTTGGATAAATCCGGGGTTATCCCCAGGATTCTTTTGCTGAAGCCAAAGCCTGTTTTCCGCGCGCTATAAAAGTCCGTGTTTTCCATAACCAAGCCTTCGCCATAGGTTACACGGTAGTTTCCGGCATATAGCTTTAAGCGGGAGTTATTCAAGCCCGGCATATTAGTGTTTTCGTATCCGGCAAACCACTTGGAATCGTTGATAAAATCCTTGGGATTGCTGGTCATCAAACCATCTTCACCCTTGGAACTGTTATTCATAATTCCCACTTTATAGTTATTACCATAGCGTAAACGTAGCTTCATGGAGATATCCGGATCAATCTCATCCAAGCCGAAGTATCCCCAGTAGGATAAATCCTGCCGTTGGGGAACTGTTCCGGTGGTGTAATCCCGCGTGAAATCCTCTCTGAGCATATCATACTGACCTTCTTCGAAGTACTTTGTATTATAGCTCAGTTTGGCATCCCACATCAGGCGGTTCTTCACCGGGGGCTCTTGATAATATACATAACTGCGCAGATTGGTATAGCCATAATGTGACAAACCTGCAGAATTCCGTAGGTCTCTGGTATCGGCAATGGTGTCACCTTGGGCAATGCGCTTTAATACAGCCACAGCGTCCACACCGGACACATTGGGCAAACTCATAAAATCGTCAAAGTGCATGCGGTTAAGGTTTTGGGGAGTCATTAAATAGTCTTCCCAAACATCCGCCATACCCTCCATCGAGCCTTCGTTTGTGTCCAATCTTTCGATCAGGTCTTTTATCTCATCCCGTCTGATCGCCACATCGTCAGTTTCCTGATAAAGGGAAACAACAACCAAGGGGCGAATCTTAAGGAGAGTTTTCTGATCTATGGAAGGGATTTCACGAAGATCAAAGATACTGGTGAATATCTTGGTGTACTCGCGATATTCGAAGATATCTTTGGCTTGATCTGCCGTAATCGGCAGTTGCTTAAGCTCGGATAAAGTAGCGGTATTCAGATCAACCTTAGCCGCCAGAAGCCCAAGTGAAACAAGGGCTAAGAGCAAGAGCAAAAACTTCTTCATAGCTTTTCCTTATGTGTTTATCTTATCGTCATCATCTTGAATTTTACACGAATTGACAAGCTACAAACACTCCATATTCTGTAAAGCTTTTTTTCTGAGCAGCCTACTATTTGTTCAGCACTATCCGGTTTGCTTTTTCTGTTGCCAGATATTCCTTGGGTATAGGTTATTTTGTGGGATTATCACGATTATCACGGTTGATGATGCTTCCTGCCTATGCCCTGCCTATGGAGTTACCGTTGAGATGCGGTTGCGATTCCCAGCATTATGCTGGGAATCGCAACCGCATCTCAACGGTAACCCCATAAGCAAGGAGTTGGAGAGAAAGAGGCAAGATTTTGAGATTGACACATAAATACCCTGTTGCAAAGTGCTTCCAGAAGCATTGCCCGGCAATAAAAAAAGGAGTTATATAAGGATGAACACCACAGGCTTACGCACCGATAACATTGTTGCCTTGGTGGACTGTAACAACTTCTATGTATCCTGCGAAAGGGTTTTCAATCCCTCTTTGTGGGGCAAGCCGGTGGCAGTGCTTTCCAATAATGACGGCTGTTTGGTGTCCCGGTCTCAAGAGATAAAAGACCTCAAAATACCAATGGGTGCGCCGGGCTTTAAGTATGAATCATTAATCAAGAAGCATGGTGGAACGCTTCTCTCCTCCAATTATGCCCTCTATGGCGACATGAGTTCACGGGTGATGGATGTGCTTGCCATGTTCAGTCCTGATGTGGAAGTGTATAGCATAGACGAGGCCTTTCTGGGCTTGACGGGCTTTCGCCACAGGGACCTTGAGGAGCTGGGGCGAAAAATAAAGCAAGCGGTGTATAAATGGACGGGAATTCCCGTATCCGTAGGCATTTCCCGCACCAAGACTCTGGCGAAGATAGCTAATCACCATGCCAAGAAGATACCTGCCTTCAAAGGCTCTTTGTGTATCCTGGATGACGAGAGAATTGCCAAAGCCTTGGAACGTACTCCTATCGGTGAGGTGTGGGGTGTGGGCAGACAATATGACAAGTTTCTGCGGCAGCAGCATATAGAGAACGCTTTGCAGCTTCGTGATGCAGATGATAAGTTTATTGACCATTATATGACCAGTGTGGGGCATAAAACGGTGTTGGAGCTGCGGGGCTACTCGTGCATTGAGATGGATGAAGCCCCTGCTGCCAAGAAGACCATTGTAAACTCCCGTTCCTTTGGTAAGCAAGTATCTGAACTGAGCGAACTGCAGGAGGCTGTGTCTAACTATATTACCCGGGCTTCCGAAAAGCTGCGCCGACAAAAGAGCTTGGCAGGCTTGCTGATGGTGTTCCTCTCAACCAACCGTTTCAAAGACGGTCCGCAATACAGCAATAGCCAAACCACTACTCTGTTCCCTCCCACAGCTTATACTCCGGAGCTTATTCGCATAGCCTTGAAGCTGTTGGACGAAGTGTATTTACCCGGCTTTGAGTATAAGAAAGCGGGAGTAATGTTCTCCGAGATTGTTTCCGAGGACGATGTGCCCCTGAACTTTCTGGGAGAATGCTACCTTGACGATAAGCGCAAGCTGCTAATGGACACAGTGGACAAGCTGAACCGCAAATACGGACAGGACACTCTGTTCTATGCCAGTAACAGCATCCAAAAGGATTGGCAGATGCGGCGAGCCAAGCTGTCGCCGCATTACACAACGCGGTGGAGCGATTTGCCGAGGGAGAAGTGATGTACTATTGCATTACCCGTAAACTGCAAGCTGAAGTAAAGATTCAA
>CALDSN010000187.1 GCA_937924555.1 uncultured bacterium | reverse complement strand
GAGATCTGATCGTGACTGGAGTTCAGACGTGTGCTCTTCCGATCTCCTGGCAAAAAGGCTAAGCCACTCGATCACTTCCAGATCGAGTGGCTTAGCCTTTTTGCCAGGTTCCCCAAGCTTCTGCCTTACTTTGAGATACCTATTCAACACAGTGAGACACACCTGCTAAAGGCAATGAACCGTCAAAAGGGCAGAGAAGAGCTTATTGCCATGTTTGCAAGCATCAAGGCAGCAATCCCGAATGCTGTTCTCAGAACCACCTTCATTACCGGCTTCCCCAGTGAGACCACCAAGGATGAGAAAGCGCTGTTGAAGTTCATGGAGCAGGTTCCCTTCTTGCATGTGGGCACCTTTGCCTACTCCCCCGAAGACGGCACCCCCGCTGTGGATTTCCCCGATAGACCAAGCCCCAAAACTGCAGAGAACCGCCAGAACCGCATCGAAACTGCATGGCAGCTGATACAGGAAGACCGCTTGGCAGCTTATGTTGACCAGCGGGTTAGCGTGTTGGTGGAAGCGGTAGTGGAGGATAAGAAAGGTGAGTATCGCGGTAGAGCTTGGTTCCAAGCTCCGGAGATCGATGGAGAAACCATCATCACTGCTGCCAAGCTGTATCCCGGTGACATGGTGGAAGTGCTTATCGACGATGTTGTCGGCAATACCCTGTTTGCCAGTTTGATTAATGAGGAAAAGAATGAATAAGAAAGTAGCCTTAACCGGGATTAAGCCCACAGGCATCCCACACATTGGTAACTATTTAGGTGCCATAGCTCCGGCTTTGAAACTCTCACAAACCTGTGAAGCACGTTACTTCATTGCCGATTACCATGCGCTGAATTCCTGCAAAGACCCCGCTGAGATACGCCAGATGACCGTGGAGATTGCCGCAGCGTGGTTGGCTTCCGGCTTAGACCCTGAGACCATGTTGTTCTACCGCCAGTCCGATGTGCCCGAAACCTTTGAACTGCTTACCATCCTTTTGGCATTTACTCCCAAGGGTTTGATGAATCGTGCCCACGCCTACAAAGCCATGCTGCAAAGCAATGCGGAAGCCGGGAAAGACCCCGATGACGGCGTGAACATGGGCTTATACACCTATCCTGTGCTGATGGCAGCAGATATCCTGCTCTTTGATACTGATTTTGTACCCGTAGGGAACGACCAGTTTCAGCATGTGGAGATGGCTCAGGACATTGCCCAGAGCTTCAATTTCGTGTATGGCACTGAGGGCTTCCGCATCCCGCAACCCTTGGCACACGAGGATAGCAAAACCTTGGTGGGTCTGGATGGACGCAAGATGAGCAAGAGCTATAACAACACCATCCCCATGTTTGCCCCGGAAAAAGAGCTACGGAAGCTGATAATGAAGATAGTTACCAATTCCCAAGGCGTGGAAGAACCCAAAGACCCGGACACCTGCAGCATCTTCAGCCTGTATAAGAACTTCGCCAATCCCCAGCAGATTGCTGCCCTACGGGAACGCTATCTCGCCGGTGGCATGGGCTGGGGTCACGCCAAGCAAGAGCTGTTCGAAGTGATGAATGCCCATCTAAGCCCATTAAGAGAGCGTTACAACGAACTGATGCAGGACAAGCAGGTGATAGTTAACGCTTTGAAAGTAGGTGGGGAGAAAGCTCGTGAGCTTGCCTCTGCCAAGATTAAGTACCTACGTCAAGTGATTGGCATGGATTAAAATACATCTCGCATATTTCGCAACCCCGGCATCAAATGACCGGGGTTTTTTCATGTCCTGCCCAAACCCACCTCTTGCTATCATTGCATATGAAACACGCAATGATCATGTGATTCTTCCAAGTGCCAAGCTTGGGTTAGGCAAGCAGCCGCATCCAAAGGGCAAAGAAAAAACCGGAGCTGAACTCCGGTGAAAGAAAACATGGGATACAGCTTATTCGGACATTGCTTATTTTTGCTTGCCACAAAACATAGCTATCAGAATATTGGCGACACGATAATACAAGGAAAGGAGGCTCTCATGATCCAAAGCTATAAAGTTGTAGATCAGCGGTTTATCCCCGCCGTCACACAAGACGAGGCATTCTGGATACATCTGGAAAGCCCCTCTCCGGAAGAAGTGCAGAAGGTGATAAAGAAGTTCGATTTACCGGAGGACTTCATCACAGACCTGCAGGATGCGGATGAGAACTCCCGTTTGGAATGGGAAGATAACGCCATGCTGATAATCCTGAGGGTGCCACTGTACTACAAGCATCGTTCGGCAAGCGTGTCCTTTGCCACTGCGCCTTTGGGAATTATTGCCACGCATGATAAGCTGATAACTGTTTCCTTCTTTGACAATGAGGTGTTAACACAGTATCTGGATGGCAAGCATCGCAGCTTTCCCATTACGCAGCAGAGCTTTCTGCTGAACATCAATCTGCGCACGGCCATTTACTACTTGAAGTTTTTGAAAGAAATCAACCGCCGCACTACGCAGATAGAGAATGAGCTGCACCAGTCCATGAAGAACAAAGAGCTTATCCGGCTGTTGCGCATGGAGAAGTCCCTGGTGTTCTTCAACACCGCTTTGAAATCCAATGAGATTATTCTGGAACGCTTGCAACGCTCCAGGTGGCTACATAACGATCCCGAAGCGGAAGATATGATTGATGACGTAATCATCGAAAACAAGCAGGCAATCGAGATGGCAAACATCTACAGCAGCATCCTTAGCGGTATGATGGATGCCTTTGCCTCCATGATTTCCAATAACCTTAACGTGGTGATGAAGTTCCTCACCTCGGTAACCATCATCCTGGCACTGCCCACGCTCATCGCCAGCATCTATGGCATGAATGTGCATCTGCCGTTTCAGGAAAGCCCCTATGCCTTCGCCATTGTGATGGGAATATCCATTGTGTTATCCATCCTGATGGTGCTGGTGTTCATCCGTAAGAAGTACTTTTAAGGAGCAATTATGTATTACCTCAGCGTTAGCGATACATTCTCAGCGGCTCATCGCCTTTGTGGCTATGAAGGAGCTTGCAGTAACCTGCACGGACATAACTGGAAAGTGCGGGTTGGATTGAAGACTGATACCCTCGATAGCATCGGTATGGCAATGGATTTTGGGATCATGAAGAGCATGCTGAAAGAGATATTGGACGAGCTTGACCATGCCTATCTGAATGACTCTCCTGCACTAGACGGAATTAACCCCACCTCCGAGAACCTGGCAAAGTATATCTTCGACAGGATGCATAAAGAGCTTGCCTCTCATACAGCAGATATCTACGAAGTGGAGATTTGCGAATCAGACCGTAGCAGTGTGGTGTATCGCCATGCTTAGATTTGTGCAGTCCTTCTTTGTCAAAAGTGCGGTGGAGCCTGCGGATTACCCCGCTTCTGCTTACCCGGAGTTTGCCTTTGCGGGACGCAGTAATGTGGGTAAATCTACCCTGATAAACTTAATTACCGACCATCACGGCTTGGCAAAGACCTCCGGCACTCCGGGTAAAACACGCTTGCTGAACTTCTTTCTCATCCGCTACAAGACTGACGACAGCGACACTCCCGGCTTCTTACAGCTAACAGACCTCCCGGGTTATGGCTTTGCGGAAGTAAGCCAGAATGAACAGGAAAAGTGGCGTAAGATGGTTAGCAAATACGTCGAGCAACGCCCCCAACTGAAGAGTATCGTGGTGCTGGTTGATATCAGGCACGATGCCGACAAAAAGGATATTCTCATGCTGGAGATGCTGCGCTTGCGTAATATTGACCATTGTGTGGTCGCCACCAAGTCCGATAAAATACCCAAGACCAAGATAGCCAAGACAATTCAAACCCTTGGAAAAGGGCTTGGCTTGAAGCAGGAACCCATCTTTGCCGTGTCCGCGTTGAACAACACCGGCTTCGAACCGCTGATGGATTGGATACAGAGCCGTTTGGGCTAAGATATACATGGAATTTACCACATCCTGGGACATAATCGTCGTAGGTGCAGGGCATGCAGGTATAGAAGCAGCACTGGTTGCGGCACGCCGTGGTTTAAAAGTTGCGCTCTTCACCATCAAACTGGAAGCCATCGGACGCATGAGCTGCAACCCCTCAATTGGAGGTCCCGCCAAAGGACATCTTGCACGTGAGGTGGATGCGCTTGGCGGAGAGATTGGCAGAGTAGCCGACCTAACAGGTATTCACTTCCGTATGCTCAACCGCAGCAAAGGACCCGCAGTGTGGGCACCACGCGCACAAAACGATAGAGAGGCATACCACCGCATCATGCGCCAAAGCCTGGAAGAGCAGGATGGGTTGCATATCATTGAAGCAAGCATCACAGAGCTTATCATCTCACAAGGAAAGGTCTGCGGTGTTGTTAGCCAAATAGGCAGACGCTACCTTGCCCATGCCGTAGTCCTGGCAACCGGCACTTTCCTGCGCGGAAAGATACATGTGGGTAAGGTGAACTACGCCGGAGGCAGAAGCGGTGAACCAAGTGCGGATGAGCTTTCCTTGAACTTGGGTGCTTTGGGGCTGCAAGTTATGCGCTTCAAGACAGGCACTCCCCCACGGGTTGACCTCCGCAGCCTTGACTATAGCTGCTTGGAAGCACAACCGGGGGATGACAAGCCTCAAGGGTTTTCCTATTACCGGGACATACCGTTAAAGAATCAAGTTTCCTGCTATCTTACACACACCACTCCGGAGACATCCCGCATTATCCAAGAGAACCTGCTGGAATCTGCCTTGTATTCGGGCATCATCACTGGCATAGGTCCCCGCTATTGCCCCTCTATCGAGGACAAGATTGTAAAGTTCCCCCAGCGTGACAGCCATCATGTTTTCATCGAGCCGGAAGGTATCAGCACCCATGAAGCATACGTGAATGGCGTATCCACCAGCCTTCCCCCAGAGATTCAGGAAAGAATAATCCACAGCATCCCCGGCATGGAAAAAGCTGTGCTACTCCGCTATGCCTATGCGATAGAATATGATTATGTTAACCCGGAGGAGATAGATGCTTCTTTGGCGGTTAAGAAACTACCCGGCTTGTATCTTGCCGGACAGATAAACGGTACCTCTGGCTATGAAGAAGCCGCAGCACAGGGCATCATTGCCGGAATAAATGCCAGTCTGTATCTGGAAGCAAAAGAACCGCTAATTCTTTCCCGCAGCACTTCTTATACGGGTGTGCTTATCGACGACCTTGTTACCCGCGGCACCAATGAGCCCTACCGGATGTTCACTTCCAGGGCGGAGTATAGGCTTTTGCTACGACAAGACAATGCTGACGAACGCTTGATGCCACTTGCGCATAAACTGGGCATTCTCAGTGAGCAACGCTGGCAACGCTTCTGTGCTATGCAGGAGATAAAAGCCCGCGAGATGGAGCAGCTTAAGACGCGTAACTGCCCCATTATGGAAGATATTAAAGAGCCTATTCGCTACGCGCAGTTGCTAAAGCGCCCTGAATTAAGCTTTTCCGATCTCCCACGCTATGGTTACAGCATACCTGACGACCTAAATGAAGACATCCGTCAACGTCTTGAGCTGGAGATAAAATACGAAGGCTATCTTGTCCGTATGCAAGAGGAGCTCAACCGTTTCAAGCAGGCAGAGGACATGAGCTTGGCGGAAGATATTGACTATCTTTCCATCCCCAGCATTGCCTGGGAAGCAAGGGAGAAGCTTGCACGCATCAAACCCCGCAGCCTCGGACAGGCAATGCGCATCCCCGGCATCAACTACAGTGACAGCTCTGCCCTCATGATTTGGCTACGCAAGAACCCGGGAGGTAAACCACGTGACTAATGCTATAAACACCCTGGCAGTTATCCCTGCCAGATATGCTTCCACCCGTTTCCCCGCCAAAGCACTTGCCCTTTTGGCAGCTAAGCCAATCATCCAGCATGTTTACGAGAGAGTAGCCTCATCCGGGTTGTTTTCCCAAACCATTGTTGCCACAGACCATGAAGCCATCTATTCTGCTGTGGAGTCCTTCGGGGCTAAGGTGCTGATGACCTCAGCCCATCACCAGAGCGGTAGCGACCGTATTGCCGAAGCAGCCTCCGCCATTCCCCAAGCCGAGATCATCTTCAACGTGCAAGGTGATGAACCTCTGATAGACATAGCTTCGCTGAAGGCTTTGTTACAGGCGTTTGCTGCCCCCCAAGTCCAGATGGCAAGCCTGATGACTCCCATCACCGACCATAACATGCTAAACAACCCCAACATCGTGAAGGTTGTTACCAACTCCCTGCAAGATGCACTGTACTTTTCTCGTAGCCCAATCCCCTTCAACAGGGATAACGATTTAAACATCACCCATTATCGCCACATTGGGGTTTATGCCTATCGTCGCGAGACCCTTTTCCGTTTCATCAGCCTCCCTCAAAGCCGCTTGGAGCTATGCGAAAAGCTGGAACAGCTCAGAGCCTTGGAAGCAGGCATCCCCATCCGCATGCTCACCACGGATTATCAAGGCATCGGCATCGACACCCCGGAAGACCTTGTGGCGATGGAAGCTTTGTTCAAAACCCGTAACCCACAGGAGTAATACCTATGAAAGCCACGCTGTGCCTTCTCTCCATCTTAGTTGCCGCTACTATGTTAGCTGCAGTTCCCCTCAGTATTCTGCACACCAACGACACCCACGGCATCTACCTGCCCCAAAAGACCAAGTCCGGTGCGATGGTGGGTGGCTATGCTGCTTTGGAATACTATCTGAACAAAGAGAGAAGTGCTGCTCCTCGCTCGATGTATCTGGACGCAGGCGACCAACAGACAGGCAGCGTGTTTGCCTCCATGAACTATAATGGTGCCATCGGTGGTGCGGTTATAAAGACCTTCAATTACCTCAAACCGGATGCCGCAACCTTCGGCAACCACGAGTTCGACCAAAGCTATGCCAACACTCTGCGTTTAACCGAACTGGCAGACTATCCCTTTGTCAGCACTAATCTGATAACCAAGCAGGACAAACACTTAGGGGGCAACCCATACCGCATCGTAACCTTGGATTCCCTGAAAGTAGCCATTATGGGGCTAACCCTTACGGAACTGCCGGAGAAAGTGAAGATAGAGAACGTGAAAGACCTGAACATTTTGCCCTATAAAGCTGCCCTTGAGCAGTATCTGGACAAGGCTGATGCAGAGAGCGATTTGGTTGTTCTGCTTACCCACATCGGCTTCGAGGCGGATAGCCTCCTGGCGGCTTCACTGGATAGCAGGGTGGATATTATTATCGGTGGTCACTCTCACGTTAGTATCGATGAACCCTGGCAGGTGAACGGCATCTATATCGCCTCCGCAGGAAGCTTTAATATGCAACTTGGCAAGATTGAGCTGGATGTGGTGAATGACCGCATCGCAAGCTATAAAAGCCAACTCATCCCTCTTTGGCTCCCCGAAAGCATGCCAAGCACACCCTTGAACAGCTTCGTTAGCGCATTGGCGGATAGCATAGAGCAAAGCATGGGCAAGGTTATCGCCCACATCCCGGAGGATTGGAAACCGGATAAATTCGCCGAGACAGCCGTATCCCGCTGGGTTGCCAACTCCCTGAAGGCAGAATACTCCAAGCTGTATCATCCTGATCTTGCCATCATCAACAATGGCGGTATCCGCAAGTTCATCCCTGCGGGGGATGTAACGCTCCGAGACATGCACGAAATGCTTCCTTTCAGCAACTATATCGTCCTCTTCTCCTGCTATGGGAAAGACCTGATAAAGATGGATGAGTTAAACGCCGAACATGCCATCAGCAAGCCCTACGACATTGTGCAGTGTGCCGGACTGAGCCGTTACACGGAGGTTTGCAAAGGCGGGCACGGACACAGCAAAACCTACTATGAGATTAATGGTGAACTGCTTAAACCGGATAAAGTCTATCGTGTGGTGAGCCACGATTACATCACCGGGCAGTGGGATAAATATCTGGGCTTCCAGCCTTTTGAGGTGCAGGAAACGGGCGATCTAATCCTTGAGGCAATGATTAAGCAAGTCATTTCCCAATTCGGCAAGAACTGATATCTGACACAATTATCACTCTATACACCTCTCAAAGAACATGGCAGTATGCTCTGCCTTCATAATGTTGCGGGTGACAGATTTGGGATTTGGTGACAGAAATGGGGAATAAAGTTAGGGAGTTAGCAGGTTAACGAGTTAACACTGATAAGTTGGGGCTTCCCCTATGTGCCTGCCCAATGAATACTATTGTGTACTTCGGTATTTCCTGCTCCTTTTCTTATTATCTTTATCCTGCACACTTTTCTTGACATATTATCACAAAGTGTAAACCACGCACTTGGGGGTTTAGAAGCAATCCTGATACTCTAAGCCCTTAACCCGGGAGGAACCATGAATAGGTTATTTTTACTCGCTTACTGCACCATTGCCATGATGGCAGTGCCTCTTTTCGCCACCAATCACATGGATTTACTTACTACCATGTCCGGAGAGTTTGGAGGCGCAGCACTGGGTAGATCAATGTGTAGCATAGATTTCAATGGTGATGGAATAGATGATTTAGTTGCTGTAGAAGCGAATTGGAACCCAACAGGATCATATAATGGCAGCAGTTCTGTTGGCAGAATTAGCTTCTATTGGGGAGGCCCAGACATTGATAATGCTTCGGACTTTAGTATCTCAGGAACTTATGTTGGTCAGTATTGTTACAGGATCGTCAATGCCGGAGACATCAACAATGATGGAATAGAAGACCTCTGCTATTGGGGTTCTGAGCAGAGCCAGGAGAAGATTTGCATCTTTTACGGACGGCAGAATCCAGTTGCTACTCCTGATGTTACTCTTAGCTTTCCGCATGATTCAGTTGCTTGGTTTGGATCTTTGTTCCCCCTTGGTGATGTCAACAACGATAACCATGCCGATATTGGATACGTCACTACTAATACTGACTATCAAACTGCCAACATAAATGTATTGAATGGAGCTACCTTAACCTCGACCTTATTAAGCACCATCTTTTGGCCGGGAACTGCAGGAGCCTCAATAAACGGAATAGGTGATGTAAACAATGATGGCGTTGACGATTTCCATAGAACAAACACCATAGTAGAGGATGATAACACACACAGCAGGTTAACTTTATACTATGGTGGCAGTTCATTCCCCTATTGCGATAGCCTGCTTATCAGCCCGGATACCAATAGCCTGATAGCACCACAATCATGTCCATTGGGTGATGTTAATGGCGATGGCATTGATGATTTTGCCAGCTTTATAAATTCAAATGGTGCAAGAGTATGGTTTGGTTCTGATTTATTAACTGCACAATGGGATTTTGTGATTCCACTGATATTTACTCAGTCGGATGGGTACAATCTAATCCATGGTGACCTCAATAATGATGGCTATGAAGACATCATTGGCACAAACTACCGCTATGACTTAGATGATGGCATAGCCTATGTATGGCTTGGGGGGCATAATCCCAATGGAACGGTGGATCTAACCATCCCCCATAGCATTGGGGTGACAGAGCAGTTTGGCTGGGCAAAAGCAGCAGGTGATTTTAACAATGACGGCTTTTGCGATGTGGCAATATCGCAACCATACGCTCCATCCGGACCTTTAACTACCCCGGGCAGAATATTCATCTATCTGGGCAATGCTCAATTAGCCGATACTACGGTGGCTGTGGAGGACGAAACGGTGCCCTCAATAGCTCAATCACAGTGGGAGATAAACATCCACCCAAATCCATTACCAACAGGAAGTAAGAGGCTTTGCATAGAGTTTAGTGGCGAGGGCTATGAGCAGCTATGCACAAAAACCATCAGCCTCTATAACCTCAAGGGACAGCGGGTTTTCCAAACGCAGGACAGCAGCCGTGGGGATACAAGCAGCATTAGCCTTCCCGAACTCCCCAGCGGGGTGTATATCATCAAGGTTAGCGCAGACGGACATCGCCATAGCAGCAAGCGGATTGTGGTGTATTAGGCTTTCTAATATTTGCAAGCTCTTTTGGCAGACACATAGGGAAAGCCCCTACATTCCCTTTTCACCCATTAACCTGTTTACCCGTAGCCAGTTGCAT
>CALDSN010000186.1 GCA_937924555.1 uncultured bacterium | reverse complement strand
GGGATAATCCTTTACCAATGCCCTCGCACAACTATAAACAACACCGTATTTGAGAACTGTAGCAGTAATGGTGTAAGCTGGGGTGGGTATGATCAAGAACATCTGCATTGTGCAGGCAGAGGCTTGACCCTGAATAATTGTTTATTCAGTTTATCGTACCCTCGTTATGATATTGGAGGCAGCGCAGGTTCCCCTTTAACCGAGAATGCAGTTGCTAGTGTACAAAACATGCATCTTGATAGTCTATATAAACCAATTTGGAATAGCTCTATCATATCACCCTGCATCGATGCCGGTATAGGTGCCGATGATCCGGATACAACCCCTCCTGATATTGGTGCTCGCAGAGCAGAAACACACCGCGTTTGGGAATATTCATTTGAAGATCAAAACGATCATGAAAGATGGTATTGGGTTAGCTACCCCGTGCTAAACAACAGAACCACAGGGATGCTGCAAGCAAGTGAGTTCTTTAAGGAACTGCTAGCTAAATATCAAGATGATAACAGCTTGTGGCATCCAACCTACCTTGATGAGATCACTTGGGTTAATGGGGAAGGGGGGGTGACTCAAAGTATAGCTTGGTCTGACCCAACGCATAATTGGTCACTAAATCAGTATACTCATAATGTCACCAGTCCTCAAGGATATAAGATAAAGCTACTTACTGAAACACCTAATACTGTAACCCTGAGAGAAAGCGGATTCAAAACATTAGATAGCATGCAATTCCCCATTTATGAAGATGTGGAAAACTGGATTGGATATTTTAAAGCAGGAAGCCAAACTCCTCAAGAGGCTTTCAGTAGTATATGGGACGATATTGAGGTTATCAAAGCCAAAAACTGGGGTTTACAACGTGACCCCTCTACAGGGTTACTAATCGGTAAATCTGGTGTGTTAAACTATGGAGATATGGTAATAGTGGTAACCAACAATGATCATGACTTCAGGTGGGTCAATGGAAATGTGATTCCCCCACACACCAAGCAGTCGCCAAAAAGCTTCACTTTCGATGAAAAGCAAGACTACATTCCAGTTTATATAAGCATACCGGATAGCCTGATTGGCACAGTTAAGGAAGTAGGTTTGTATGTGGATGGAGTTTGCAAGGGAGCGGTGGTAGTTGAAGATAGCTTGGAGCAGATATCGGCTTATGTGGACAGTGTAACAGAGCTAAGCCAAGGCAATGTGGAATATGTGTTTAGTTATGCTGAAGCCAAAAATCAGGTAAGTGGGTTTGCTTCTGTTAGTTTGAACTCCGATAATGTAACAGTGAAACAAAGTATAACTGCCAACAAGTATCCATATTTCGAAGTTACTTTCACCAAAGATGATATTGATAACGTAGTACCTCCTGAGTTTAGCCTGGGGCAAAACTATCCCAATCCCTTCAATCCCAGCACCACCTTGTCCTATGCTCTGCCTGAATCTGCATGCGTACAGCTGGATATTTTTAACTTAAAAGGACAATTGGTGAAAACCTTGGTTGATGCTCAACAGGTTGCAGGCCATCATAGCATAGTCTGGAACGGTAAGGATAATAATGATCGCTGTGTTGCCAGCGGGGTTTATCTTTACCGCCTGAGCAGCAAGAATGGGACTATAACCAAAAGAATGCTGTTAATGAAGTAAACTAATGGAGCGGGGAGGAAACCCCTCCCCGCATCTATAGAGGTAAAATGAAACTGATAGATATCTTAATCATCCTTGCGTTGATGTTACCTTGTGCTGGTTATGCCGTAACCAGAATTGTTATCCAAGATGGCAGCGGGGATTTCAATAATATCCAAGCTGCGTTGGATGCTGCCCAACCGGGTGACTCGGTGTTGGTGTGTCCTGGGAGATACTATGAAAACCTGATTATTAGCACCAATAATATCAGCTTGATGAGTATGGAAGCGGTAACCGACAGTTCTGGGTATATCGATTCCACAATTATTGACGGAAACTATACCGGACGCTGCATCAGAATTATTCAAGATATCCAAACTACATACATCAGAGGTTTCACACTAACAAATGGATTATCAACAGGAGGAGGTGGAGGCATAGCCCTGTCAACTAACACCATATCAGTTTTGAAAAACATTAACATCCATAAAAATATCTCCGCATTTGGTGGTGGGATGAATATAGGCGCAGCTACAGTTACGCTATCCGGTTTACGGGTTCATGATAACTATGCTGTTTATCTTGGTGGAGGGTTGTACGCCGCTGCTGGGGGGGGGTATTTAAACTCAATAACCTTCGATCCCCTTAACCGCTGTTCCATTTACAACAACCGCTCAGGCTCGGGTCAGGATATCTTCATTCAGGACGCTTCCGGTGACCAAAGCATATATCTGCAGACATTTTCTGTAGATAGCCCCACCAGCTATTATGCTATATTCACAACGCAACACAATGCAGATTACCACATGAACTTAGACATTCAAAACGCCAATCATCAAGAGATAAACAGCGACATATACGTTTCTCCCGATGGAGATGATGCCAATGATGGGCTTAGCCCAGCCAGCCCTCTAAAGACTATTCATGAAGGCATCTACCGCATTGCCGCGGATAGCCTGAGCCAAAAGACTGTACACCTGTTGCCGGGGACATATTCTCGTACTGCTAACAATCAGGTGTTCCCCATTGCGCTTAAGAGCTGGGTGAAAGTTCAGGGAAGCGGGATGGATAACACTTTGGTTATAGGAGAGTTAAACCCTTTGATTACTATTGGTACCATTCCATGCAATGATGTGTTTTTCTCTAATTACCAAAAGACAGTATCTTTATCAGATATGTCAATTACAACGCTAGACTCGAGCAATGACACTGTCATATTGGGAGATAGCTTTGGTAGTGCTAACTTGTCTGATTTGCATATCTATAACGTGAATCCCAAAAATCTCTCTGCCATATCACTTTACCTGAGCAGCAACTACGAAAGCAGATGGGATAACGTTTTAGTAGAGAATGTTACAACAACGAATAGAGGTTTGGTGGATATAGGTGGGGCAATGAGAGGCAGCATATCAAATTGCAGATTTCGTAATGCTACCTCCACCTATACCTCTTCTTCTGTTTGGGCGTACCCTTTGGTGTCATTTATGGGGGATGAATACATGAGGTTTGATAATTGCGAGTTTAGTAATCTAACCATGAGTGACGATGATTCCCATGCCATTCAAGTGGGGGGTGTGCAATATCCTCAGCAGCAGAACAACTTCAGCTTCAATAACTGTCTCTTTAGCAACAACACTTCTCAGGGTGGGGTCATGGTAGCCAGCACTGCCAATAATCCGAGTATCAGCTTCACGAATTGTACTTTTGCCGGAAATGAAAGCAATTCCTACACTCTTGCCACTCATGGCAATGTGAATATCAACAATACTATCTTCGATAATAACAGCCCATATCAGATCCATATATTACCTCAGCCACTTTCCGGTGAAACAACAACCTTAGACATAGACTATTCCAACATCAAAAACGGGATCGCGGGAATACAGCAAGCTTCTGGGAACATTATAAACCTCCACCCCACGAGTATCGACAGTAATCCTCTTTTCTTAGGTGGAGTTGATATCCACGACCCACACTATTACAGCCTTTCTTCCGGCTCTCCCTGTATCGACTCCGGCACCCCGGATACTTTGGGATTGTCCTTGCTTCCTTACGATCTGGCAGGCAATGAGCGGATTTGGAACAGCAGGATAGATATGGGCTGCATGGAATATGATTCTCCTCCCTACGTTAGCGTGGCTGATCCAGAATTGCCTACCCCTGTTGATGAGGGAAGAATATCTGTGTTTCCCAATCCATTCATCAGAAATGGCAAAGCAGAGGGAATGCTAATTAAGCTACAGCTTCCTTGCATGCCGCATAATCAAGCGAAAATTGAAGTCTATAACATCCGTGGGCAAAGAGTTAAAAGCATTGCCTTCCCGGAGCAGATAAGCAGCAATTTACACCAGATAAAGCTCTCAGCAGTTGTTAAGCAAGAAGGCATAGCCGGGTATAGCTCATGGGATGGAAGGGATGATAATGGCAGGATACTAAGCTCCGGAGTGTATGTGCTCAGGATGAAGATAGATTCCAAAACATACTGCAC
>CALDSN010000185.1 GCA_937924555.1 uncultured bacterium | reverse complement strand
ACGAGATCTGATCGTGACTGGAGTTCAGACGTGTGCTCTTCCGATCTCTTGGGCGTCTATCATAGAGTGGAATTGGGATTTTGAGGATGATGGAGTGTTTGATGCATTTGTGCAGAATCCTGTTCACATGTATAATCTGCCTGGTTTGTATAGCGTGCGGTTGCAAGTGAGAACCAATACAGGAGTTATCTCTCAGAAACTTCATGCCGATCTAGTTCTTGCCTCAAACACCTATCCGCAGATTGTGCATCCCCTTAACCAGATAGATACCATGGTGGAGGACACTCAGTGGGGACCAAGCGATGTTACTTACGTATTTAATGACCCGGATGGAGACCCGGTAACCATCACCTGCGTCAGAAGTGAGCACCTAAACGCCACAATAAGCTCCGGTTACCTTACCATTATTCCGGAGCATAACTGGTATGGTTCGGAGACAATTACATTAAGGGCGGTTGACCAGTTTGGCAAAGGACCCATACAGGATATATTGGTTACGGTGGCAGGGGTTAACGATGCTCCCATCCTTAGCATCCCATCCGATTTCTATTTCATCCGCAACTCGCATTATAGGGTTGATTTCAGCAGCTACATTAATGACCCTGATAATGCAGATGCTGATATATCCATCAGTTTATCTCCCTTGGGTGCTGCCAATCCGATTACATTTACTTACTATCCCATAAATACTGCGAATATGGTGGGTCAGTTGAGTGCGGTGTTTAGTTCGTTATCTCAAGTGGAGGCATCAGGAGTCTTTAGTATCCAAGTTGATGATAATATGGGAAGACAGTTAGCAAGCACCACATTCATAATGCATGTGTTGGATCACTTTAACCCAATAGTCAACCTTGAATCCACCTACCAGTTTGCCGGACAAACGGTAGGGTTCATCGATGCCACTTTGGGCAATCCTGATCAATGGGAGTGGGAGTTTGGAGATGGGAACACCTCAACCGAACAGAATCCCTATCACCAGTATCTTAATGCCGGGACATACGACGTATATCTAACCGTGAGAAACAACGAAGCAAACGAAAGTGCGGTAGTGTTTATCCCCGGGATGATACATCTTGTGGGAACTGCAGTAACCACTGATGTTATTCCTCCATTATGGACATTGCAGGGTTCACCTTATAATCTTTATGAAGGTGTAGAATTGGGTGACGCCGCCAATGTGGTGATTCAGGAGGATGTAGTTGTTAATCTCTTTAGTGAAGAGCCTCTTAGTATCGAGGGTTCATTGAATGCCAATGGTGTTACTTTCCGTCCCGGAGCTCAAAACGGTTTTTGGGGTGGCTTGCGTTTCTGGGGTGACCAACAAAGAAATCCAAGTGTGTTAGATGGTTGCCAAATAATAGATGCATATCTTCCTTTGGATATCAGGGGACAAAGCCCTGATATATCTAACTTATACATTGCGGTTTCAGATACCACTACCTTTGCCGATAGTGTTGCGATACGGATATCTGATAGTAATGGCTCGATAACCGGAGCAGAAATTCTGAACTACAAGGGTGGAGTTGTTATTGAAGATGAGGGTGTTACGCGAACCACACCGACCTTAACCAATGTTAGGGTTAGAAACAGCTCCAGCACTTTACGGACAGATCTTGAGAATACTACAGCGGTGACGATTCGTGGGGAAGCTATTGTGAATGGGCTGGAAACAGACAACTTCGGAACCGGAATTTCTTTGAGTGCTAATGGAGCAACCACGACAACCCCGACTCTTACTAATGTGCGTGTGCGGAATAGTAGTAGTACACTCCGTTCAGTGGTTACAGGTGTCGGGATAGACATCCGTGGAAACACCACACCAAGTTTATCAGATGTAGAGATTGATGATGTAGCTGTAGGGATCAGATTAGAGGATCTGCATCAGAATACCAGGAACACTCCCACCTTGACCAATGTCAGAGTTAGAAACAGTTCCAGTACCTTACGGAGTGTGACAAATGGGATTATAGTTCGGAATGCTCCACATCTATTACTCAATGATGTAGAAGTTACGGATTTTACCACAGGGATCCTGATGCAAGTTGATACCAGAACGCAAAGTACTCCCACGCTCACCAATGTCCGAGTACGTAATAGCTCAAGCACTTTGCGCACTGCTTCCACAGGGGTGCAGATAGAAGGGAACATCGTGGCAAAGATAACTGATCTGGAAGTAAATAACTATACTACCGGATTAAACTATGCGATGGAGGGAGCGAGCACTAGTCAGAGCACTCCTACTCTCACCAATGTGCGGGTGCGTAATAGTAGCAGTACGCTACGCAATGAAACAACAGGTGCAAGCTTTGCCGGTTTTGCCAAGCTTGCTATTAATAACATGCAGCTGGATTATTGCAGCAAGGGACTTAAGATAATGGATGCCGATACGAGACTTGACAGCACCCCTACCTTAACGAATGTCCGTGTAAGGAACAGTACCAGCACTTTGCGTGCAGAGACTACAGGAATATATCTTGGGGCAAATGTAAAAGGTAGCCTGAATGGTTCTGAAGTTGACAGTACTGATGTTGGTATCTTGATTGCTGAGGGTAATCGCACAGTGCTAGATAATAACATGATCATTGATTGTCTTTCAGGAATTCGGGCAACGGGATCTAATCCATTACCCCTTAAGAGACAAGTGTTTGTGATGCAAACCCCCATTCCCAATGCAAGAGCCTTTGAACTGATGGGGAATGGGCCTTGGACTATACACAATAATACTATTTATGGATATCCCATTGGAGTTAAAGCTACTAATGCCTCAGTTAATTTCAATAGTAATATCCTTTGGAATGCTGAGCAACAAATACCTATCCCTGTTCAGAGTTTTGGTGGTTCAGCCGAGCTTAGTTACAATGACATTTATTATGGATTAACGGCTTATCCGGGAACAGGCAATATAAACGCTGACCCTTGTTTTGCCTCTGCGCCAACAAGAGACTTCAAGTTGCTAAGGGATAGCCCCTGCATTGACACCGGTAACCCATTCTTAACTAATGATAAAGATGGCTCATGTGCTGATATTGGAGCTAAAATGTATTTCCATAAGGCTGCTGCTAGCGTAACACCCCGATTCATTGTAGCTGGATCATCCGTGAATGTGAACAACATCTCACAGGGGCATAACTACCCTGATACAGTGGTAAGTTGGGATATAGGCAACGACGGCAGTAATGAGTATGCAGGCAACTCGTTCTCGCATACCTTCACCAGCCCGGGCCTATACGATCTTAAAATGAGGATACAAAGCGGGCTTCTTGTTGACCAAGTTATATACGAGAGGTTTATAGTAGTAAGTTCGTTACAGCTTCCTTCCCCTCCCAATCCGACCTTGCAGAAAGATGGTAATGATATTGTTTTTTCTTGGGGTCCAGTAGTCACAAGTGAAGGTGGTGCGGAAGTACCATATTATATTGTATTTAAATCCGACACTCCAGATGGCTATTTCCAATATAGAGGCTTTACAACGTCGTCTCAACTACCTTATAGAGATATTGGAGCAGCTGACGCTGATAAAGCGTTCTACCTTGTTATCGGTTTCGATGGAACAAGATCCGAATTGAACCGCTACATTGATATACAGAAAAGCAGTAGAGGATTAAGGAGAAACTAATAAACAGAGGCATAATACCGCAAACGGTGCAAGCCGTTTATTATAATAGAGTAGAACAGCCTCCATATAGCAAGAAGCTCTATGGAGCTGTTCTGTTTCTTGATGTCTGCGGTTTTACCAATATCACAGAAACTGCACATAACAAGGGTTACTATGGTATTGAGATAATAACTGGAGTTCTCAATCGTTACTTTGAAGAACTCAACATATTATTGCAGCCTTTAGCGGGTGAAATCCTTAAGTTCGGTGGGGACAGTTGTTTAGTATTCTTCAATAATCTCCATTCGCCGGCTATAATTAACAGCTTATTGCAGCAAATCAATAGCATGTGTAGTACACTGGACTCAGATTTTCGTAGGGAGTACGGGTTTGGATTCAGTGTTCATGGTGGTGCTGTCTTTGGGTCTGTCAACCTCCACATTATTGGTAATCCAGAGTATCACTTAGACTACTATCTCTATTCTGATACTCTTTCCTATTTATACCGAAACATTGCGTTAGATACCTCAAAAGAGCTGACTCTGTACAGGCATGATTATCAAGACTTCGAGGATAATAAGCTTACCATATCCCAGAATGTGGATGATGAATCGAAGTTCATCTCACCTGATATTAACAATTTACTTATTGATGGTTCCATTTCTGCAGAGCTCCGCAATGCGGTTGTAGTATTCCTGCATCTTGAACCAAGTTCAGGTGATGAAATAGAAGTTGATGACTATAACACGATGTTCACTAAGATACAGAAATGGGTTTACCAGTTTGGTGGTGTGATAAATAAAACGGATTATACCGAGAAAGGGTATATCATTCTGGTACTTCTGGGTGTTCCGGTTATCAGGGGAGATGAGATTGAAAGGGCTATTCTATGTGCTCAACGATTTCCAGGCTGCATGGTTGAAAACGTTGCGTGCCATATAGGAATAACATACAGCAGCATATATTGTGGTCCAATTGGCTCTACCAGTCGGTGGGAATATGGGATTATTGGGAATGCCGTGAATATTGCCGCGAGGTTGATGAGTTTTGCAGGTAACGGACAGATTGCTATCACGAAAGAGATTATCCCGTTCATCCAGTCTCGCTTTGAAGTCCAGTATGCTGAGAGTTTCACTGTTAAAGGGATTAAAGAGCCTATTCCTATCTTTCTCTTAACCCGTGAGATACCCGAGCACTGGGTTAGCAACCGGGAGCTGTTTGCGGAGCTGCCATGCATCCTACCATCAGAGACGCTAGACCACATAAGTGCTTTTTGCTCTGAATGCGAAGCAAGGTTAATAAGGATTTCGGGTTCGCCAGGTTCCGGAAAGACTTATCTATTATGGAAGCTATGTGAGTTGCTTAATACTTCCAATATCTTACCGGAAATAATGGTAGGGGAGAAATCAAGGCAGAAGCTAAGATTGGAGTTCTTCTTCGGCTTGATACGCAGAAAGCTCTCCGTTATCTCCATAAAGCATGAGTTTAGCTCTCTTACTCATATAGCCTCAGCTAACTCTATTAGCTGGAATGCAGATTTGGTGTATAGTTATTTATTCCCTGAGTTATTAGAAGCTAGGAAGATTACTAAGGAAGAGGCAGATGTTGCCATTTCTTGCCTGTGCGATTTTTGTGCCTGGGTTCTTAAGGATTGTATAGTTTTAGTGATTGATAACCTGCACGAATATGACCAAAGCTCTATTAAGCTGGTCCAGAAGTTGATACCTATTCTATTAGCTGCAGGATGCAAGGTAGCATATTCCGCCACATCAGAGTATATCCTCGCTGCTGTGGATGGTTTCGGTTTTGATGAGATATTCCTCAATGAACTGAAACTGAAACAAGCTCAACAAGTGATTGAACACCACATACCTCTGGTTAGTATGGAAGCTATCCGTTTGTTACATAAGGTATGCAAGGGTAACATCAAGTTCTTGGTAGCACTTTTGAATCAGATTAAGAGGTATGAGGACTTCGGGAGCGATCTCCTTACAGCTAAAACTCTTCAAGATTGGCAAAAAAGGGGTGTAATGCCCGGGAGCATGGAGGGGGTTCTACTATCAGGATACCTGGCACTTCCCTTAGACCTCCGCAACATTCTTAAGTTAATCTCAATCCACGGCAGCTCTTTTACGCTTACCGAACTCAGTGATTTATCCAATAACCCAGATATTAATATACTATCTACTCAAGTTTCAAAGTTGCTGCAAATGGGAATTCTAGAGCTAATCAACCGTGGCGATAATCCTGAGTATAGCTTTGAAAATCCACTATTGAAAGACAGTATATATAGGAGTATCCTACTAAGCGATAAAAGAGAAATTCATCGCCGCTTAGCGGTATATCTTGAGATTAATACGGAGACAAACCCAGAATTAATGCCAACCGTAGTTTACCACTATCTCCAAGCCGGAGATAATGATAAAGTTCTGTCATGCAGCAGAAACCTAGCAAAGATGTACTTCAACACGGGTGCTTGGAGTAGCTGCTATGAGTACTATCAATTGATAAGACAGTTCTCTCAGGATGGCAGAGAAATAGCAGATGCATCACTAAGAATGGCTGAATGTTCCATTATCTTGGGTGATAACGCCAATGCCAATGATTTACTGGAGCAGTGTCAACACCTTGAGGAAGTTAACATGGACTACTGGATTTATCTGAGAGCATTGTATCTGAATAATATAGCGGATTACGCAGAGCTTATGTCTTTTCTACAAACCAATTTACCTCTTGTAGAAGATACAAAGCTGTTCCCGCACATAAAAAACGTGTATTTTGAAGCATGCCTGTTCAGTAATGAGATGCAATCCTTTTTTAAGGAAGCACTTGAATATTATCCTTCCCTTAACGAGCACCCAGTATTGCAGCATAAACTTGCCGGGATTATTGGGCAAGCGTATATAAACACTGGTGAGTATCGCATTGCGGTTCATTATTACCGCAATAAACTCCAGATTGCTGAGAAATTGAACGATAATATAGCTCTTCGCATAGCTTGCAATGGTATTGGCACTGCCTTATCCCGCAGCGGCAATAAAGAGGAGGCATTGCAATACTACCAAAAAGCTTTGAAGTATTCTGAACAGGAAGGGGATCGCAACGGATATGCCAAGGTAATCTTGAATCTTGGCGTCCACTATCGAAACCTGATGGATTATGACAGTGCATTGGAATGTTACACAAAGAGCCTTTTACTTTCACGCCATATTGGTAATATGATGCAGGAATCAATAACATTATTCGATATGGGTGAGCTTTACTATTACATGGAAAATCACACTCTGGCGAAGTCCTATTTCAATCAATCTTTGGAGCTTGCAATTAGAATCAGTGACTATACAGGCATCTCTTTTTGTCGAGATGCATTGGGTGATCTTTTGTATAAGGCTGGCGATTATAAACAAGCAGAAGCAACCTACAGAGAGAATCTGGAGCTGCAAAAGAAAATCAAAGACATGGAAGGGATTGCACATACTTGGGGTAATCTGGGTAACATTGCCAAGAGCAAAAAAGACTATGCTGAAGCCAGAAAGCTGTATTATCGTCAACTGAGGATGGTTCTACGCATTCAAGATATTGACGATGCCGGAAGAGCCAGATTCAACTTAGCCATGATTGATAGAGAACAAGGTTACTATAAGCGCGCATTACACCAATTAAGCAAAGCAAAAGAGCTTTTTGAGAGCTGCCAAGCCAAGAATTTCTGCGAGATGTGTGCTACTCAAGAGGCAGAGATTAAAGAACTTATCCGCAGTTAATGAAAAAGGTAATACACCTATAAGCCTAACAATTGCCCATTCTAGTGTCTCAAGTTTAAACAACTATAGGTCATCCCCCCCTTGTGTGTAATTATTACAGTATAATTACGGACTCACTGCGGACAAAGTCTGCAATGAGTCCATAATAAGTCTGCATTGATAACAAGTGAATACCAATAAACGCTCTAAATATGTGCTTCCTACAACAGAACAATATATCCTTAAGAAAGGAGTGATGCATTCTGTATGCGAGTTTTGGGGATAAAAAAAAGAGGAACAGGCATAAGCTGTTCCTCTATACTGTTAGTGTTTATCTATAAACCACATTCCGAAATAATGTTGTTTATCAGCGCTTTAGCATCTGTGTTATCCATAAAGGCAAGGGGGAAACCCAAGGTGTAGGCTTTTCCGCCACTGCTGGTTTCTCTGCGGATACCCACTGGTTGGTCGTTATAGGTGTTATACACCGCTTCACTAGCCGGTGAATAATTATCCATACCCACTGTTTTACAACCAAGCTTATAGATAACAGTTCCGTTGTGATTGGGGAAATATGCAATTGAACCCAATCCCTTTCTGGTATTGACGATAGAGTTGAAGCTTGTGGTGGTGTTCAAATCAACATCAGCGAAACCGGATGTAGTTCCAACGGCTTTATAGAAATAGGGATTATTAGAAAGTGAAGACCCCAGAGCTGATAGCTGGGGAATATTTCCAAATCCCATCTCAGATAACAAGGTTCCTCTTCTGCCAGTAGGGGAAAGAGTTTCCAGATTAGCTTTCAAACGGCTGGTATGAGACACAAGCAGATTACCGCCGTGCAACATGTATAGAGTTAAAGGATCAGCAATATCAACGAAGTTACCATTATCAGCCGGACTGTCATTGTGGTAAACAACCAGTTTATACTTTTGCAGATCACTTAGAGCTATCTGTCTCTTACGAGCATCAGCGTGGGTCGGATTTGTATAGTTATCTATTGAAGCTCCGGGAGGTACCTGATTAACGAAGCTGATAGGTCCAGTGTATCCGCTAAACATAGATGTATAGAGATTGGTGACAGTTTCCTGAGGGGACTGATTTGGGTTTGGGAGGTCGTCATCAATAATTAAGATACCATTTCTGTTACTTGCCGGAATGTATCTATGAAGGTAGAACTTGTAAACGGCAGGTTGAGGGTCAACCTTACCTTGCAAATCCTCACAGGCAACTTCAAAAGTATGTTCGCCCGGAGTGTCAGCATCAGGTATGGGAAGTCCGGTTAACAAAATTGACTGACCGATTACAGAGTTCTTTGGCACTCTGAGCCATCGGTCTCCATTATCATCGACCACTTCCAAGTGCTTGTACGGAGGGAATTGGTAAGCATCGTTATCGTATCTTAACCAGAAGTGCGTGATTTCGCTAAAGTAGTTTGTGCCTGTTGCTCTGTCCAACACGACATCCACTTTCTTACCATGTTGTAAGGGTTGTTGTGCACCATCTACATAGGTAACCAATCCCGAGGAGGTAACATCACCATATTCACCAAACCAACCCCAGCGTAACCACAATTTGAGGTTGTTGGAATACACAGCAGTGTATTTATCTTCTAAATCTTTAAACAGGGGAGTAGCCCAGCGTTGGCTGCCTTGTACATACTGAGTAGGAAGCACTTCAGGAGTAGTGTCATCACCCCAGTCTTCATAATGGTAGTCGCCCATAGCATATGTCTTTTTGCTATAAACCAAGGTTGTGGGGCTAAACCCGCTCTTAACCTTGAAGTCAATAACGGAAGCTTCTCCGGGAATTGAGACTATCCCGGCTAAGTCTGTTGCACGGGAGATTACGCGTGTAGAAGATATCTGGTTTCCGTTGGAATCATAATCGTATCTAAGTGGTGGATTGGATTTAAGGTTCAAGAGAAATTCACCAATAATCAGAACATTGCCCGGCTCCACAATTTGATTCTTTGTGTCAACCCAAACCAAGCTTTCGGGTGGGGTAATAACATTACCTTGCAAGTCTAACTTCATGATTTGGAATTGGTATCTATAGGGAACCACAGCAATGAAGGGGTCGGTATCGTCCATGGTGAAACTAAGTTTTAAACCGGCACCGACAACACCACCATTAGGATTACCCTTTGTTGTGGATATTGTGCAGGTAGGCCTCATAGAACTGGTCTTAAAGTTTCTCCAAGCGATAACGGGAGTAATTGCCCCACGATTATCTACAGCAACAACTTCAAACTTACTGGCGCGAACAAGAGGGTTACCATTGGCATCAGCAGCAGGGAAATTAATCACGGCATACTTCTGTGATGTCCAAATAGTTCTGCGAGTGTTTGTATCGCTCAATGATAAGGTTTCATCTTCTCCAGGAACATAATGGACAACCCAGCCGCCTTTGGGATCAAGATCGAGAAGGTTTTGGGGGATAAGATTATCAGCTGCTGTAGCTATAACTTCATAACCCGGAGTGGCAATCGGATCACCATTCTCGTCAAGAATGCGGAAAGCATATCCTGCGATATTGCCATCTTTATCCCAAGCATGCCAGTATATACGTTGTTGAAAACTGTATGTGATATTAGTGTCATACCCATTGGTGACATAGGAATCGTCCCAGCCTTCAAAGGATGTGATTTTAATCTCCGGGGCTTGATTGCCGAACCGGGTTCCTGACTTGCCGCAACCGGATAAAACTAACATGGTCGCAAGCATAATCAATATGATGGACAAGAGTTTAAAACTCTTTCTTTGCATCATTCCTCCCAAACATCTGGTTAATTATCTTACAAGTTGGCATCAAATATGAGTGCGATATATTCGTCAACAGTTTTATTGCATCCTGCGCTATCCAAGCAGGCTTTGATGAGATTAAGGTATAAAATTGAGGTGGTGACTGTTCCGACTCCACCAGGAACTGGAGTGATTGCTAAAGCTTTATCAAAGCAATCATTATAGTCAATGTCGCCCACATACACTTGCTTGTTGTCGGAATCTACGATTTCATTTATTCCCACATCAAGCAGTATGCAGCCTTCTTTTATCATGCTGCTATTAACGAAGTTAGCCTTACCGATAGCGGCAATAATAATATCGGCACTTGACGTAACTGAGGGAAGGTTACTCGTTCGGCTATGGCAAACTGTAACGGTGGCATTGGCAAACTTCTTTTTCCACAGGAGAATGTTTGCCATTGGCTTACCCACAACGTTGCTGCGCCCGATAATCACTACATTCTTACTAAGCGGGTCAATGCTATAATAGTGCATCATCATATAGACAGCAGCGGGAGTACAAGGTAGAAAGGTGTCCATCTCCATGGCAAGCTTGCCTAAATTGATAGGATGGATGCAATCAATATCCTTGTATGGGCTGATGGCAAGATTAACCTTGTTCTCGCTAATGTGAGAGGGGAGGGGCTTTTGAATCATTATACCATGAATATCGGGGTTGTCATTACCCTCACCAATGAGTATGAGCAAGTCATCTTCAGGGGTATCAGCTGGTAATGAGATAAGCTCTGTCTCGCAGCCAAGTTTCTTCCCCGAGTTGATAATACTTTTAACATAGTAAGCTGATGCAGGATCACTACCCACTTGGATAAGGAGCATTTTGGGGCTTTGGTTATACTGGGTGATTAGTGACCTTGATGCCGCATTTATCAGATTTGCTACCGGCTTTCCATATAGTATCTTTTCCATACTAAATCCTATAACGCCTGTTTAAACAGCGTATTTAATTCTCGTGATATTCAGCGCAATAGAGCTATCGTCATCAATCTCCACCAGAACTGCATTTATCTGCACTCCCAAATCGGAGGCTTCATAACGCATAGGGATAGAGCTAAGAAACTTGCCCACGATTATCTCCTTCTTAACACCAATCACACTGTCATGCGAACCTGTCATGCCTACATCAGTAATATAGGCGCACCCTAATGGTAATATCTCTTCATCGGCAGTTTGAATGTGGGTATGCGTGCCTAGGCAAGCACATATCTTCCCGTCTGCAAACCAACCCATGGCTCGCTTTTCACTGGTTGACTCGGCATGAAAATCCAGGATAGTAGGGACTGGTTCCCTGATGCTCTGCAGATGTTTACTCAAGGCAATAAAAGGATTATCGCAGGAAGGCATATATGTCTGACCACTTAGAGATAGCACCCCAAGAGTTTTACCGTTCTTATTAATCCTATAGAAGGGATTACCGGGTATTGTTTCGGGGTAGTTGAGGGACTTCACAATTCGGGGTTCATGCTTGATGTACTCTATTGAGTCATACCGATCCCAAAGATGATTCCCTCCTGTAACTGCATCTATGCCATGGCTGAAGAGAGGGTCAAGAGTCTTTTCGGTAACCCCTTTACCATCAGCCAGGTTCTCTGCGTTGACAATAAGGAAATCCGGCTTGAATTTCTCTTTCAAGCCGGATAATTCTGTAAGTAAGGCGTGCCTTCCGGCTTTGCCGTAAACATCGCCGAAGAACAGTACTTTCATCT
The DNA here is from genome assembly GCA_937924555.1 of uncultured bacterium. Lineage (GTDB taxonomy): Bacteria > Cloacimonadota > Cloacimonadia > Cloacimonadales > Cloacimonadaceae > Cloacimonas. The sequence continues at coordinate 475 of CALDSN010000185.1, read as the reverse complement.
ATTTAGCCATAGCTATTTGTCTAGTTTCCCTGATTACAGTTACTTTAATCTGTCCGGGGTACTGCACCTGTTTCTCAATATTTGCGGCAATTTCAGTAGCGAGTAAGGCAGTTGTACCCTCGTCCACAACACCGGGCTCTACGATAATACGCAGCTCTCTGCCGGCTTGGATAGCATAGGATTTACTAACACCTTCCACAGAGTTGGCAATTTCTTCCAGCTTGGCAAGGCGCTGCATATAAGTCTCCAACATTTCTCTGCGGGCACCGGGTCTGGCGCCGGATATTGCATCGGACGCCTGCGCCAAGGCTGCGTAAACAGAGGTGGCTTCCACTTCTTCGTGGTGGGCTTCAATGGCGTTCACAATCAGCTTACCCTCACCATTTTTACGGGCGAGGTTTGCCCCGATGATAGCGTGCGTGCCGTCAAACTCGTGATCCACTGCTTTACCAATGTCGTGCAACATCCCTGCTCT
>CALDSN010000184.1 GCA_937924555.1 uncultured bacterium | reverse complement strand
ACCACCGAGATCTACACTCTTTCCCTACACGACGCTCTTCCGATCTCTGGAAGATAAAGAAACCCTGTGGCAATTGGAGTTGAAGCAGCGCCGTCAAAAGCACCTTAAGGAATTGCAGAACGAACTGATTTCGCAACAGAAGATATATGCAAGTGAACTGAAAGAACTGAAAAGCATGGACAAAACAGAACGCAAGTTACTTTCGGAAAGAAAATTGCATGATATTGGAATTAAAACAGCAGAACTGCAGAAAGAGATTATAAGCAGTGGGACAGACGCACGGAAACCATTAAACAATCCCAAGGCGGGGGATAGAGTGTGGCTTGCGGATTTCGATACAGAGGCAACGCTCATCTCTGTTACAGGAGACAGTGCAACGGTGGATATGAACGGGATAAGCTTCAAGACTCCCTTAGCAAAGTTATTCACATCCTCAAAAACGATGGTGGAAAAGAAGCCAGAGGTTATGGTGAAAAGTGCGATAACCCCCAAAGCAAAATTCGAGCTTAAGCTGTTAGGCTTAACTTTTGATGAGGCAAAACCGTTATTGGATGAGTTTATCGATGACGCTGCTTATGCAGGCTTGCATTCACTGCGAGTTGTGCATGGTAAGGGTACAGGGGCTTTGCGTACCAAGGTCCGCGACTACCTGCGCAAGAGAAAAGGGATTATCAGTATCGATACTCCACCCATGAGTGAGGGAGGCTCCGGGGTCACCATTGTGAAGTTATAGATTATGGAACAAGGTTTAATAGAGCAAATTCGCCAGGCTAACGACATTGTGGAAGTGGTGCAGAGCTACATCCCATTGAAGCACGTAGGCACAAATTGGCGAGGTATTTGCCCCTTCCATAACGATACAAAACCATCATTATACGTCAGCCAACCCAAGCAGATATACAAATGCTTCGCTTGTGGAAAAGCCGGCAATGTGGTTGGCTTTGTGATGGATTACGAGAAGCTCAGCTACATTGAGGCTTTAAAGAAACTTGCCCAAAGAGCCGGCATCACAATTGCTGAACAATATCAAACCAAGCAGGTATCCACAAAAAGAGAGCAGCTACTCCATGTGTACAAATCTGCTGCAGAATTCTTTAGTAACAATCTCTTCAATTATGGCAAGCATGTGTTGGACTACCTGCACAAACGTTCCTTCTCTCCCGAAACTGCCAAAGAATTGCAACTCGGTTATGCCCTTAACAGCGAGAAAGGCTTATTAAACCACCTGCTTAAAGAAGGGTTGTCAGTATCTTTGTTGAAAGACTCCGGCTTGTTTGGCAACTATTCCGGAGGTCTGGTTGATCTCTTCCGTGATAGGTTGATGTTCCCCATCCACAACAGCTTTGGTGAGGTTATTGCTTTTGGGGGAAGGCTCTTGGAAGAAAAAGCCGGAGTTGGCAAGTATATGAACTCTCCCGGAACCGAGCTTTACACGAAGGGAAAAGAGCTTTACGGTTTATTTAAAACCAAATACAACCTAAGCAAAGCTGGAACCTGCCTGGTATGCGAGGGATACTTTGACTTTTTACGCCTCTACGAAAGCGGTTTCAACAACTCGGTAGCAAGCCTGGGTACTGCCCTTACCGAAGAGCAGATTGGCTTGATGAGCCGTTTCGGGCAAAAAGCAACCATGCTGTATGATGGTGATAATGCCGGCATCAAAGCCGCTGTGCGTGGTGGGCTGTTATGCCTAAGCAGAGGTATGGATGTTTCTGTGGCTTTACTTCCTGCAGGCGAAGACCCGGATTCACTTATCCTAAAACAAGGCAAAGAAGCTATGCAGCAAGTGTTAGAGGATGCCCCGGGCATCATCAGCTTTCTTGCCAGAGACACCCGCTATGAATCCTCAACTTCCGAGAGAATAGATCAGATTCTGGATGCTCTGCGCAACCTTAAAGATCAAGTTAAGCGTGAACTACTGGTAAAGGATGCCTCGGAAGCCTTTTCTGTATCGGTATCTGCGCTCAACAGCAAGCTCCATCGCAGTTCTGCGTACACTCCCCCAACCTCAAGTCCCGAGCCCGTCAAGAGCCAGAATCATGAGAGTTTTGAAGAACGTCACACCTTGATATTGGCACTAAAAGACTATGAGTCTTACAAAGTTCTTGCAAACGAGTTGGATGCTAGTTATTTTAGTAATAGGCTCTACCGTGACATCTTCTCATATTTATCATCCCAAAGCCTGAGCGCCGGAACTTGGGAACCCGCTGCGCTAATAGATAATATTGAAAATAAAGAAATAAAGGAAAGCTTGGCTGAACTTCTGTTCGAGGATTTACAGCAAATGCGCTTTGAAGATTGCCTTAAAGGGCTTCGCATCCGAAAGATCCAACGTGACTTGGACGAGATGGATAGCGCCATAATCAAAGACCCATCCAACCTGGAACTCCTCAAACAGAAAGAAAAGCTGACTCTCACTTACCGACGCATGACCCGAAAGGTGGTCAACAAAGTCCTTTTTTGAAGCACCTTGCAAGGAGCATTGATGATTACTTACAACGAGTATTTGAAGAAACTGGTGGAGCTGGGGAAAGAGACCGGCTATATCACCTTCAAACAGATTAATGATATTCTTCCCAGCAGTCCCTTTTTCCTGGACAAAGTGGATGATATTATCTTCGACCTGTCCCAAGATGGGATTGAGATAATAGATGAGACTGAGAAGAGAATCACCAAAGGCGGAGCGGCAATCCGTAAACCGGCAGCACCCAAGAAGTTCAAGACCAAACGCTTTTATGACGATCCCGTAAGGATGTACCTACGCGAAATGGGACGTGTACCCTTGCTTGATAGAGAAGGCGAAGTTCGCGTGGCTAAAAAGATTGAAACATATCAGAAGATGATTAATCAAAACGTCTTCCAATCCGGCAGCACCCTGCGAGAAATGTATAACTTTCTGCATCGTTACCGTGAACGCCGGGTACGCCTGGACCAAATATTCAAGGTGGATATCGGCACTTGGATAGACAAGAACCAAGATGTGAAGATTATCGATAAGTTCAAAGAAATCCTTAAAGAGAACGAAGTCAATCTGGACAAAGTTGGTGCTATCCTTGACAATTGTGATTTTGATGAGACAGGCACCGCCAACCGCCAGGAAGAGATTGATGATATTCGTAACCTGATTATCAACACCTTCATGATACTTTCATATAACGACAAGCTCATTAAACGCATGGTGTACCGCATCCGCAGCTTAGTGGAACGCATCGAAGAAAGCTACGACAGCATCACCGAGCTAACCCGCATCAAACGCTATACCATCGATGAAATTTGCACCTACGGTCGCCGTGCCAAGAAGAGTGACGAAGATTTTGAAGAAGTGAAGGTGGAAACCGGCATGGATCCCAACGTCTTTGTGGAGACTTTGCGTAAGATTAAAAATGCCCGCCGCAAGATTCGCCGTGTGGAGCTGGAAACCAAAATGACCGGCAGTGAGCTAGTCTTCCTCCTTCGCGAAATCGACCGTGCGGAGCGTAACAAGGAAAAAGCCCAGAACGAGATGATTGAGGCAAACGTCCGCTTGGTCATCAGCATCGCCAAGCGTTACAACAACCGTGGGCTGGAGTTCTTGGATTTGATTCAGGAAGGTAACACTGGTTTGATGCGTGCCGTGGAAAAGTATGACTATCGCAAGGGCTATAAGTTCAGCACCTATGCCACATGGTGGATACGCCAAGCCATCACCCGTGCCATTGCCGACCAAGCTCGCACCATCCGCATCCCTGTGCACATGATTGAATCCATCAACAAGATAAACCGCACCAGCAGACGCCTGATGCAGAAACTGGGCAGAGACCCCTATCCCGAAGAGATCTCCGAGGTATTGGATATCCCCGTGGAGAAGATTAAAAACATCCTTTCCATCAGCAAAGAGCCTGTTTCGCTGGATAAACCCATCGGACACGATAGCGAAGATAGCATCCTGGGTGACTTCATTGAGGACCGCACCATTATCTCCCCGGAACGCCTTGCCGAACGCAGCTTGCTGAAGAAGCAAGTGGATGAAGTGCTGAAAACCCTCACCACCCGCGAAGAACGCGTTATTCGCCTGCGCTTTGGCATCGACGATGGCTATCACCGCACCTTGGAGGAAGTAGGTAATATCTTCCAGGTTACCCGTGAACGTATCCGCCAGATTGAGGATAAAGCCCTCAAGAAACTGCGTCACCCCAGCCGTGCCGCTATCCTGCAGCAGTTCTTGGACAACTTCCACGTGAAATAACCGGGCTTATACCCTATTCAAATATTAGCCGGAGCTTGAATGAGCTCCGGCTTTTTTACTATTCTCATCCACAATTCTCAAGTTCCAGAAAGATCAAGCTTGTCCTGCACGACTAATATAGGGAATAAAAGTAGATGAGGAAATGTGTTGACAATTGCAGCACCCCCCAATTTGTAAATATGCGACTGCTCATTGATGGCTCTGCTAATACTGATTAAATGTGCAGTTTTAATCCCAGCGAGGTTAAAAAGATGTTAAGGAAGCTGATAGATAATCTATCCCAGTCAACGGGCACCGCATTGGTTATTGGTGACGAATGCCACAGCTACCCCGAACTACTGGTTGAGGTGGAGCGTTTTTATAGCTGGCTGATGCAGCGCAGTAAAGGCGAGATTATCGGGTTGGTGATGCGCAACGACCTTGGCAGCTATGCCTTCCTGATTGCCTGTGTGTTAAGCCACTGCGGCTATGTGATCCTTAATCCTGCTCAGCCGATAGACAGGAACATGCTGATTGCCATGGATGCAGGATTGAAAGCATTTGCAGGCAGCAGAGCAGAGGATAAGGATTTGCTGAGTGAAGCATACAGCTTCATCAGCTTGCAGGATATCCCCCCAGCGTCAGCTCTCATAAGCCTGAAGGCACCTGCAGAGGATGCTCCAGCATATATCCTCTTCACCTCGGGGAGCACTGGTAAACCCAAAGGCGTGAGGATAAGCACTGCCAATCTGAATGCCATGCTGGAGGCAGTGCAGGCATTGCCACTACCCATCAGCCGAGAGGATAGGGCATTGCAGATGTTTGACCTCACATTCGACGGCTCTGTGCTGATGCTATTCTATCCGCTATGCCACGGTGCAGCAATTTACACCATTGATGCGACAAAGATAAAGTACCTGGAGATTGCCAGGGTAATGCTAAGCTATTCCCTAAGCTTTGTGTTTCTGGTACCTTCCGTTATCTCACTGCTTAAGCCCTATTTACCAACTCTCAGCTTCCCAGCGGTTAAAACCTTGCTTGTGGGTGCGGAGGCAGTTAGCAAGACTCTGCTGGATTGCATTATGCCCTGTGTGCCCAATGCAGAAGTGTGGAACCTCTATGGTCCCACTGAGGCAACGGTGTGCGTGACGGCATACAAGGTGGATGCCAATGTGGAAAGAGAGCTGCACCACGACATCCTGCCGATTGGAAAACCTTTGCAGGGAGTGTTGTCCTTGCTGGTGACAGAGGATGGGGAGCTTTGTGCCAAGGGTGAACAGGGTGAACTGTATGTAGGCGGAGCACAGCTTACCGATGGCTATGTGAATAATGATGAGCTGAACCGCAATGCGTTTGTCACTTATATGTGGGAGGGTAAGCCCCAGCGTTTCTATGCCACGGGTGACCTGGCATGCTTGAATGAGTATGGCAACTATGTGTATTGTGGACGCAAAGACCGGCAGGTGAAGGTGCAGGGAAACCGTATCGAGCTTGGGGAGATAGAGTATCATGCCAAGCAAGTTTCAGGAAGCAACAGTGTAGTAGTGGTGGATGAAGAGGATGGCATCGCCAAGCTGCATCTGTTTGTGGAATCAGCCACGCATGGTGAAGCAGAGATTGGGCAGTATCTTGCGGGTAAGCTACCCTCCTGCATGATGCCACAGCAGATTACGCTGGTGGAGAGCTTCCCGCTTACCGCCAGCGACAAAACGGATGTTAAACGGCTGCAAAGCGAGTATATGAATAAGAGGGAGAATAAAGATGGATAGAGCCAAGCTGCTTGAGGAAATACAGCAAGTGGTGCAACAGGTGTTGCCCAGGACAGTTGTTCAGCTTAGTGAGCGCAGCACCGCCAAGGATATCCCCGGTTGGGACTCGCTGTCCCACATGGTGCTGATGGCTGCCATTGAGAAGCACTTTAACCTGAAGTTTAGCTTCATAGAGATGATAAACATAAGCGATATCGGCAGTATGATGGATTGCATTATGGAGAAACTGGGCTGATATGTCCATAGTGTCGGTGCTGTATCTGGCTTTTCTCTCGCTGGTGGCAGTGTTGTACTATGCTGCGCCTCAAACATGGAGGACTTATATCCTGCTGGCTGCCTCATGGGTATTTTATGGTGTGAACCAAGGTGCATACCTGCTTATCCTGCTGCTCTCGATTGGTGTGAATTACCTGCTGTGCAGAAAGTTGGCACTGAACCGGAACAAAGTATGGCTGTACTTTGCACTTAGCTTTAACATTGCGTTGCTTGGCTTCTATAAATATATTCCGCCAATCCTTGGCATCAGCCACAACCCCACAGGCAGTTGGATTGAGCGTATGGTGATACCCATAGGCTTGTCATTCTTCAGCTTTCAGGCAATGGGTAATGTTCTGGATATGTATTGGGGAAATGCACGAATGTTGGTGAAACCGCAAGACTATGCACTGTATATGTCCTTCTTTCCGCAGTTGTTATCCGGTCCTATAGCACGGAGCAAGAGCTTCTTCCCGCAGATAAACACCCACAAAACATTTGTGTATGAAGATGTGGTTGGGGGTGTAAGGCGCATCCTGTGGGGCTTGTTCAAGAAGCTGGTAATCGCCAGTAATCTTGCCCCCTACACCGATATAATGTTCCAAAACCCGTCTCTACACGGTGGCTTCAGTATCGGGATTGCTGCCATGGCATACACAGTGCAGATATATATGGATTTCTCCGGATATAGTGACATCGCAATTGGATCTGCCAAGGTGTTGGGATTTAACTTGGGTGAGAACTTCCGCATACCTCTGTTTGCCAATAGTGTAACTGATTTTTGGCGCAGATGGCACATCTCGCTATCCTCTTGGGTGCGTGATTATATCTTTATGCCGATGCAGTTCCAGGTTCGGACTTGGGGCAAAACAGGGCTTATCTTCAGCACCCTTATCACCTTTCTGGTTATCGGCGTGTGGCACGGAGCGAATTGGACATTGGTTATCTTCGGATTTCTGCAGGGCTTGGCAATCTGCTGGGAAATGTTTAGTTCCGGCATCAGGCAGAAGCTCTGGGGGTTCTTACCCGCTTGGTTGGGGAGGTTTTGTTCCTCCTTGCTGGTGTTTGTATTCATTACTATCTCTGCCATTTTGTTAAGGTCACCCTCTCTGTCAGAGGCAATCCGCTACTACTCCCTGTTTTCCTTCGATGTTTCGGGCTTATACCTTGGCTCCCGCCAGCAGCTTGTCTTTGCGGGATTGGGGATGCTTTTAGTGTTTGGCGTGGATATCCGCAAGGGCGATATGCTTATTTCGGACTTCTGGGGCAAACAGAACACGTTAATCCGCTGGTCCTTTTATATACTCGGCACTCTTGCCATTCTGCTAATCGGCTCCCTAAGCAGTGAGAACTTCATCTATTACCAGTATTAGCTTATGAGACGCTTAATATATAAAGCTCTGCTGTTCCTCGCCATTCTGGTACTACTGGATGGATTGATTGGCTTGGGTTTACGGAAGATGTTCTTCGCCAATCGCAGCGGAGCTCCGGGCTATGTGCTGAACCACCTGATGGACAAGCCATATGATGCCTATATCATGGGTGCTTCCGGGGCACAGAGGGGCTATGTACCCGCTGTGTTGCAGCAAGAGCTTGGCATCTCGGTGTTCAATACCGGCGAAGCTGGCACCAACATATTCCATAACTATGCAGCCCTGCAACTTATCTTGGAGCATCACAAGCCCAAGCTGATTATCTGGGATCTCACTAATGCAGATTATTACTATCGTCCCGATGCCTCCAAAACAGGGATGATAAGCCCATATTACCGGCAAGCAGCCATATACAAAATGCTGCTGGACATCCAACCCCTAAACCGCTTTTGGTTTATGAGCAAGACCTATCCCTATAACCAGAAAGTCTTAAGTATCGCATCCACATTTCTACACAAACCAGCAACAGAGGTTATGGGGGATAATGGCTACCACCCTCTCTACACAGTCTTTCAGCCCCAAGAACATGACAATCCGCTGGGTCTCTATTACGAGGAGCTTGCTTCCACCAAGAAGCGCAGCAAAGAAGAGCAGAAGCAAGACCTGCTTATCCGCAAATACTTCCATGCCTTTATTCAACTCTGCCAAGAGAATAACATCAAGCTTATCGCCTTTCACTGTCCCAAGGCACCGCTAAACAGCGAAGTTGCCTCCACTCCCTTAGTGTCCGCTGAGCTGAAAGCCCAGCTTACCATGCACAATATCCCACTCTACTGCATTATGCCAAGTCAATACCCCAGCATGCAAAACCTTAAGCTATACTATGACTTCAGCCATCTGAACCATGCGGGGGCAACAGAATACAGCAAGATTATTGCCACCAAGCTGCAATCAGAACTGAGATAAGCAGTTAACCCTTTGCATAATCCCCTTTACTGGAACATAACTTGCTTGTTTGTTCTTTGTTGCATCATATTTGTATTATTGCGACAGGAGGTTATATGAAACGCTTTGTTATTGCAGTGCTGCTGGTGCTTGCGCTTGGCAGTGTCTTTGCCAATCCCATTGAGTTAAAGTCCATCGGCAGGCTGTGGTTTACGGAAGCCGGAACTGCGCAAATGGAAGTAAACTACGATCTTCAGGGTATGGGCACTATGAATCTCATTGTTGAGGATGGTACCGAAACCTACAACCTTAGCATCGATACCACTGCTCCCATGCCCATTGTTGTGGATCTTCCTTCATCTCACATCAGCCGTGAAGCAGGCTATCTCTATATCTCCTCCCCCGGAATGCTTCACGACCTGGCAACCTGGGGCAATACCACAGACAAGAAGTTCAGTTCCCTCATTGGGACTCAATGCGTTACCCAGTTACTACGTTCAGGCATGGATAACTCATATCATATGTTTGCCAAGGACTACAGTCCCGCAAGCGGAACTTGGAACGAAACTCTTGCCCGCTGCACCATCAACGTGCATTGCCAAAACCTAAACGGCAGCCCACTTGCCAACTACCCTGTTTCTATGCAGGGTAACTATCCCCCCCAAGCCTATACCAACGATAATGGAGATGCCAGCTTTTCATACTATTGCTGCCGGGCAAGCCTTTCTGTGCGTGATCCTGATAACTACTTCCCTTTGGCGGATAGCGTATTTTTCTCCGAGCCGGATGAAAGCTACAACCTCAACTTCAGTATATCCACCTCTGCCATGGACGATCCATATACCCCATCGCCTGATGCCGGGTTCACAGCTTACCCCAAAGTGCTTCGAAGCAGCGACAATGCTATCCTGAATATCGAATGTAAGCACTTCGTTGGTAAACATGCACGGCTTCAGTTGTTTGACCTTAAGGGCAGATTGCTACTCAGCCAAGCTTATACTGCTAAGGAAATGCAATGGCAGCTCCCCCGTCTCAGCAGCGGAGTGTATTTTGTCCGCTTATCCGATGGCGATAAAGTGCTGGGTAACAGCAAGCTGATTGTGCTGAAGTGAAGCTGGGCTGCATCGTCCTGTTGCTGCTCTGTGCGCTGAATCTGGTTGCGCTCAGTTTTGAGGCAGAGGAGCTTGATTTCACCCTTGGCAAAGGCTATTGGGAAATGGACGGCTTGTTTCATTTCACCAATTATGCCGATAGCACTTATAAAGGTGCTATTTTTTTCCCCATCCCGCAGGACAGCCTTGCTCTTCACCCCGAGCTTACCAAATTGGAAGTGGTTGAGAGTGCGGAAGCAAAGTGTAAATTCATAGCTCAGAACGAGAAAGGCTTCAGCTTTCAGCTCACCATGCCCGCCAAACATTTCTGCACCCTGCGTATCGCCTATCGGCAGGTACTGAAGGGCAACTCTGCCACCTACATCATCAGCACCGCCAACTCCTGGGATGCCCCCCTCAGCTACGCTAAATACCGTCTTAAGCTGCTGGATGGTATCACTTTGACCAAGGCTCCTTTCTCCCTGCAAAGTGCTGACAACAATGTTTACACCTGGGAGTTCACAAACTTCCGTCCCCAAACAGAATTCAACCTTGGCTTTTGCTACTAAAGCTCTTGTTTATTCATGGTTCCGCTTAACTCATGCTCACTTTTATTGGAGCAGTCCAACATCCTCCTTGGTATCATTACCTAATCATTACCTGATCATTGCATACTAAACAGGTAATGATCAAGTAATGATCATGCAGTGTTTCCAAGAGAGAGTAAACAGGAAAATGATGAAATGAAAGTTGACCTATCCGTTTGTGGTAAAAACTATTTGACAGTTATCAGAGGTGTAGATTATCTGCCCCAGAAGAAACAAGTACCCAAGGGGAGTAAATGAAAGTATTAGTTTTGAATTGCGGAAGCTCGTCCATCAAGTACCAACTTATCAATATGGAAAGTAAGGACTTAATGGCAGAAGGTATTGCCGAAAAGATTGGAGAGGATATCGCTCTCTTCACATACAAAAGCCCCAATTTTACCAAGAAAAAGCGGGAAATGGTTATCGACAATCATGAACAAGGCTTGCAGCTTATCCTTGAAGCTCTGGTTGATCCGGAAAAAGGTGTGCTTAAAAGCTTGGAAGAAATTGATGCCGTGGGTCACCGCTTGGTTCATGCCGGGGAGCACTATTCCGATGCTGTGGTGGTAACCGACCATGTGGTGGACGTGATGATCGAGTGTATCTCCCTGGCACCGCTGCACAATCCTGCTAACCTAAAAGGTATAGAAGCGGTTAAGGCAAGCATGCCCAACTGCCCGCAGTGCGGCGTGTTTGACACTGCATATCACCAAACCATGCCGGCTCATGCCTACTTGTATCCGCTGCCATTGGAGTATTACCACACTCACAAGATTCGCCGTTACGGCTTCCACGGCACCAGCCACAAGTATGTGAGCATGAAGGCTGCGGAGTTTTTGGGTAAAGACCTTGCTTCCCTGAAAATTATCACCTGTCATTTGGGAAATGGCGCATCCATGACCGCTATTAAGGACGGCAAGTCCATCGACACCTCCATGGGGTTAACCCCTCTGGAAGGGCTGATGATGGGCACCCGCTGTGGGGATCTGGATCCTGCCATCCCTATCCACATGCAGCAACAGCTTGGCATGAGCGTGGAAGAAGTGAACAATGTGCTGAATAAGAAAAGCGGTATGCTGGGGCTTTCCCATATATCCAACGACATGCGCGAGATTGAGGACGAAATCCTTATCCGCCACAACCCCAAAGCCATCCAAGCACATGACGTGTATTGCTATAAGATAAAGAAATACATCGGCAGCTATTTTGCCGCTTTGAACGGACTTGATGTGCTTATCTTCACAGGCGGTGTGGGCGAGAGAATGCCCATCCTGCGCGAGCAGGTTTGCCGAGATATGGACAGTCTGGGGATAAAGCTTAATCTGGAAGAAAATGCCCGTTTTACGGACGATATACAGGTGCTCAGCACTCCCGAATCGAAAGTGACAGTGCTGAAGATACCTACCAATGAAGAACTGATGATAGCCTTGGAGACCCAAAGATTAGTTAAGCAGGGATAATGAACTCTATGAATCAGACCTTCTACCGGATGCTGTTCGACCAATCCCCAGTATCGCTGTGGGTGGAGGATTTCTCCGGTATTGTGGAGAGACTTAATGAGCTTAAAGCGCAGGGTATAACAGACTTGCGGGCTCATTTCCACACTTATCCTGAACAATTCTTGGATTGTGTACAACGCTTACGCGTTGTGGATGTGAACAACACAACTTTATGGCTGTATAAAGCCAAGAGCAAGAAGGAACTATACGACAGCATTGCTCAGATATTCCGTGATGAAGCCTTGGATTGCCTGATGGAATCCATCCTTGCTTTAGGTGAAGACAGGAAATACTTCGATGGACACGGGATAAACTATGACCTGCATGGTAATAAACTATATTTCAATATCTCGTGGAGTATTCCCGGTGGAGAAAAGCGGGACTATGAGAATGTAATTGTCGCCATGCAAGACATGACCAAGCTGGCTAAGACTCGTGGTGAGCTGGAAGAAAGGGAAGCCCTGTTCCGCTGCATCTTCGAGCAAGCTTCTGAAGGGATGATGCTGATGGATGCCACCGGGAAGTTAATCCTGGTGAATCATGCCATGGAGACCCACCTTGACACCTGTGCCAAGAATATGGTGGGCAAATACCTTTGGGAAGTGTATCAGGATTTTTTCCAAAGAGTAAGGCTGGAAAAAGA
>CALDSN010000183.1 GCA_937924555.1 uncultured bacterium | reverse complement strand
CGACGCTCTTCCGATCTCTGTTTATTTGCCGATGGCTCGCACAGGACAGCCGCGGAACTTGCCATTGCCATCCATGCAGATACCGCAGGATACACACTTTGCACTGTCGATAAAAGCTTTACCGTTCACCATAGTGATGGCTCCCACGGGGCAATTGGATACACATAGCTTACAGCCAATGCACTTTGCTGGGTTTACTTCCACAGAAGAAAGCTCGTCATAGTTATTGGTGCACTGTTCACCCCCACGGAGGGTATATTGCTTACCTTTGTGTTTTATGCTTGTAACCAAGATAGCAGCTTGGCTGAGAACTCCGGTAACGACAAGTGAATCTTGAGGACTGAGCTTTATCCCAAGGCTATCCAAGGCGGGTTGCGGGGCAAGCAGCAACTGGCGTTGGGTTTTACCCTCAAGCAAATAAGTACGGTCTTTATCCATTTTGAACGTACCACTATAGGTGGACACATCGGATTTTACAATGTCTTGGTAGCTTGCCACGGCTGCCAAAACAACCAAAGTACTAAGAAGCAGAAGGGTGATGATCAATATCTTCTTCATGTTAAAGAGCTGTCTCCTTTGTTATTCAGATAATCCACCACTTTCTTAACCTCTTCGGATTTGTCCTTCGAGCAAACCAAAATGGCATCTGGGGTTTCCACCAGGCAGATGTCGTCCAGACCGATGATTGCGGTGAATTTTTGAGTTTGGATGTAGTTATTCTTAGCGTCAAAAGCTTTGCCGGGACCCGCAAAATGGTTTCCGTCAGGGTCACTGAGAGAGATGTCTGCCAACGCTTTCCAGCTTCCAACATCACTCCAGCCATAATCTACAGGGATAACCCCACGGAGTTTGGCTTTTTCCATTATCGCGATATCTATGGGTAAACGGGGCATTTGCGAATAGAGTTGAGATATATCCGCATCCATGCCATGGAAGTTCCAGAGTTCGGAGATTTGTGCACATAGGGCAGGTATTTCAGGTTGCAAAGCTTGGAAGGCATCGTATATTGCCCCGATGCTCCAACAGAACATGCCGCTATTCCAAAAGAACCCTCCGCTCTGCAAGAACTGCTCGGCAGTAGCCAAATCAGGCTTTTCCTTGAAGCGGGTAACTTCCAAAACACCGGGAGATATTGGTTTCCCTGCCTCGATGTAGCCATAGCCTGTGGCTGGATATTCCGGGATAATCCCAAAGGTCATGAGCCGTCCCATGCGGGCTTCTTGCTCGGCAGGAATGAGACTATTTAAAAACGCAGACATATTGCGGATAACATGATCCGCAGGAAGCACAAGCATTATCTCATTATCGGCATAACGATCTTTCAAATATTCCACGCTGAGGGCAATGCAGGGAGCAGTGTTCATCCCGAATGGCTCTATGATGATATTCTGTTGAGGGAGGCGTGGGAGTTGCTTCTGCACCAATTCAACTTGGTTGGCAGCAGTAACGATATGGATATCGTGCATGCAGATTTTGGGAAGCAAGCGCTCCACAGTTTTCTGCAACATGGAAGTTGCACCCATGACGTTGATAAACTGCTTGGGAAAATCTTTGCGGCTCTGTGGCCAGAATCTGGTGCCGGAGCCCCCTGCCATAATTAATGCTATCATTGTTCCACCACCTGTACCCCCTTGGGATAGGTAAATTTCCATACTGCGGCAGGAATGCCGGAATTAGTTTTGATACCGGAGAAAGAATAGCTTACCTTATTTGAGCTTGCATCGGAATATCCAAGGGTTTGGATGATACCGGTTTTGTTGTTTATAGTAGCTGTTAATCCGGTTATCATGGGATCGTCGAAAGGTTTCAGGCTTACTTCAGTGAAGTTACCTTTTGTGCTGAGTATTCGAACCGTTGATTTCTTCCAGAATACCTGCAGTATTTCCACGGGATTCATTTTACCGAACTCAGGACGCATGCGAGACCTCAACACTGTTTTGGACTGGGCATCATATAAATCCACTGTTCCTCCGGAGATGCTGAGACGTTGAATGTTTGGTTTTTCGAACTTGATAACCATCTTACCTTTGGTGAAGTAGATGTTACCCTGATAGGTTATGCTTTTCTTAATCTGGGCAAAATAGTTTGTTTGCTTCACGCTTGCCTGAAAACTGCTCAGTCCACTGTATGTGGTGCTTATCCTCTGGTACAGGGCATCTGCTGTTATTGCAAATGCACTGCAAGTTGCCACAATTAGCAGGAGGCAGGCGTATATATACTTCTTATTCATCGTTCATAACTCCTATACGGATGAGGTCTTCACGTGTGGCAATAACATCGCGGGATTTCGATCCCAAATGAGGACCAATAACCCTTGCTCTCTCCAAAAGGTCTATCAAGCGTCCTGCCCTGGCATAACCAATCTTGAAGTGCCTTTGCAACATGGAAACAGAGGCTGTACCGGAGGAAACAATCACTTTCGCAGCTTCAGGGAACAGGTCGTCATCATAATCAAAGAATCCCATCTCGCTTTGCGTTTCCACCTTTAGGCTGAAATCTTGTTTGGGTTTTGGCTGCATGGCAAGAAAGTCGCAGGTGCGGGCAATCTCATGGTCAGATACATAAGCACCGTGAATACGTTCGGGCATGGCTTTCCCGGGAGGTAAAAATAGCATATCGCCATTACCCAAGAGCCTCTCTGCTCCAATCATATCCAAGATAACCCGTGAATCTACCCGGGAAGAAACTTGGAAAGCAATACGCGCAGGGAAGTTTGCCTTGATGATACCGGTAATCACTTTTATGGAAGGTCTCTGCGTGGCAAGGATGAGGTGAATGCCCACTGCCCGAGCCATCTGTGCCAAACGCGTAATGGGAAGCTCAATATCCTTACCACTGGTCATAATCAAATCGGCAAACTCATCCACGATAATCACCAGATACGGTAACTTCTCCAGATCCTCGCCTTCTTTGCTCTTATCGTTATAACCTATGATGTCTCTAACTTTCGCCTCTTGCAACAGCTCATAACGGCGTTCCATCTCTTTCACTGCCCAATACATGGTCTCTAAAGCAGTGTCTGGATCAGTTACCACTTCCCCGATAAGATGGGGAAGATCATTGTAACCTGCAAGTTCCACCCGCTTGGGGTCTATTAAAATCAAGCGCAGTTCATCTGGTCTGCTACGCATGATGAGACTCATGATAATGGTATTGATACACACGCTTTTTCCGCTACCCGTGGCACCGGCAATCAGCAGGTGAGGCATCTTCGTCAAGTCCGCTACCAGAGGTTTACCGGCAATATCCTTACCCAAACCGAAAGCCAGCTTGGATTGCATCCCTCGCATCTCCTCCGAGAGCAACAAATCCCTTAGATAAATCATGTCTCTGGCGAGGTTGGGAATTTCTATGCCGATCAGCCCTCTGCCCGGGATGGGAGCTTGTACACGGATGGCTTTGGCTTTTATTGCCAAGGCAAGATCATCGGCAAGGGACGAGAACTTACTTACTTTGATGCCTTTCGCCGGCTCCAATTCATATTGAGTAATGATAGGCCCGATATTCACATTGCGAACTTCTGCTTCAATGCCAAACTCCGCGAGTTTATTCTTCAAAATCTGGCTGGTACCTAAAATCTGATTCTCTATCTCTTTGCGGTCTCTATCAGATAGCTTAACCGGGCTTTCCAGAAAGTCTGAGATGGAAGGCATCACATACTCCCGGTTATCATCCTCATCATCCTCCTCGGAGACAATAGGCTTCTTACGGCTCTCGGCTTTTTGTCTCTTTGGTTCTGGCTCTTCTGGTTCGTAGGGAGTTACTTGCTGGGCATGATTCTGAATAACCGGCTGAATTGGCTCAGTTTGCATCTGCTTTGGTTCGGGATCACTGTTTATGGTAGGCTTTGTGGGCTTAGACTCTTTTTCTTCATGCTTCCGTTGGAAGTCCTCAATGGCAAACAATATCCAGCTCTTAAGTCTGTCATACTCTATTATTAGCACAAGGCTAAGCACCATCCCGCTTATCAGAATAATCTTTGCCCCAACCCCTGAGAATATGGCAGCGAAAAGGCGATAGATGAACATGGGAATAACACTGTGCAAATATGTATCCTGCCCGGAGCACAGCAGCACTTGCAGGAAGAACAACACAATCAGTAACAAATAGCCCTTTTGCCTGCTTCTGTCCAGTTCGGGTGCCAAGAAGTATTGAAACGATACCGTGGCAATGATGATGAATCCGATAAGCGAAAACCAATAGCCAAATAAGTATATGAACGTGTAACCGAATACAATCCCAAAAACCCCAACCGGATTGCTTGTCTCGCTTCCGCTCTGGCTGAACCAGCTAAAGACACTTCCCCCCTCGCGAAGGGTATCAAGATCATTCTTGATAGAGTTATAGCCCATAACAAGGGCGAGGATAACCAACACACTGAGGATGCTTATCGCACCGCTTATCAATCTTTTCTGCAGTAGGCTCATGCTTCCTGCTTTCTTTTTGGGCTGTGTGCGTTTCTTGGCGGGGGGCATAGCTTAACTACCTTACACGTTGAAACGGATGGAGATGATGTCTCCGTCTTTCACGATGTATTCCTTTCCCTCAAGGCGGAAAAGCCCTTTTTCTTTAAGCACTTTTTCGCTGCCATGGGTCATAATATCATCATATTTAAAGCATTCTGCCCGGATAAATCCCCGTGCCAAATCCGAATGTATCTTCCCGGCAGCCGTTACGGCATTTGCTCCGCTTTCCACCGTCCAGGCACGAACCTCATCCGCACCAACCGTGAAGAAGCTGATGCACCCCACAAGCTGATAGCTCCAATGTGTAAGCCTATCGCGTATGGATTCTGTTATGCCCATATCGGTCATAAACATCTCCGCTTCTTCGGCATCCAGCTTGCTAAGCTCTTCTTCAAATTTAGCTGCGATGGTATAGGCTTTGTAACCTTTGGCTTGCAAGCTTTCCACCGCGCCATCCCACTGGTTCAGGTTATCTTCGCTGCTGTTTATCAATATCAATAGTGGTTTAGCAGAAAAGAACTGGAATCCCCGCACTGCTTTTTCTTCATCCGGGTGTAGCTGCAAGTCACGCAGGGGGAGGTTGTTCTGCAACTGGGCGCATATCTCCCGCAAAGCTTTGTCTTCTGCTTGGATTGCCGGAGTTCTGATGCCGCGCTTGTAACCAAGCTCAATCTTTTCCAAACGCTTTTCCGCCACAATCAGATCACTAAGCATCATCTCTTCTTCGATGCGATTAAACTGCTGCAAAGGGTCGCCACTTTGATACAAGCTATCCAATTCCTCATCGGCAAAACCACGCAGCACCACCACAAAAGCCTCTGCGCTCTTTATCTCCGAGAGCATGGCATTATCGGCATTATCGCCATCCTTGGCAAAGATGCCTGGGTAATCGTGATACTCTATGGTTGCATAGATAGTCTTTTTCGGCTTATACAGTTCGCTCAGCCGGGTTATCCGCTCATCGGCAACCTGTACTATACCGATATTTGCTTCTTCCGCTGCTGGAGCATACTTATCGGTGTTATGCTCGCTGCGGGTGAGGGCATTGAATATGGTTGTCTTACCGCTTTTGGGCAGACCTATCAGGGCTAACTTCATTATTTATTCCTTTTCTTGCTTCCAGTGTTTTAATCTTCGCCTTTTCGCTGAACAGGGCTCGCACTTCTCCAGCCTCAAGATTACGCCATCTCCCGCTGGGGAGTTCTTTCAGTTTTAGGGGACCAAATTGCATCCTTCTCAGCCGCAACACCTTTGCCCCAACCGCTTCAATCATCTGGCGTATCTGTCTCTTTCTCCCCTCAGTGATAACCATCTTGAGGCTCATAGCGGTTTCGCTTTCTTCTTTCACGAAAACTCCCGCTTTTTGGGTTATCCCTCCTTCAATCTCCACACCACTGCGCAAGATATCCAGTTCCCGCTTCTTCAGAGGGCGGTCAATATCCACTTTGTAAACCTTCTCCACCTTGTAATTTGGATGAGTTAGCAGGTTTATCAATTTAGTGTCGTTGGTGAAGAGCAACAAACCCTCAGAATTCTTGTCCAATCTACCTGCATATGCCAAATTCTTAGCATAATCCGGCAACAGGCTATAAACCGTCTGTCTGCCCATCTCGTCGCTTTGGGTAACCACATATCCACGGGGCTTGTTTAGCACAAGGTACATCTTCTGTTTCCTGGCTGAGATTAGCTTATTATCCAAATGCAGCTCATCTCTATCCGGGTTCACCCGCATGGATAGGTCTGTACAGACCTCCCCATTCAGCTTCACCCGTCCTGCGGTGATTAGTTCTTCCACCTTTCTTCTGCTACCCAAGCCACAATCTGCCAGATAGCGATTGAGACGGACTGCCTCACCAGCTTTCGAGGCTGTTCTGGAGGATGTTTTGGTATAACTTGACGATGAGCTCATTTATTGCTTCCTCTTTTGTGCCAAACTTGGCGGTTCCACCCTCGGCTGCCGCATACAGTTCCGACACCGTTAGGTTCTTATTCTCGTATATTACTTTGTTGTTCACCAGGTCGGTGAAGGTTATAGAAACCGACATCTGTACCTGATAATCCTGCACCTGGTTGGCGGCATCATAGCTGTAAATCTTCTCGCTAAAAGAGAGTATCGTACCTTCCAAAGTGCAATCCGGTTCCTTGGTAACCAACTTCAGGCGACCATCGTTGCGAATCTCACGGTTCAAGCCCGTGAGAGTGATATCACCCAGCGTAAACTCGCTGCTTCGGTTCTCAAATGCCAGCACCCGAACTTTTTTTAAATGCGGGTAAGCATTCGAATAAACCGAGTAAAAACAGCCATTCAAGCTTAGTAAAATCAGCAGGGATTGAATAATTCTCTTGACCATAATGCCATATCCAAAAAATTCTCGTATCCTTGTCAAGATAAACCTTGCTTTCTAATTAAGAAACTTGAGTAAATGCGATAATATATGGAGGTATCCATGGCAAAGAAGTTCATATCCAAGGCAGATGCTGCCAAGAAGTTGAAAGTGTCGGACAGAGTGATTCAAGAAATGATAGCTACGGGCGTGTTCGAGAGCAAGCTCGTGGGTAAAAACGTCAAAATCGATGAGGATTCCCTCAATGAATGGCTGGAAAACCTCAACGAGACAGAAGAGAAGATGCTTGCCTTGAAGCGGGTAATCTGCCATTTTGAGGAGTATATGCGCCCGGAGAATATCTTCCTGGATTTCTCTGCCGAGAACAAGTACGACGCCATCCGCATCCTCAGCGAAAAAGCCAAAGACCTCAAGCTGGTGCGCGATGCCCGTTGGCTATATGAAGTAGTGGTTGCCCGTGAAGAGCTTATCTCCACTGCTATCGGTAGTGGTGTTGCCCTGCTGCATCCTCGCCACCTGCATCCTTCCAAGATTAAAACCCCCAGCATCCTGTTCGGTCGCTCTGCTGAACCCGTGGATTTCGATGCTCCGGATAACAAACCCGTGAACATCTTCTTCATGCTGCTGCTGCACAACGACAAACAACACCTCTTCTCCCTTTCCTACATCTCCAAACTGATTATGAACCCGGAGAACCTTGCCAGCTTCACCTCTGCTGCCGATGCTGCCGAGATCCACAAAGCATTAACCGTTATCCCGGAGCAATTGAAGTAGAATGACTCCCTTGGTTCGTATCATCCTTGGCAGTAAAAGCGACATGGATAAGGTCGCCGTTGCCATCGAGACCCTGGATTCTTTTGCAGTGCCATACGACTTACATGTTTCCTCTGCGCATCGCAACCCCGAAAGAACGGCGGAGCTTGCCTCCAACGCAGAAGCAGAAGGCATCAAAGTGATCCTTGCTGCGGCAGGACTTGCTGCTCACCTTCCCGGTGTTGTGGCGGCGCACACATGTCTGCCGGTTATCGGCATACCTGTTGCCTCCGGAGCCTTAAACGGCGTTGATGCCCTATACTCCATCGTGCAAATGCCTCCCGGTGTGCCGGTTGCTTGCATGGCGATCAACGGTGCCAAGAACGCCGCTCTCTTTGCCATCCAAATCCTTGCCACCTCAGACAAAGCCTTAAACGCAAAGTATTACCAATATAAACAGGGACTGAAGGGCTAAGCCTTCGGTCCCTGTTGTACAATCACAATTCCTTCCGGGTTACGGAAATCCACGCTTATCTCTTCACTCGTATTGAATGCTCCTCCCAGAATACTCTTGGCAAGGGCATCTTCCAAGTCCCTTTGAATTAGCCGTTTCAAGGGTCTTGCTCCAAAAGCCGGATCGTAACCTTCTCGGCTGAGATAATCCACCATACCTTCACTGAAGCTTATCCGCAGATTCTTCTTCGCCAATCTCTCCCGCAAAATCTCCAGTTGCAGCCTCACAATCTTGCGGATATGCTCCGGCAACAACCTGTGGAACACAATCACATCATCCAGACGGTTCAGGAACTCCGGACGGAAGTATTGCTGCAATATCGCCATCAAGCTCGGTTTCAAGGCATCAAGCTCCTCTGTGGAGGCATCGAATATCTCCTGCGAACCGATATTGCTGGTAAGGATTATCACACAGTGCCGAAAATCCACCGTTCTCCCCTTACCATCGGTAAGCCTACCCTCATCCAATATCTGCAACAGGATGTTGAACACATCCGGATGGGCTTTTTCTATCTCATCCAACAGCAGCACACTATAGGGTCTGCGCCGTATTGCCTCGGTCAAGTATCCGCCTTCTTCATAGCCCACATAACCGGGAGGTGCACCGATGAGGCGAGACACACTATGCTTCTCCATAAACTCGCTCATATCCAGGCGCAGCATTGCCTTTTCCGTGTCGAACAAATAGCTTGCCAGGGTCTTTGCCAGTTCCGTCTTCCCCACCCCTGTGGGTCCCAGAAAGATAAAGGAACCGATGGGGCGGTTCTCGTCGCTTAGTCCGCTTCTGCTTCTGCGGATGGCATTGGCAAGGGCAGTTATCCCTTCCTCCTGCCCCACAACTCGCTGGGCTAAAACCTTCTCCAGGTCCAACAGCTTCATCATCTCACTTTCCG
Source organism: uncultured bacterium (assembly GCA_937924555.1). Lineage (GTDB taxonomy): Bacteria > Cloacimonadota > Cloacimonadia > Cloacimonadales > Cloacimonadaceae > Cloacimonas. The sequence continues at coordinate 1,896 of CALDSN010000183.1, read as the reverse complement.
CCAGCTTGGATACCGGGATTCCCGTCCATTTGGATACCACTTCCGCCACCATTTCCTCATCCACCTGCTCCTTAAGCAAGCTGTCGGCAACAGCATTGTTTGCCTCGCTGAGGACACTTAGCTCCTTTTCCTTTTGCACAATGCTGCCATAGCGCAGCTCCGCAGTTTTCTCGTAATTACCCTCTCTCTCGGCTTTTTCGGCAGCTACCTTAAGGCTCTCTATCTCTGCTTTCAGGCTGCGGATTTGCTCCAGATTCTTCTTTTCCCCTTCCCATTTTAGGCGTAAAGCCTTGTCTTTCTCACCTAACTGAGCAATCTCTGCCTTTATCTTCTCCAGCCTATCGCGGGAAAGCTTGTCATGCTCCTTGGCAAGGGACAGCCGTTCAATCTCCAATTGGCGCAACCTGCGCTGAACTTCGTCCAATTCCACCGGCATGGAATCCGTCTCCATGCGCAACCTGGCACACGCTTCGTCTATCAAATCTATCGCCTTGTCCGGCAAGAACCTATCGGCAATGTAACGCTCGGACATCTGCGCCGCTGCAACCAAGGCATTGTCGGTTATCTGCACCCCATGATGCACCTCATACTTTTCGCGAATACCCCGCAGAATGGAGATGGTATCCTCCACACTCGGCTCGGCGATAAGCACAGGCTGGAAACGGCGTTCCAAGGCTGCATCTTTCTCTATGTATTTGCGGTATTCATCCAAGGTGGTCGCCCCGATGCAATGCAAGGCACCCCGTGCCAAAGCCGGTTTAAGCATATTGGACGCATCCACGCTGCCCTCTGCTGCCCCGGCACCCACCACGGTGTGTATCTCGTCGATAAAGAGGATTACTTTTCCGGCGGATTTCTCCACTTCGGAGAGCACTGCTTTCAGCCGCTCTTCAAACTCTCCGCGGAACTTCGCTCCGGCTATCAGGGCTGCCATATCCAGCTCTAAAAGCTCTTTATCATTCAGGTTTTCCGGTACATCACGGGCAATAATGCGCATTGCCAATCCTTCGGCTATCGCAGTTTTGCCAACCCCCGGCTCACCTATCAGAATGGGATTATTCTTTCGCCTGCGGGATAGTATCTGGATGCTGCGCCGAATCTCCTCGTCCCTGCCGATAACCGGATCAAGCTTGCCGGTGCGGGCTAAACGGGTGAGATTGCGGGTGTATTTCTCCAATGCCTGATACTTCGCCTCGGGATTCTGGTCGTCCACGCGCTGGTTTCCGCGCAGTTCCTTCAGGGCACGCAGCAGCTTCTGGCTCTGCAAGCCGTGCTGCTTCAGGATGCGCGCTGCTTCCCCACCCTTTTCCACCAGAGCCATCAGGATGTGCTCCAGGCTGATGTAATCGTCCTGCAAGGCATCGGCTTCCTTCTCTGCCTGATGCAAAATGTTTAACACTTCTTGCGACAGATATTGCTGCGAACTGCCACTAACCCGCGGCAGCTTTTGCAGAGCGCTGTCCACCGCTGTTTTCACGGCTGATAGAGGAAGCTCCAGCTTCTGCATGATGGGGATAACCAGCGTATCTTCCTGCGCCAACATTGCCCCCAAAAGGTGCAAATCCTTAATCTCCTGATGCCCCATTCCGGCAGCCAATTCCTGCATGGCGGCAATAGTCTCTTGGGACTTAATGGTAAAACGGTTTGTATTCATAACCACCTCCAACTACACACAAAATATTCAACACTGCTTCAGTGTCAAGTATTTTTAGCAGTCTAAATGCATGACTGCTAATTTACCAAACACCCAACTCACCCTGCCTATGTTTTGGCTTGGGTTTTGGGCAGAGAACTTAAGCAATATCCTGATTCTTGCCTATTCCTTGCTTGGGCAGTTACGCTTGAGATGCGGTTGCGCCTCCCAGCAAAGTGCTGGGCATCGCAACCGTATCTCAA
>CALDSN010000182.1 GCA_937924555.1 uncultured bacterium | reverse complement strand
CATACGAGGTCTGATCGTGACTGGAGTTCAGACGTGTGCTCTTCCGATCTTAAAAGAAGCTGACCGCTGCATTCAATGCGGTATTTGCACCGCCACCTGCCCTGCTCACATGAACATCCCTGCCTATATCAAAGCCATTAGGGAGGACAATATTGCCGAAGGCTTAAAGATATTATACGATACTAACCCCATGCCTGGAGTGTGTGGAAGAATCTGCACCCGCAGATGCGAGGATGTTTGTGCCCTCTCACATCGTGGGGAAGCAATCTCCATCCGGTGGCTTAAAAGGTATTTAACTGATTGTGTTGAAGCCGAGCACTATCAGGAGATCCTTGGCAATGAAGTCTCCCCCATCCCCAAGAGCATCGCCATCATCGGCTCAGGACCCGGTGGTTTGAGCGCTGCTTATTACTTAAGCCGCATGGGATATACTGTTGAGATTTTTGAGAAAAGTTCTGCCGCCGGAGGTATGCTTCGTTATGGCATCCCTGAGTATCGATTGCCCTATGGCAAACTGGACAAGGACATTAACTTTATCGTTTCTCAAGGTGTTAAGATACATTACAATACTGCCGTGGGTAAAGAAATTACTTTCGACGAGATATACGCCAAGTTCGATGCTGTGTTCATCAGTACCGGTCTTTTCGAGCCATACTTCATCGGTATAAAGGGAGAAGATAATCCAGGTGTGATTAGTGGACTTAAACTTCTTCAAGACGTAACAGATGGCAAGGAAGTTCAGCTTGGTAAGCATGTGGTGGTGGTTGGCGGTGGCAATGTTGCCATGGATGCTGCCCGCACAGCTCGCAGGCTTGGCAGCGAAGTAAGTGTGCTGTATCGCCGTCGTTTGGAAGATATGCCCGCAGACAGGGAAGAGATTGACGAAGCTCTGGAAGAGCAGGTGAACTTCATTTGCCAAGCAATTCCTCTGGAGATAGAGAAAACAGCGGATAACCGCCTGAGTATTATCTGGGGAAAAGCCGAAATGAAACTGGAAGAAGGAGCTAAACGCCCGCAACCCGTGCTGATTGACGGCTCAAGGGAAGTCCTGGTTGCAGATACCGTTATCGCAGCTATCGGGCAAGGTATGAACTTCAATTGGATGGATGGCGAAGCCTTTGCCAAAATCAAGTTTGGAAAGTGGAATATCGAAGCCGATAGATGGGGACGCAGTAGCGACCAAAAAGTATTCATCGGAGGTGATATGTTCAATCGCACCGCCGATGCCATCACCGCAATAGCAGATGGTCATCGTAGTGCCCGAGCTATAGATAATATTCTAAACCCAAGTTAAATCTGAATCACCAACTATTACAGATAATGCCCTGCATGCTGTCATTACGAGCTGCAGGGCTTTTCGCATCAGGCACAATACTCCACATACCACTCTTGTTTTCTCTCAACCTCAACTTGTTTACTACCTCTCCCTGGAATCAATACGCTATCATTACAGACTCATTATGGACTTTGCCCGTAATGAGTCCGCAATGATAGCGTAGTACCGGCAAGAGACCGGTGAGTTTCTTGCATGCTATATTGGATTTCAACAATATCACTTGACAATTATATAGTCTGCGAATAACATGCATCGAATCAATAGAACAAAGGAGAATATCATGACCATCACAACTGCCGAAGCTGCATTGTTAGGGCTCCTAACCGAGGGAGATAAGCATCCTTATCAGATTGAAAAAGATGTCCAGTTTCGCGATATGCGTTTTTGGACAGAGCTATCCATGTCCGCAATTTACAAGGCGTTGTTGAAATTGGAGACTCTTGGCTATGTGGAAAGCACCACCCAAATTAGTGAAGAGAACCGTGCCCGTAAGATCTACCGGATTACCGAAGAGGGTTTGGCAGCCTTAAAGGACAAGCTGGCAGAGTTGGTTGCCGAACCGGAGCATATCCGATGGCAGGCTGATGTTGCGTTTTACAACTTCGATGCGTTTCCCAAAGAGAAGCAGATTGAGCTGTTGAAGAACTACGTAACCAAACTGGAAGAAAAGATTAAGGGATATGGGGAGTTGGAAACTTTCATGCAGGGAGAAGGATGTAGTATATATCCAATGAGTATCTCACGGCGTCCGATTTATATGCTGAAGGGTGAAATGGAATGGGCGAATGATTACATTGCACGTATTGAGAAGTATAATGCTTAATAAATAGTGGCAACGGAGGGTGTTCCCTTTATTATTACCATAGGGAAAAAAAAGATAGACAAAATATAGGCTATCCCAAAAATGCAATTTCGATGTTTAAATCTGTGATGGGAGTGTATAAAGATGCTAACAAGCTTGCTTGCGGCAATTCCCTTTTTTAGAGGTGATCTTACAGCTAAACCTGTATTCACCATGGCGGTTATCTGCGCAGTATGTGTTACCGCACTTATCACTTGGATTATTTTGCTGCTGAATCTTATCCATTTAGCTTATGGGAGAAAAACACGTGGTTGGTACCTTATCTGGACAGTATTCATACCGTATCTAAATCTATTTTGGGTACCTTGGGCTTTGATTAGTAGCAATTTGTACCTAAAACGCGCTCAGTTGAACCATTACAAAGTGAATGCCTATGAAAATGCCATTGGAGCACAAATACTCTCCGTTCCTCTGCTGATACTATACCTGTTTTGGGGAGTGATAGGCTTCATCTTGCGAAACAATATAATGCGGCAGTTACACAATATTGAAGTGCTCCTACCCATTGGTATAATAGTCATTTGCATACTAATCGTAGGATTGATATACCTCATCAATGTATCCCTGTTTGTGCACAAAATGAGAAAGTATATACACGCTCAGGCGAAGAGGCAAGCCAAGTAGAACCACATCAACAGATTTCCCAGTCACTCTAAAGTGACTCTTCACTTTTATTTATCTGCATTGACTGATTTCCTGTGTGCATATTTATGGGCATCAGATTAGCAATCTAAAGGATAATCATGCAGAAAATCAAGAACATAGCCATCATTGCCCATGTGGATCATGGAAAAACCACTCTCGTTGATGCCATGCTCCGCCAAGCGGGTGTATTCCGCGAGAACGAGCGAGTTGTGGAACGTATTATGGATTCCAATGACATCGAAAAGGAACGCGGGATAACCATCTTTTCCAAGAATGCATCCCTCATCTATAAAGACTATAAAATCAATTTGGTAGATACACCGGGGCACTCCGATTTTGGGGGTGAAGTACAACGTATTATGGACATGGTGGATTCGGTGCTGCTTTTGGTAGATGCCTTTGAGGGTCCCATGCCACAGACCAAGTACGTGCTTAAGAATGCACTGGAGATGGGGTTAAAACCTATCGTAGTGATTAACAAGATAGATCGCCCCAATGCCAGGGCACATGATGTGTTGGATATGATATTCGAGTTGTTTCTGGAGTTAAACGCCCACCATGAACAGCTTGATTTCCCCACCATATATGCATCAGGCAAGGATGGATACGCAATAAATGAGCTTGAAGATGAACCCCTGAATATATTCCCACTTTTGGATATGATTATTGCTGAAGTTCCCGACACGGAAGGAGATTCGGAACAACCTTTCCAGATGCTAACTTCCGCCATTGAGTATGATAACTACCTGGGAAAAATCGGAACCGGGAAAATACATAACGGCACGGTTTATCAGGGTGATGAAGTGCTACTGATTAAGCGTGATGAAGATAAGCTGATATATCGGGTGACCAATCTATTTACCTATGACGGGTTGCAAAAGAAGGAAGTAAAAACAGCCTATGCAGGAGATATTGTCTCCATTGCCGGTCTGGAGAAGATTGATATTGGTGAAACCATTGCCAATAAAGACAATCCCATCCCCTTGCCAAGCATCAGCATAGACGAACCTACCATTGCCATA
>CALDSN010000181.1 GCA_937924555.1 uncultured bacterium | reverse complement strand
CATGTTCCATTCCAGCATATGCTCGCGCACCATAAAGCTTTGCCCCACCATTCTGCGGCAAGTATCTTTAACAATCGCAAACACTTCGGGCAGATATGCATCCAAAGTCTCTTTGGTTAGCTTCTTTAGTTCTTTACGGGCGGAATCTATGCGATTGTCTATCCTGCTGCGTTCGCCATCTTCCTTTTCTTCGCGGTATGCCCGCAGCAGAGTGTCCAATTCCTCTTTAAGGGGTGCAAGCTTATCGGCAATCTCTTGTCGGATTTCGTTGATTCTGTCCCTAATCTGATCGTCAGCATATTTGCTTAAGCCTTCATATATTTGGTTGATTTCCCTAACTACGGGTTCATATAGCTTAAGCTCCTGACTGCCTTTATCGCCAAACAGCTTTTTGAGTAGTTTTTCTAACATGATGTATCCTTATCATAAGCCCGTTGCCATTTATGGAGGGCTGTTTGGGGTAAATATGCTATCCCCTCTGCCAGAGAAATGAGAGATTGAATTGTGTCAACAAAAACGCAAATCACTCTCATACCACCAAACTAATCAACCATCCCAGAACTTAGCAGGATAACTGTGCAAAACTTTCTTTTGTCCCTCTTGGCTCTTGCTTCTCCCTTGTATCCGATACTGGATAGATGCAGGGAAGAGGTTGGGGTATTTCTAATGGCAAGGAGATGTGATTTGCCCTATTTTATCCTGTAGAGGTAGATTATGTCCTGTGTATTTTGTAACCTTGATTGTGCCGTGTATCTTGCCGAAAACGAGCATTTCTTCGCTGTGTGGGATAAACATCCCGTAGCTAAGGGTCATGCCCTGATTATCTCAAAGCGTCATGTGAGTGACTATTTTGGGCTTAGTAATGCCGAACAAACTGCCCTGCATGACCTCTGTTGTCGCGTGAAAGCGGTGATTGACACTAAGTATGAGCCTCAAGGCTATAATCTGGCAATGAATTGTGGAGCTGCTGCCGGGCAGACGGTGTTCCACTATCATCTACATGTCATCCCCCGCTATGTGCGGGATAGAGTTAAGGATTTCTCGCACTTGCGGGAAAACCCGTTTTAGGAGTAGTTATGAAGCGTTTGATACTGTTTGTTATTCTGTTTTGTGTAGCCTGGCTTAATGCCGGGGTCAGTAAGGAAATGATAGGTACTGCTGTGTTTAAGATAAAACCGGAGTATCGCAGCATGCTTAGCGTGAGTAGGCTAGGCTGTGGGATAGCGAGTGTGGATGAGAAACTTGCGAGTTTGAAGGTAAATGGAATAAAGCAACGCTTCTTGACCCCCAAGAGTGCTAAGCACGATATAGCACTTATCTTTAGCGTAAGCTCTCCATTGCCTCCATTAAGCATTGTGAATATACTTGAACAGGATAGGCATATTCAATATGCGGAGGTGATGTACCCAGACGAGGTATTTGCCGTTCCGAATGATACGGAGTATGCAGTGTCCCAATACTTTGCGGCTCTGGAGGCAGAAGCAGCCTGGGATATTCACAAGGGGGAACTGGGGGCGAACCACGTGATCCTTGCCCTCACTGACACGGGCTGCAAATGGAACCATGTGGATTTGGCACCCAATTTGTGGAACAACCTAGGTGAGGATGCCAACAGCAACGGCTATACACTGTATTACAACGGGTCCGCATGGGTGATGGATGCTGGCGATATCAATGGGATTGACGATGATGGCAATGGCAAGATAGATGACCTGATAGGTTGGGATTTCATGGTTAGTGACAGTGGAGGAGAATCTAATGATCCCTCTGATCCTGCAACGCATGGAACCTATGTTTCGGGGATCATGGCAGCTCGCACAAATAACAGTGTAGGAACCAGCAGTTTATCGTGGAATCTCACACTTATGCCCTTATCTTGCAGCTATAACGGTTCCAACATTTATACTGGATATGAAGGGATGGTATATGCTGCAGAGAACGGGGCGGATGTAATCAACTGCAGTTGGGGAAGCACTAGTTTTTCTCAGGCAGCACAAGAGGTAGTTAATTATGTCTATGGTTTGGGCAGTATAATTGTGGCTGCGGCGTGGAATAGCAATGTAGAAACACCTATGTATCCTGCCGGTTATCAGAATGTTTTAGCCACAGCAGCTCTGCAGAATTCAGGATTAAAGTCCACTGCATCAAACTTTGGTGCTTATGTGGATTTTGGAGCCACCAATAGCATGGTACGCACAACTGCATCATCGGGAGGATATGCAACGGTTAATACCGGGGTAAGCAATGCAACTTCGTATGCCAGCCCTATAGCATCGGCATTGGTAGGGTTAATCAAGTCCTACTATCCGAGCCTTACCCAAGCGGAGATTATTACACGGATAAAAGGCAGTTGCGATGATATCGATGCCTTGAACCCAAGTTATATACAGAAGCTTGGAGAGGGTAAGCTTAATGCCAGAAGGGCATTGGCAGATGTCGCTCCGGTTCCAGATGATGAGATCCGACTTTATCTATTAGAGAATAACGGGGCAACCGAGCCCAACAATAACCTCGCTATTGAGCCGGGAGAGACCATTTCTCTAAACTTAAGGTTAAGGAGTTATGGTGCAGCAGCAAGTGGCGCAACCTTCACCATCTCCAGTTCCAGTCCCGGCATAAGCATATTGGACAACACTGAAGTAATGGATATCCCTGCTGATGGGTATATCGAGTTCAGCAATGCTTTCAGTATCTATGTGCTTCCCTCGGCAACCTCACAATATATAAGCATTACCTTAAACACCTCTGCAAGTTCACCAGTTGTTTTGGGATCTAGCATAAACTTTAGCTTGCCTATCAACGCCGGGGGAATGCTGGTCTGGGAAAATGTATTGGGAGGTGGGCACCTAAGTGGGAATTACATCCGCACCCGTCTGCAAAGCATGGGCTACACCGTGGCGTATGGTAATTACTTTCCCAAGTCATTCTACAGTTACGACGCAGTGTTTCTAAGCTTTGGTAATGCCGGAACGGGGGGGAATGTATACCGTTTTGATGAAGTGTATATGTACACTGCTCTCAAAGATTATCTGGAATCAGGGGGTAAGGTGTATATCGATGGTGGAGATGTAATAGGTTTTGATCTTGGCTATTACCTGCCTGATGTGGAAGGTGAACTGGATGCCAACGAAGTGCTGTGGGGAATGCTCGGAATCGCTACTGCAATGGAT
>CALDSN010000180.1 GCA_937924555.1 uncultured bacterium | reverse complement strand
GCATAGTTGTTTTGTAGACGAACTGAAAGAACGTGTCAGCCGGCAAACTGAGGCGAGTTTCGAAGGCATCTGGTTTTCTGACCCTTACACTGTTGCGATATTTAAGAAAGGAGAGGACTACCTTGGCACAATAATCAGTGCTCCGGGAACTCCCTGGAAGGAAGGACAGGTAAAGCTGAGATTGCAGCCCTCGGGTAAGCAAGGTGCTTACAAAGCCATCTGCTATCTGCGGGATTACAGCATCTATGAACAGCAAGCCATTCTTGCGGGTAACAACCACATATATCTGGGGTTTATGTATTATGAGAGGCTATATCCCAGCCTTCCCTCAGATTCGCAATTCACACAGTATCTGGAGCTGATGGAAGCTCGCAAACCGCTGTTAAAAGTGCTCTCTTCCGATACGGTATTGCTGCGTTTACCCAGCTTTGCTTCCGAGCTTCAAGCGGATGTGGATGGCCTGCTTCTCGAGCATAAGGACATCCTGGCAAGCACGAAGAACTTGATAATCGATGTTCGTAACAATGGCGGTGGCTCAACCCAGGTATTCTCCGGCATTCTGCCCTATCTGTACACCAATCCCACCTTTTATACCGGATGGGTGTTTCGCTCTTCTAAGCTGAATATCAAGAAGTTTAACGAGTGGGGAATGTTTGATGCCGAAGAGGATACTCCCCAGGCAAAGAAAGAAGCCCGAGCACTATTGAAAAAAGCCAAGGACAGCATAGGTGATTTCGTTATCTTCGATAGCGATGATTTCAGTGTTAATAAGCAGCTAAACATCATGGAATACCCTCAGCAAGTGGCAGTTATCATGAACAATCGATGTGCCAGTGCCACAGAGAACTTGCTGCTGACCGCCAAGCAAAGCAAAAAGACAAAGCTTTATGGAACAAGCTCCTATGGCAGCTTCGACATCTCCAATATGAACAGCGTGGTTTCACCCTGTAAACGGATTGAATTGCGCTATGCCATGACCATAACCAAGGGCTTTCCGGAGGGTAGGATTGATGATATCGGCATTTTGCCGGATTTTAACCTGCAACGTCGAGGTCCGGAGTATAAATGGATTGGCTATGTGATGGAAACTCTAAATGCTGCTTCAGAGCCTAAGGGAGACTCAAGCCTATGATGAAGCTGAAGCATTTGTTAGATAATCGTCCCCTTGTGATGACCCTCTTGCAAAACTGGGCATTTGATGCGGATAGAGCCGATGTGTTGGAGCAATTCCGCATTTCCTCGAACGCCATTTATCCCTTTTACAGCGGGGCTAAGCTATGCTTTCTGCGCTTTGCTCCCTTGGAGGAGAAATCCATAGATTCCGTGCAAGCAGAGTTGGACTTCCTTTGCTATCTGCGGGGACACGGTTTGGGCGTTGCCGAAGTGGTGCCAAACCTGCATGGGGAAGCCATCTCAGTATCTCACACACAGTGGGGTGATTATCTGGCAGTGGTTTTCCGCCGCGTAGCCGGGGCTAAGATGGAAGGCTTGGCTTATGAGCAGGATATGTACTATAGATATGGCGAAGCCCTTGGGCACTTGCATCAGCTTAGTATTGGCTATCACCCTGTTGGCTGTAAGCGTATAAACTGGGAACAGCAGCTTGATTGGGTGGAGGCTTGTTTGCGAAAGTTTAGGGCATCTGCCACTGCATTTGACGAAGCAAGATTGCTCAGGTCTGCCCTAAGTAGCCTACCCCTTACTGCCGAAAATTATGGCTTGGTTCATTATGATTATGAGCTGGATAATGTGTTCTATGCTGCGGAGGAAAAGCTGATTTCCATTATCGATTTTGATGATGCTGTGTATCACTGGTATGCCATGGATGTGGAGCGGGCATTGCACAACTTGCAGGAAGAGCTTGATGGGGAGGTGGTTGCTGAAGCACAACAAGCTTTTATGCAAGGTTACTTAACCAAGATGGCTTTATCGGAGCAGATGCTGGCTGCTTTCCCGCTGTTCAACCGCTATGCGGCACTGTACCAATACGCTCGCTGTCTTCGGGCAACAAGTGAGCATTTGGAGCATGAGCCGGATTGGATGCACGGCTTACGAACTTATCTGGATAAGCTTATGCAAAGCCATGCAGATAGATTTGGCACAAAGCTGGCAAACTCCTAAGCCTAGAGCTTGCCAAAGAACTCCTCGGTTTGGCTGCGGATATAGCTTTCTCCGCTTAGTAATTCGCCTTTCATAATCTCCAGATACTTTGGGGCGTTCTCCTTAATCTGGTTGTAAAACACGGCGAACATCAGGAAATGACGATAGTGAATGAAGCTGCCAATGCTTTTCAGGTCATCCTCTGCCAGGCTGTTCTCGCTGTTGTAGCCCTGCATGAATGGCTCCAGAAACAGCCTTTTCATATCTGCTGCTTTGTCTTTATGGCTGGAGTGATGCAGGATGCGAGCATATTCGCTATTGATGCAGATTGCCAAGTCCAGGGCGAACCATAGGCAGTTTGCCACATCAAAATCCAGCAGCACCAGTCCGCTGTCGTTGCGAAGGATGTTTCCGGAATGGGCATCATTGTGCACGAAGCCATAGTTGTTGCGGCGAACAGGGTGAACATCAAGCGAAGCGGCAAGCTTCTGCCATGCTGCTTTTACCTCAGTATCCTGCAGCCAATTGTAAAACACTTCATACTCCGCCTTGCGGGATATAAGAGCCTTTCCGCTTGCATCCTTTGCCTCGCTTTCCTGCCAGGTAGGGTACTTTCGTGCCAAGCGGTGCAGTTTACCCAACAGGGCACCCCATGCATGGTAGAACTCGCCGGAATCCCTGGGGTCGCTGTTCTCCAATGCCTTGCCGGGGATATATTTCCAGCAAACTGCAAGATATTCTCCGCTTTCTTCGCTGTGTTGCTCCACCATCTTTCCCTTTGCAGATAAGAGGGGTTTAATCGTCTGCACTCCATGCTCTGCCGCATACCCGGAAAAAGACATGCGTTCCCGCACTGTGTCCAGGCTGTGCTCTGTGCCTCCGGGGAGTATCTTCAGCACATGGCTGTGCCCGGCAATTTCCATGGTAAACAAGGTGCCGTCAGACCAATCGTGTCCTCCGGCAAAGTACTGAGGATTGGATCCGTTATATAGTGATGCGAAGTGCTTAGTTACCTCTGTTGGGGTAATCTTCACAGTTTCTTACTTCACCTTTCTACAGACACGGAAACCCAGATTGTATGAACCATTCATCGGCTCTAAGCTCTTGCGCATGCTTAGCTTGGCATAGGGCGGTTCTGTGAACCAATTCCCTCCGCGGAATACTCTGTCAATCCCGCTATCAGCACCCTTGGGGTCGCTTTGCAGTTCGGTGGAGAGGTCACCCATCAAGTCCCAACACCATTCGGATACATTACCGCTCATGTCGTATATCCCCAGTTCATTGGGGCTTTTTGTGCCCACTGCCTTGGGGGCTTCCGGGCTTTCATAATCCCGAAACCAAGCCACAGTCTGCCAATCGTCGCTTCCGCTATACTGATAGTTCTTGCTCAGCTTACCGCCTTTGGCAGCATATAGCCACTCCATTTCTGTGGGCAAACGGTAGCCATCTGCTTCCCAATCGCAGTGGATATTAGCTTGATTATCGTCCTTTAGATACCAACCCACAGGCCAGTCTGCGGGGTTTGTCCCCAGGTCTCCATAGCTGTAGCAAGGGTGTAACAGCTCTGCTCTGCTGCGCATGTTGCAATAGGCAATCGCCTCGAACCACGATACGCACTCTACGGGGTTATTCGGTTTATCGGCAAAGAAGGATTTCTTAACTTTGGTGCTTTCCAGATATTCCGCCTGGGTAACCTCATATTTGCTCATCCAGAAGCTGCTGATGTTCACATCGGCACTGCCATTATGGAATGTTCCGCCTTCCACCAACACAAATCCTTCCGGTGCCTCCACCGCATACACCAATGATGCGATAAGGCATAAAAACATAAACAAGTAAGTTGCTTTCATCTTTGCTCCTTATTGGTGATATTTGCCACAATGTGGCTGAAACTGCTTCCAATGTCAAGCTAAATCTTGGGTTGGGGCTAGGTGCTGCTCCTTCCGTTAGAGGTGATGCAAACTTATTGTGGACAGGGGGGAAAGAGTTGGTTATTATGTTTGGTATTAAGATACTTAGGAGACCTATTATGATAAGCATCAACCCATACATTAACTTCAATGGCAACTGCATGGAAGCCTTCGAATTCTATAAAAAAGTGTTTGGCGGTGAGTTCACCTATGTCGGCAGATACAAGGATATGCCAATGGAAGACGGTAAGCAAATGCCGGAAGAACTGAAAGAAATGATTATGCATATCGGCTTGCCGATAAATGAGCACACCACGCTTTGTGGCTCGGATGTTAGCGAAGCATTCGGTCAGAAAGCAGTTCTTGGCGGTAATGTTGAACTGATGATTGGTTTGTCCAGTAAGGAAGAAGTGGATGCCCTGTGGGCAAAACTGGTCGATGGGGCAACAATCGGTATGCCCCCGGAAGTTGCCTTTTGGGGAGATTACTTCGGTAGTTTAACCGATAAGTTCGGCACCAAATGGATGCTGATCTGCTCTGCCGAGTAGCAGCCACTCCCTCAGATTAATAACAACTAAAGGCGGATGATAGTCCGCCTTTGTTTTATCATACTTACCGTAGGGGGGATTAAAGACAAAGACAATACGCCCTCTGGAGCTATGGAATGTAGCGTCACATAGCCCTTGTGCCTTGGGAACACCTAAAGAGATTGACAGATATCGGTTAAGCACAATACTGTGCTGCAACAGTCAATACAGCATAGAGGCAGAGCTAAATGGCAGATATAACAATTAGAAAAGCAGAACCACAAGACATTGAGAGCGTGGCAAGGGTTCATATCCAAAGCTGGCGTGAGACCTATCCGGGGATTATGCCTCAGGCTAAGCTGGACTCCATGAATCTCGAGGCAAGCATGCGTAACTGGCAGAATACTCTTGCGGGGGATAGTTGGTTCTATGTGGCTGAGGTCGAAGCCGAGTTTTGTGGTTTCATATCAGGTGGGGTTAATCGCAGCAACGAAGGATGCAGCACGGGTTTGGCAGATTCCTGCAGTGCTGAACTTGCGGCTATGTATATTTTAGCAAAGCATCACGGAAAAGGGATTGGCAGAGCTCTATACAGCACCATTGCAGGTAAAGCAATATCACAAGGGCACAAAAGTATGGTAGCTTGGGTAGCGGAAAAGAATCCGGCTTGCGGGTTCTATGCCCATATGGGCGGGGAATTGGTGGATAGCAGGATTATGATGGTTATGGGTTGCGAAGTTCCACTGGTTGCATTTCGCTTCATGCTTTGATAAAGCTGTTATCCCCCAACTGCCGAAAAGCGGTATCCAATTCCTCTTTGCTGTTCATCACGATTGGTCCTCGCCAAGCGATGGGCTCACCCAATGGCTTTCCGCTAAGGAACAGCAGATTAAAGCCATTCTTCTCACTTTGTATCTGTATGTTCTCCCCATCTTCAAACAGCACCACTTGGCGGTTGCCAATAAGCTTACCATCAATAACTGCATCTCCTCCATAGCAATACACGAAGCAGTTCATACCTTGTTTAACATGCAGCACGACACTCCTTTCCGGCATGATGTGCACATCCCAATATTGGGCATCAACGGCAAGGTCTTCCACAGGCCCCTTACTCCCCATGTATGAGCCACAGATAACCTTTACCACTGCTCCCTGAGGGTCTTCCACCCGTGGGATGTCCTTCGCCTTCACATCCTGATATCTGGGCGTAATCATTTTATCCTTGGCGGGTAGGTTTGCCCAAAGCTGGAAGCCATACATCCTGCCTTGCACATCTGGTTTGGGCATTTCCTGATGTATTATCCCGCTCCCGGCGGTCATCCACTGCACTTCGCCTTTGCAAATAACCCCGCTGTTACCCAGACTGTCGCCGTGTTCTGCAGAGCCTTCCAGCATGTAGGTGATGGTCTCAATACCCCGATGCGGATGCCAGGGGAACCCGGCAAGGTAATCTTTGGGGTCGTCATTGCGAAAGTCGTCCAGCATCAAAAATGGGTCAAACAATGGGGTGTCGTGATAGCCAAATATGCGGTGCAGATGCACTCCGGCACCGTCAATAGCTGCCACACCGGTTTTTATCAGCTTTATCTTGCGCATCCATATTCCTCCATGCTTTTTACATACAAAATACTCTGCTTCATGTTGTTTCACAAGAATAATCGCTTCATCATGTCATTCTCGAGCAGTCGGGAATCCAGTTACACAATAGCAGTTCTACATCTTTTACCCCGTTTCACTTTTTCTTGACGGCGAATCACTATTGCTACAATTGGGAACTAAACCGTAACGGTGCTTTTCAAAGCTCCGTAGTGTATGGGAGGAAATGTGAAACCTAAAACAATGCTGTTCATTACAATGTCCATTATATGCTTATCGTCTTTATCCTGCCTCTTTGCAGAGAACAGGACGGCAGAGCCGACTATGGAGCTTGCCATCAATCCCTTGTTTCTTGCCGCTGGCACATTTAACACCGAGTTTGAGACTGTGGTTAACTCCCGTTGGTCGGCAGGGGCAAACCTATGGTATGAGTTCGACAATGTGGAGGCACGCTTTGCCTATCTGAAGCTGTTATACCATCCTTTGCATCCTGGATTGGAGGGGCTTGGTCTTGGTCCCACTGCAGGAGTTATAACCCGGTATCGGGAAGAGGGCAAGCCCGAGCAACAGTCCAGCGACACTGCTCCAACTTTGGGAGCAATTGTCCAATACAACTGGCTTTTGGGCAAACGGGATAACTGGCTGTTGGGGCTTGGGTTCAATCTCCATGCCACGCTAAAGGACTATGCAGATAATTCCCCTCTCAGGCGATTTGATGGCGATTTGCGCTTGATGTGCGGCTATGCCTGGTAAAGTACTCTCCCGCTAGCAGGGAGTGCATATACACATCGCTAAACCCCTTCCCATAGTCATACTGCCGCAACATGCCTTCCTGTGTGAAGCCGAGTTTCTTCAGCAACGCTAAGGAGGCAAGGATATGATACCACACGAAAATAAAAGTAGAACGAGATAATGCTATGTGATTAGCTTAGTTCTATTCTGTTATCGAACGGGTTTTGTTCTTGATTATCGGAGTGCTGAGTCTTTTACCGTTGGGGCTTAGGTACACTTCATTCTCGTAGGTGTCCTCTATCATGTAGTCCTCCAAGGAATCAAAGAAATCCATGCCAAGAGAGTTCAGGAAGCTCACCACCCAGCCAGCCAAGCCGGATTTATACACCACCAAGCGCACTTTTAGCCATCTGTCCCACGGAATCTGTGTGCCTGTTTGGGCGGTGTTATCCCCTGCCGCGATGTAGCTATCTGCAAAATAGATGAAGGCATTGTTGTTTCTATCGCGGATATCCATGCCCACATTTGCCCCAGGTCCGTTGATGATCCAGATAGCAGAGCCTTGCACCGTATTGGGGATGAAGAATATCTCAGTATTACCCATGAAATCGGGATCAGGGGTAAGGTGCGCCACTGTGTCCTGATTACTATCTCTCACCGTGATTTGTGTGGCTTTATCTCCACAGGAAAACAAGAAAAAACAAAGAATCAAGAGAAATGTGTTTCGCAACATAGCACAACTCCTTTGCATACCTTACTATTAATGCTTGGCAATGGTGGGAACAACTGTTTGTTTGTCAAGGACTATCAGCGGCTTACCGCCAAGTGCCGGTGAACCAAGTCTGGCTTATCAACCTTTGGTTATGCCGGTTTGCGAAGCACCTTACTGAAGTCCCTACCCAACACTCGAGACAAAAAAAGTGTCTTTAAGGCAACCGCAATTTTATGCGGTGTAACTGCTTTGTTCTTAAGGCTTTTCATGAATAGGGGAATAACCCTCCATCCTTTGCTGAGGTACACTTTGATGTAGGCTTTGGGGAGCATTTTCTCCATGCTCTGCCAGGTGATGCCCAATGGTTCATAAACACAGTGGATGATGTCATATTCTTCCCAGTTGTAATGCCTGATGCGGTTTTCCGCCTTCAGCTTATTAAACAGCTCTGTTCCCGGAAAGGGTGTGAGGATGGAAACCAGCACAAAGCCAAGCGGAAGCCGACAGAAGAACTTGATGTTCTTGGCGATATACTCCGGGGTGTCGAACTCATCACCGGAGCCTAAAATCATATACCAGGTGTGGGCAACACCCACTTTGTTCATAATCTTGATTGCCTGCTTAATCTGCTCCACGTTTATCTTCTTGTGCATTCGCTCCAGCACTTCGGGAATACCGCTCTCGATGCCTATGGAAACAAGGGTGCAACCCGTGCGAGCCATGTAGGCAAAGAGTTCCGGATTGCGGCAAATGGTATCCACTCTGCTCATGGCACTGTATGTGAACTTAAGTTGCTCCCGCTCGACAGCTTCGCAGAACTGCTGTAGCCATACGGCATCAACGGTTAAGTTATCATCATGAAACCAGAAGTTGTCATAGCCCCAACTGATATATTCCTTGATGTCTGCGATAACTGCCTCCACGCTACGTTTGCGATAGCTGCCTCCGTAGAATGCGGAAATGGAACAGAAGGAACAAAAGAAAGGGCAACCTCTGGAGGAGACAATCTTGGGGGAGAAATCGAACTCGGGTGCCACCAAGTCCTTCGTTATCTTGGGCAAATGCTCGATGTTGTCCATTATAGCAATGGCTTGGTCATTGTAGTAAACACCACTGCGATAAAACACTATCCCGGGGATATCGGGCTGTGTATTACCTTTTTCCAGTTCAGCCAAGAGTGCGGGGAAAACCTCTTCCCCCTCACCGCGGCAAACATAGTCCACACCGGTCTCGGCGATAACTTCTTTGTACATGAAGGTGGCGTGATGACCACCAATAACGGTGTATAGCTTGGGGTACTTTGCCTTAACATGCTTCAGCACTTCTCTGGCAATGGGATAAGTGGAACTAACACAGCTAACACCAAGCATCTGAGGTTGATATCGCTGGATATAAGCATCCACACTATCTTTATCGGCAATAACCACATGAACTTCATGCCCTGCATCCCTAGCAGCGGCAGCCACAAACAACAAGCCTTGTAATATCTGATTGCCTTGTCTAAGGCTCTCTAAACCACCAACTACAGATTTGGGCGAAACAAGAAGTACATTCATAAGTCCCCATCCTTGTATCAACAAATTAATACGTATTTTACAGCTATGCAATTTTGTAGCCAATAATGCAGAACTTTTACATAATCCTTATTGAAGCAAGGTTATGACTTGTTGGTGGATACAGAAAACCCGGAGCATTAATACTCCGGGTTTAATCATAATGGTTGATGATAAGGGTTAGATGTGCTTACGCAGCTTGTCCATAATCTTTTCTTTTTGCACCAAACCGATAAGCTGGTCACTAACAGTGCCACCCACAAAGATTAATAGCGTGGGGATGGACATGATGGAGTATTTACCGGCGATCTCCGGGGAT
>CALDSN010000179.1 GCA_937924555.1 uncultured bacterium | reverse complement strand
GATCTACACTCATTCCCTACACGACGCTCTTCGGATCGTGTTATCTGGGGAGGAGTATTCAGCGCTTGGATAAGGTTGGAAAGCAGCTTGGTGTCGTAGCGTACCCCGTCGAACACACGTAGTTTAACGCTGTATGTCCCGGTAGCGGTGTATGTCCAAACCGGGTTCTGCTCTGTGCTATCGGTGATGTTATCGGCATTAAAGTCCCATTCCCGGGAGATGGTGTTGCGGGTGGAGTGGTCGGTAAAATGCACGGTCAAGGGATGCTGACCACTGCTGGTATCCACGAAGAAATCGGCTATCAAGGGTGCAGTAGCCCAGTTAAAGGTGAAGGCTCCCATATCTGCAATGCTGCCATCCGGATCATGCGGATTGGCCGGATTACCCGCATCGATGCAGGGGCTATACACATTAAGGGCGAAAATGCCTTGTGCCGGGTTCATGAACAGCGGATTGGTGTTTAGATTACCAGTTCCGGGTTGAACCCCTTGTGCTAAGGCAATGTCGCAGTAGCTTGCATTCAAAGTTGAACCTCCGCTAAGCGAGATAGGAGTGGAACCGGGATTTGGACTCCAGATGATGTTCTGGTTAAACACAAGGGATGAAGCATTGGTGGCAGAAACATAGCTTGGAAAGGCATGGAAGGTGTTGTTCTTTGCCGTAAAGTTAGTTCCGGCATCTATGCTGAAGATAGGCAACTGAACCGCTCCGGTGAATATACTGCTTCGGTATGCAAGGTTACGAACCAAACTGTGTGGGCTGTGGTTCTGGCTTTCACTTAGGACTGTGGAGCAATCAACAAACTTGTTGTTCGTTATCTGCAGGGCATGGTTGCCGCTAAAGTCCATCGCGCGATTATAGTTATACACAAAGGTGCTGTCTATGGTGCCGGAGCTGCTACCCAGGAGCTTTATCCCCACTTCCGAACCAAGCTGGCTAAGCTCTCTGCGGATGCTACAGTTTTGCATGGTGATATTGCATGGTGAGCCTGGATTATTGATGAGGATACCGGTGTTGAAACCGATAAGGGAATCGCGCACAATCTCCACGTGGCTGAGGTTTGCCAAGCTGAAAGCAATGCTGTTGTCGCGGTTGTTGGATTCCGTTTTAATCACGCGGGTGTTGGCTAATCTTGCCCTGGCACGAGACCTGTTTGTGCTATCTATCTTGATGCCAAAGGGGTAATCAGTTACTACTGTGGAGGAAATATCCACAATGTAGTTGCCGTTTATCTCGAAGGCAGTATCCCCACTGGCGGGAGTGCTTGTGCCTCTGTTAACCCTGAGTGAGTTAATATTCAGGTTAACGGGAGTGGTGCCGGGGTTGTTTGCCTTGATACCATAGGCGAAGTTATTGATATTCAGGTTGCTGATAAGCGGAGCGGAGGCACCATTGATAACGATTGCCTGAGTGGGGGTGCGTTGGGCTTCCGCTGCCACCAAGGTTATACCCGTGAGCACCGGGTTACAATCGTTGATGGTGATACCCGTGGCTGCACCAACCACGTTGATGCCGTTAATCACGCTGTTGGTAGCTGTAGAGCCAAGGACTAAGATCGGAAGAGCACACGTCTGAACTCCAGTCACGATCAGATCTCGTATGC
>CALDSN010000178.1 GCA_937924555.1 uncultured bacterium | reverse complement strand
CAACTGGTTACTCCATCATCGGGACGAATGGACACAATCTTACCTGCATCAATGCTGATTATATGATTGGGGAGGTATGCTGCCTCGTTGGGGTTGATGGGGTTTATTACATTGCAGAGAATGTTTCTCATGGTACAAATCTCCTTATCCCAATCAGTGTACCCTTGCCTATCCCGAACTGCAGTTCAGCCGCATTCTGAGAGGCTGTCCCCTTGGCACTGCTAAGCTCGCGCACAAGTTCACTGGTCTTTCCCCCCAGTTTGTAACTCAGTACCACTCTGCAACCATAAGCAGGGGATTGAGGCACTTTACCAAACTGAGTAGTATCGCTTATCAACTGTATCTCGTTGCCCACCCACTCCGGCTTAACATACACAGCCTTGTTGTGGGTCAACGTGCTGTTACGCAGCACCTTTGCCCCGTTACCACTGCCCACTACCAAGTCCAGCATGCCGTCTCTATCCAAATCCCCACAGGCATTGCCCCAGCCGTTGTAAACTCTTGCTCCGGCAAGCCAGGTAATGTCGCTGAAAGTTCCATCACCATTGTTGTGGTACAAATACGAGCGGTCATTCTCATAAACAGAAGTGATAAACAAGTCCAGATAGCCGTCGTTATCCGCATCGAAAAAGCAGGGATCGGAATGAAGCTCATCATAAGTGATACCCGCTTGAGCGGTTACATCCGTGAACTGCCAGTAATACAGGGTGTCACCTTCCACCACTCGGGATGCCAAACCATCGTTACGTAGTAGCATACTGATATCCGAAATGTCCAAAAAGCGGGGATGTGCCAGATTGGCAATGAAGATGTCCAAATCTCCATCATTGTCATAATCTCCCCAATCTGCCCCAATGCTGTGCCCATAATAACCTTTTTTATATGTTCCCGCTAAGCCGTATAGGGGAGCTACATCCACAAACAGTGTATCAGACTGCTTCCAGCAGAAGTTGCGGTTGAGACGGTAATTGCTAACAAATATCTCTTGTTTGCCGTCATTATCGAAATCTGCGGGGGCAACCCCTCTTCCTGCCTGACCGGGATTATCAGTATAGTCAGGAGTGCGGAACCCATAGGCTTGGCTTTTATCGCTGAAATATCCTCCGGCATTGTGCCAAAAAAAGTCAGGATACCCAGCACGTTTCTGCCATTTCTCATAGTTTGCCACATAGATGGAGGGATATCCTTTGCCATCCATATCCACCCAAGCTGCTGCTTCAGTGGGGGATTTATCGTCCACGTCTCCGGCACGTTCATTAACGCACACAAAGCGCTGCAAGTCCTGATTCTTCATCAGCCTTTCCCCCATTCCATTCTCCGCATAGCTGAGGCTGAGAATATCCAGTTTTCCATCCTTGTTAAAATCGGCAAACAAGCCACCT
Organism: uncultured bacterium; assembly: GCA_937924555.1. GTDB lineage: Bacteria > Cloacimonadota > Cloacimonadia > Cloacimonadales > Cloacimonadaceae > Cloacimonas. Next base: position 4,710 of record CALDSN010000178.1, on the reverse strand, counting down.
GTGCTGCTAAGGCTATCCAAATTGGCAGTGCTGCTATCAAGGTTGAAATCCATATCCCCCAGATTTGTGTAGAGGTGCTTTCCGGAGAAGAGCATATCTATCATACCATCGCTGTTGTAATCTCCCAAGGCAATCCGTGAATAAGGTATGCCTTCCACCCCTGCTTGTTCCGATACATCCTCAAACACAATGCCTTTGTATCCACAGATACGGCGTATCCAGTCCATGGGATCCTGCTTTATCTTCAAGGAGCTGTGGATAGCCAAAATTGCATCCCAAGCTTCGTTATCATACTTTTTGCGAGGAGAGCCCCAACGCAGACACTCCGCATAGCTCTTGGCAGCTTCCTTTTGTGCTTTGGGGTTAAGGGAGAGCAGCTTTCCCAACCAGAAATATTTCTCGGAGTATTCTCCACGGTCATTGTTCGTAAAGCTGATGCTGCTTAGCTGCTTCTTAATGGCGTTGAAATCACGCAGGGGTAGCTTCTTAAGAGGATTCTGCGGTTTTTCGTCTCCAAACAGTCCATATTTATGCAACAATTGGTAATAGTCTATCTTTGCCTGCTGTAAGGCAATTCTACTTTGCCAGTCAGCAGGACTATAGTTATCGTACAAAAGAGTTTGTGCTTCTTGCGAGGCAGCTTGTTTCAGCAGTTCTTCTGCCTGCAGTAGCGGATCTTTATCCCCGGTATATGCCTTGCGATGACTGGGAGAGATGATGTAAATGGCTGTGATGTAAGCATGCACCGGGCTTTTATTAGCCAGCTTGTCTGCCGCATCCCCAAAAACCTCCCAGTTCTTGGCTGTGCTTAGGTGGTAAAGCTGATAGTAGTAAGCAATCTGGTCATACTTGGAGTAGGGAAAGCCGGTGCGAAACTGATCTATCAAGGCAATGGCCAGAGAGTCACTTCGCTGAGTGCTAATCTCGTCAATAATCTCCTTTGCCATTGTCTCAATCACATCGTTATACTTATCTGCCAAGGCAATAGCCACCGAGATGTCTTCCTCAGTTGCCTGTCCCGCATAGTAGCTAATCACACTCTTATCCAAGGCTGCGGGAAATGCGGCAATAATCTCCTGCACTTCTGCCTGCCATGCAATGCTATCCACCTCCGCAGCTTGGGTTAGCATCAACCATTGCAGTGCTGCATCCAGAGATTGAAACTCAGTAGCAAGCCGTTTGTTGCAAAGCACCGCAAGGCCCGGTTGATCTGCTCTGATAGCATAATTCAACACGCTTAGGATATCCTCCCTATCGCCGCTATACGCCTTGTTCAGCAAGGCGTCGGCATGCTTTTCCAATAGTGTAAACTGCTCCTTATCTACCAAGAAGTTTATCTCATCATTCGTTAAAGATAAGGCAGATATGCTGATGCAACACAAGAGCATAACAAGTAACAACCTACTCATGCTTCCTCCAAACTGCGGATAATATCCTTCATATCATCTGTAGAAAAGTCATATGTGCTATTGCAGTAATGGCATACGGGAGAAATCCCATCCACCATTTCCTCAAGCTCCTTGCTCCCCAAAAGCCTCAGTGCATCGGCAAATCGTTGCTTGCTACAGGTGCATTGATAGCTTATCTCCTTGGCATCAGTCTCTTGCCACTCAATGCCCTTAAAAATGAACTTATCCAATATATCACGGATGCCATAGCCCATGTCCATGAGGTCACTAACATTGGGAGTAGCGTTGATGTTATTGCTAATAAGCTCTGCTGCCTCCGCCTTAGCAAATGGAAGCTGCTGAATTATATAGCCTCCGCTGCTACGAATGGTGGCATCTTTATCTATCAACAAACCAAGATTAACCGCGGTGGGTATTTGCTCCGATTGCAGATAATACTCCGCCACATCCTCGGCTATCTCTCCGCTAACCAAAGCGCAGGTGCCCATATAGGGGGTCTTTACCGCTCCATTCCGGATTACAGTGAGTGTACCCTTGCCCAAGTGCTTTCCGGTAAAGAGGTTATCACGCGGATTATCCTCAATAAACAGCTCCGGATGCATGGCATATCCACGCACTTTACCTTCAGCAGTGCAGATTGCCACTGCCCCACCCAAAGGACCTTCCGCATCCACGCGAATTGTGCTCTCTGCCAAAGGATTCTTCAAATCCCAGCTCATCATTGCTGCTGCGGACAGCAGCTTGCCCAAAAGAATGGTGGCAAGGGGCGACAAATCATGCAAATCCCTTGCTTTCTGCACCGTTGCCGTGCTTTGCACCGCGAAAATACGGAACTGGTTATCAAAAGCAGTTCCGCGTAAAATCATATCACTCATTATAACTCTCTCATCTATTCCGCATCAGGGACGAATTCTGTTTCTTCGCAAGCCAACCAATCGCTGCGCAGCGTCACCCCAGGATAGTAATGCGCCAATATCTCTTTATAGCTTTTCCCAGCTCTTGCCATGCGCAAAGCACCAACCTGGCACATTCCAACCCCATGCCCGGCACCCTTACCCTTCAGGTTCAATGTATCCTGAGGACGGATGATAACTGCACCATCTGCAAGGCTATAGCTGCCTTTGATGTAAAAGAAGGAAGATAGCAGATTAGCAAATGCTTGGCGTATCTTATACTCATTATCCAGCTTAACCGTCTTGTCACCATACAGTTTCATGCTCACAATCCTGCCGGAATGCCCGCGGGATAGGATTTCCAGCTTGTCAATGTATGCCATGCCGGTGTTTGCTGCCAGTTTCGCCCTGCTGATACTCTTATCCCAGCTTAGGGCACCCCTTTCCCAAGAACTCATTCCTACGCTGTCCTGCTTTTGATCTATCCACTCTCTGCTGCCTGCTTCGGTGCTTAAGTCCAGCGAATCCGCTTCCGGGATGCAGGTAACTCCATTCAGATGGGTAATGGGCTTGCCTTTCCAGATTATACTGGAGGCATCGGTTTTCCCTCCACAAGAGCTGTGATAGGTGGCATCAGCAACTCCGCTCGCGGTGAATAGTGCCTCAGCCCTACAATCCCACACTGCCTTTCTAATGGCTTCACTTTGCAGATATTTACCCTTATACACCTGGCAATGCGTCCCGCTGCATAAATCGTAACCATCAGCTTTATGACGGTTGTTTAACAGCAAAGACAGTGCATGAGTACGAGCCGCCACCGCCTGAGCTTTAAGGGCTTCAGGGGGAGATGTGTTGCCTATCTCGTTCTGAATAACCCCAGCAAGATAATCCTCCATGGGTAACAACTGGTTCAACACCAACTTCCCGGCAACGGTCTTGAGGATAAACTCTCCCTCAAAGGGATAGCCAAGCTCGTTAATCTTCAATCCTGAAGCGCAACTAAGCTTAAGAGGTGTCTCCCAATAGATGCTTTCACCTTTATCTGTCTGCACTTTCACGGTGGAGTTAATCAACGGCACTTCGATAATACTGCTCCTATCCATCTTGTGCGCTTTGGCATAGCTTTCTGCTTCATCTCTACTAGCAAAGCTTAACCTGCTGTAATACAGCAACTCATGCTTGATAACCAGATGATTATCCTCCCAGGCAAAGAACTCTCTGCTTACTGCTAAAGTATCATCCGGCACCTCATCCGCAACTTCACGATGCTCCAAAAAGGTATAGTAACTCGTGGTTCCCGGATTAGCCTGAGTTATGCTGATATTGCCTATCAGAGTGCGGCAGAACAGACCTTCCGCATCGCTGATTAGCATGCTTGCTCCGGCAACTTGTTGCTTAAGGCTGATTGATGTGCCAGATACGAGGTTTATTTCCAGATAAAGCTGATTGTTCCTATACTCTGCCGCCTCCATGCACAACATAGAGGCAAACAGAAGCAGGAAGCAAAACAGGTGTTTCATCTATGCTTCTTGGGGCTTTATTGTACAGTGGCTCCCGGACTGCCTCCACCATCGGGAAGCATCACTTTGATGGCTCCGTCGCTGTGAGCAGCCAAAATCATCCCTTGCGAGGTGATTCCGCGTATCTTGCGCGGCTCAAGATTAACTAACATAGTGATTACCCTGCCCACAAGTTCTTCGGGCTTATAGCTCTCTGCTATACCTGCCACCAGTTCTCGCTGCTCGTTGCCAATATCTACCTTCAGTTTCAGCAGCTTATCCGTCTTGGGCACCACCGAAGCTTCCAGCACCTTTGCCAAACGAATATCCAGCTTGGCAAAGTCCTCATAGCTAATGCTATCCTTAATGGGAGCATATTCCACCGCCGGTGCAGCTTTGCAGCTTGCTTTCAGCAGTTCCAGTTGCCTGTCTATCTCCTCATCTTCCAGCTTACGGAACAAGGGCTTAACCTCTCCGAGTTGTATCTCTTTATCCAAGAGACCATAAGCATCGGCAAACACAGGCTCCAAAGGCAGATTCATCATCCGTCTGAGCTGCTTCATGTGCTTCGGCAGAATCGGCAAAAGCGCAATGGAGAGCTTCGCCAGTAGATTGGCACATACAAAGAGCGTTTCATTCACCTTGGCACGATCTTCCTTAATCACGCTCCAGGGCTTGCGTTCATCGAAGTATTTATTCCCCAAACGCGCGATATCCATCACCAGCTTGGTATTCTTCTTCACCTGATAGTCTTTGTATCCGGCATCAATCTCGTTCAGCAGAGCATCCGCTTCATCCAACACGGCTTTGCTTTCCGCATCCGGCTCGCAGGGCATTACCTTGCCCTCAAAGTCCTTAAGGGTAAAGGCAAACACCCGGTTAGCCAGATTGCCAAGCGTGTTATTGAGG
>CALDSN010000177.1 GCA_937924555.1 uncultured bacterium | reverse complement strand
GTTTTTCCCTCTCTCCGGATGGTAACACGGCTGATTTCGGCACTTCCATGATCTGCGGGGGACAGGTTTCGGTGTATATCGAAGCCCTGCATCTCTCTCAACGGCTCTACATTATTGGTGCCGGTCACTGTGGCAGGGCTTTGGGGCATTTTGCCAAGTTGTGCGGCTTTCATGTGTGCCTAATCGACAACCGTCAAGAGATTTGTAACAGTGATTTAAGCCTGTTCTCCCACGAAGTAATCCTGCACGATTACAGCGAGCTTAGCAGCGTGATACAGTTTAGTAAGCACGCCTATATCGTTATCATGACCCATGGACACTTGCACGACAAACAAGTGCTGGAGCAGTGCATGGGGCAGGATTATGCCTACTTGGGCATGATTGGCAGCAAAGCCAAGGTTGCCCAGACCTTTGCCAAACTGCGGGAAAAGGGCATCAAAGAGGAGGTTCTTGCCACCTGTCATGCCCCTATCGGCATGCCCATCGGCTCGCAGACTCCTTACGAGATTGCCGTTAGCATCCTGGCAGAGATTATTCGGCACCGCACAGGTCGCCAAGCATTTTAAGCTTTTCTGTTGCAAAAGATAAGGGTGAAAGACAATGAAGTCTCTCACCCTTTTTATATGCGATTTGTTGGGTATTAATCGAAACGCAGGATCAGGAAGGCAGGTTGTTTGTTAGTATCGTGCACATAGAGACGTAAGGTCTTGCGCTTATCCTTCTCCATATTTGCTTTGGCTGTTTCCAGCACCTGGCTGAATTCTTTGGGGCTGTTCACTTCCGTGCCGTCGATGCTGAGAATGACATAGCCAACCCTTAAGCCGGATTTTGCTGCAGGTGAATTTGGCTCCACGGCAGAGACCACCACGCCTTCTTCTCCGCTAACGCCCAAGCGTTTGGCAACGCTGCTGTCGATTGCTTCCACGCTGATACCTGTGGCAACACCGGTCTTATTCTCACCGGTGGAGGCTACGGTATCATCCGGGAAGGCTTCCAGCACCATTTTAACGGTCATTTCTTTGTTATTGCGATATATCTTGAAGGGGATTTCCTTGCCCACTTTAGCAGTGGCAACGGCGATGCGGAACTTCGGCACACTGGGCACTTTAACGCCATCAATTTCCAGGATGATGTCGCCAATCTCCACTCCCGCTTTCTCTGCGGGGGAGTCCTTTTCCACTTTGGATACCAACACGCCGGAGACTTCATTAAGTTGGAAGGACTCCATAATATCCGGGGTTATCTCCTGCGGGAGGATACCGATATAGGCGCGGCTAACCTTTCCGCTGGCTACCAGGTCGTCCACCACACGCTTGGCAAGATTGATAGGGATGGCAAAGCCTATACCCACATTACCACCGTTGTTACTGGCGAGAGCGGAGTTTATACCGATCACTTCCCCGTTGATGTTCAGCAGGGGACCACCGCTGTTTCCGCTATTGATGGCGGCGTCGGTTTGGATATAATCCTGATATATGGGGGAGTTTTCGCCCAGATTTAGGTTGGCACGGCTGGTGGCGGAAATAACACCAAGGGTAACGGTTCTATCCAAGCCTTCGCTGAAGGGATTGCCAATGGCTATTGCCCATTCACCTATCTCCAGATTGTCCGAATCACCAAGCGGAGCAACCGTCACTTTCTCGCCTTCTTTCATCACAATCTTGATTACGGCAACATCGGTGTTGGGATCCAAGCCGACCACAGTTCCCGTGTAAGTAACCTTATCTGCGAGGGTTACGGTGATTGTTCCTTCCCTTCCTTTATCAACCACATGGTTATTGGTCATGATAAAGGCTTCGCGGGTGGAGTTGTTATATTCATAGATAAAGCCGCTTCCCATGGACACTACCGGGCGGGATTGTTGATTGGGTTGCTGGGGGAAGAACTGGCGGAAGAAATCGTCATCAAAGAACGGATTGCGATAGTTCTGTACGGTCATCTTGGATTCCACACGGATTTGCACAACTGCCTCACGCACACTTTTCACCACTTGTACAACCGGATTGGGTTGATTTGCGTCCACAATCGGGACTTTTGCACTGGCGCAACTCATCATGCTAAATGCGACAAGTGCAAGACTTAACTGTTTCCACATCTTCATAGTCATTTCTCCTGATAGATAGAATTTCCTTGTTTGGATATGTGAAAAATACAAAAACACAAGGGCTTGCCCCATTTGCTAACAATTACAAACACAATATATCCCCCCTTGGGCTTAGCGTCAAGAGAAATTTACGGTTCTTGGAACAACTACGCTATCATTACGGACTTATTGCAGACTTTGCCCGCAGTAAGTCCGTAATGATAGTGCAGTGTATTCTGCCAAGATTCAGCGATATACACTGTAGATTGACAAAATTGCACAGTATATTAGTGTTGCTCACATGGCAGAAAACAAGGTTGAAACAACTAATCCGCTGTTACAGAGCGTTAAATACCTTAAAGGGGTGGGGGATAATCGTGCCCGTTTATTGGCAAAACTCGGCATCAAGACAGTTTTGGACTTGCTGGAGTACTTCCCCCGTGCCTACATCAACCGCAAGCTTAATCCCAGTCTATTCGAGCTTAATGTGGGAGATATTGTCGCCTTCACTGCCATGATCTCCTGGGTGGATATCCGCAGTTCCGCCAGAGGCAAGAACATTCTTAATGTGGGGGTTAGCGACAGCAAGGTGGGCTTGGTGTGTTCCTGGTTCAAGTATCCCAAGGCGTATGAAACGCTGTTCAGACCGGGCAGACTGGTGTGGCTGAGCGGGACACTTAGCGAGTATAACGGTCAGTTGCAGATGGTGCATCCCGATTTTGAGCTGATTGAGGAAGATGAAGATAGCGATTTCTGGCACCAGCGCGAGGTCTTGCCTGTGTATCCCTTAACCGAGGGTTTGAACCAAAAGCTGATGCGCCGGTTGATATACAACGCCTTCGCCAACTATGCCAAGCTGTTGGAGGAAAACCTCCCTGCAAGCAGATCGGAAGAGCGTCGTGTAGGGGAAAGAGTGTAGATCTCGGTGGTCGCC
>CALDSN010000176.1 GCA_937924555.1 uncultured bacterium | reverse complement strand
CTTCGATGTGCAGCTAATCGGTGGCATGGCTTTGCATGATGGCAAGATTGCCGAAATGGCAACGGGAGAAGGAAAGACCTTGGTGGCAACCCTGCCCCTGTTCCTCAATGCCCTTGTGGGACGCGGTGCGCATCTGGTTACCGTGAACGATTACCTTGCCAGCCGCGATGCCGAGTGGATGACCCCCATCTTTGCCTTCCACGGGATGAAGGTTGGCTGCATCACCACGGGGATGGACTTTGCCTCACGTAAAGCAGCCTACTCATGCGATGTAACCTATGGCATGAACAGCGAATTCGGTTTCGACTATCTGCGCGATAACATGGCAGTATCCGGCGAGCAGCTTGTGCAGCGGGATTTCTATTATGCCATCGTGGACGAAGTGGATAGTATATTGGTGGATGAAGCCCGAACCCCGTTGATCATCAGCGGACCTATTTCTCAGGATAAGAATTTTTACCCTGAGCTACGCCCCATAATTGCACAATTGGTACAGAGCCAGAATGCGCTTGTGCAGAGATTCCTTACTGAGATTAGGGAAGATAATCGCGATGATAACCCAAATCCGGATAACCAGCGCTTGGCAAGAAACTTGTTACTGGTGAAGCGAGCTGCTCCGAAGAACAAAGCATTCCAAAAGCTGATGCAAGATGGCGAACTGAAGAAGATGGTGAACGACATCGAAGGCATCTACCTTCGTGATAAAAATATGCACCAATTGGATGAGAACTTGTTTTATGCCGTGGAAGAACGGCATAACAGCGTTGACCTCTGCGATAAAGGCAGAGAACTGCTGTCCCGCAAAGAAGCAGACCTCTTCATCGTGCAGAGCCTGGATGAACTGCTAAGCGAAATTGACCAGGCAGAGAACCTCTCCGAAGCAGAGAGAATGAGGCGCAAAGAGCTGGCTACCAATAAGTTTATGGATAAAAGCGAAAAGCTGCACAACATCAACCAACTCTTGCGTGCCTTCACCTTGTTCGAGAATGATCAGGAATATGTGGTGATAGACAACAAGGTTATCATCGTGGATGAATTTACCGGCAGACAGATGCCCGGCAGAAGGTTCTCGGATGGGCTGCATCAGGCATTGGAAGCCAAGGAAAACGTGGAAATTGAAGCCGGTACCCAAACCTTTGCCACCATTACCCTACAAAACTACTTCCGCATGTTCGAGAAGCTGGCAGGTATGACAGGTACAGCGGTTACAGAGGAATCGGAATTCATGGAGATATACAAGCTCCCGGTGATGGTTATCCCCACCAATGTGCCCATTACCCGTATAGACCATGATGACATGATTTATCTAAGCAAAAACGATAAGTATCAGGCAATAATAAATGAAATCAGCTATTGGCACGAGAGGAACAAGCCCGTGTTGGTAGGTACCGTTAGCGTGGAAGTTAGTGAAATTATCTCCCGCCTCCTCAAGCGTAAAGGCATTGCGCACAATGTGCTAAATGCCCGTCAACACCAGCGGGAAGCGGAAATAGTAGCCGGAGCAGGTCAACCCGGAGCCGTGACTATTGCCACCAACATGGCGGGTCGTGGAACAGACATCAAGCTGGGTAAAGGCGTTGTTAGCGGAAGCTCCGAAAGCTATCGGAATCTATCCAATGCTTTAACGGAGGAATTCCCTTGGGGCTTACCCTTGGATGGCTTGCATGTGATTGGTAGCGAACGCCACGAAAGCAGGCGTATAGACCGTCAGCTTCGCGGACGTGCGGGACGTCAGGGAGATCCTGGTACATCACGTTTCTTCCTCTCACTGGAAGATGACCTGATGCGCCTCTTTGGCAGCGACAGGATTGCCCCCATGATGATGAAGATAGGTTTGAAGCCCGGTGACGCCATCCGCCATCCTTGGATGACCAAAGCGGTGGAAAAGGCACAGAAACGGGTGGAAGAGCATAACTTTGAAATACGCAAGAACCTGATTAAATACGATGAAGTGATGAACCAGCAGCGTGAGGTTATCTATTCATACCGCCGCAGTGTGCTGAAGGGATACGACCTGAAAGCAGAGATTTTGGATATGATAGCCGAGACAATAGAGAATACGGTTAACGACATCATACCTGCCGATAGCTATCCCGAAGACTGGAACTTGGAGCGGGTATGTATGTGGTTCAAGAACAGCCTGAACCTTGGGATAGAGCCCAGCGATTTGGAAAGCGACCATCTGAACAGGGACTTGCTGCTGAGTACCTTAACGGACTTTGCCATGCGTGCTTACGAACATAAGGAAGCAAGTATGGGCGCAGAACAGCTTAGGAATATTGAGCGTAGAGCACTGCTGGAAGTTGTGGATGATGAATGGCGGGATCACCTCCATGAAATGGACTTGCTGAAGGACGGAGTGCACTTGCGTTCCTATGCCAATAAAGACCCATTGATAGAGTATAAAAAAGAAAGCTTCGAGCTATTCCAGAGCCTGATTAGCCGCATTCAAGAGAATGTAACCAAGAAGGTGTTTACCACCTATATCCTGTCTCAAGCGCAGATGGATGATATGTTGAAGCATGCCAATATGAGCCATGCCGACATGAATGCCTTCCTGCATGCACAGGAACAAGCCCAACAGTTTAATCAAAACATGAGTGCCCCCCCTCAGTTTAACAATCAAGCTGAGGAAAAACAACGCCCGATAAGGGTTGCTGCCAAAGTAGGACGTAATGATCCCTGTCCCTGTGGCAGCGGTAAAAAGTATAAGAAGTGCTGCGGTCAGCATGAAGAAATGGAAGATTAAGGACATAGCATGGCAAAAGGACTAATCATCGTGGAATCCCCCGCAAAAGCGGGGACAATCAGCAAGTTCCTGAAGAACAAGTTTAGCGTAAAAGCATCCATGGGGCATATCCGCGATTTGCCGCAGCATGAGCTGGGTGTAGATGTTGATAAAGAGTTTAAGCCCAACTATGTGATTGATAAGAAGAAAAGCAAGGTTATCGGAGAACTGCGTGAGCTTGCCAAGGATGCCGATGTGGTGTATCTTGCCAGCGACCATGACCGTGAGGGAGAAGCCATTGCCTGGCATCTGAAAGAAGCTCTGGCAAAAGAGCTTAAGGGCAAGTCTGTATTCCGCATTGTGTTTAACGAAATTACCTCCAAGGCGATTAATTCTGCCCTGGAAACCCCCGGCAACATTGATATGCCCAAAGTTGATGCCCAACAAGCCAGGCGGATACTGGATAGGATAGTTGGCTACAGCATCAGTCCCTTACTGTGGAAAGTGATAGCCAAAGACCTCTCTGCCGGCAGAGTGCAATCTGTTGCCCTGCGCCTTATCTGTGAGCGGGAAGAAGAGATACAAGCATTCGTGCCCAAGGAATTCTGGAAGATAGAAGCAGATTTCTGGCGGGACAAGCTGCCCAAGTTCAAGGCAAGCCTCGAGAAGTTTGATGGCAAGAAGCTGGAAATTGCCGATGAAAAAACGGCAACGGAACTGGTGGAAACCATCAAGCATGAAACTGCCAAACTTGCTGAGATAAAACGGAACTCCCGCAATGTGGAACCGCCACCACCCTTTATTACCAGCACCTTGCAGCAAGAAGCCTCCAAGATACTTGGTTTCCAGGCACAACGCACCATGAGCATCGCTCAAGAGTTGTATGAGGGTATCGACCTTGGCGGTGAAAGTGCGGGTCTTATCACCTATATGAGAACAGACTCCACCCGTATCGCAGATGAGGCTGTGGCAAACTGCCAAGCCCTTATCAAGGAGCGTTACGGAGCGGATTTACTGCATAGCACAACCCGGGTTTACAAGAATAAACAGAGTGCACAGGATGCCCATGAAGCCATACGCCCCACCGAAGCTTTCCGTACTCCGGAAAGTTTGGAGGGAACGCTTAGCAAGGAACAACTTAAGCTATACACCCTCATCTGGCAGCGCTTTGTAGCTACGCAGATGAAGCCGGTTAAGCTCTTGGTAAGCACAGCAAAGATCGAACTCGGAAAAGCTTTGTTTACCGCAAATGGCAATCAGATAACCGAAGAAGGCTTCCTGAAGGCATATCCCCATGTGAACATCCCCTTGGGGGAAAAGATACACCCGGACTATGCCAACGGCAATAACCTGGAGCATAGCGAACTGCTATCTTCACAACACTTCACCACCCCTCCATCACGCTACACCGAGGCATCTCTTATCAAGGAACTGGAAGCCAAAGGCATCGGCAGACCCTCCACCTATGCCAGCATCATCAGCACCATTCGCAACCGCAAGTATGTCACCATGGAAAAGAAAGCATTCCTGCCTTCACCCTTGGGCACAGATGTAAACCGCTTTTTGGTGGAGAAGTTTGATGCTATCTTCAACGTGAAGTTTACCGCCCAAATGGAAGATAAGTTGGATGAAGTGGAATATAGCCGCGTCATCTGGACGGACTTGGTACGTGGATACTACGACCAATTGCAAGGGCTTATCACCAAAGTGGATGTTAAGAAAGAGAAAAGTAGCTTCATTCAGGATAGCGGTTTGATGTGCGATGTATGTAAAACGGGCTCCATGGTAATCAAACGCAGCAAGGGTGGAGAGTTTCTTTCCTGCAGCAGGTATCCCGAGTGTAAGAACAGCAAAAGCTTCAAACGCGATGAGAATGGCAAGATTGTGATTCTTGTGCCCACAACACTGGATGAGAAATGTCCCAATTGCGGGAACCCTCTTATCATGCGCACCGGAAAGTTTGGGGAGTTCATTGCCTGCTCCACCTATCCTAAGTGTAAATATGCCAGACCCAAGACCTTGGGGATAAAGTGCCCAGAATGCGGTATAGGTGAGCTGACATCGCGTAAAAGCAAGACAGGCAGACCTTTCTATTCCTGTAACCGATATCCGGATTGCAAGTTCATCACCAACGACAAACCCCTGCCCATCGCTTGTCCCAACTGTGGCAACCCCTATATTGTAGAGAAGTATTCTCGCGATAAGGGCAGCTATAAACAATGCCCCAAGTGTAACACTCAACTGGATTAAACGATGCACTTCCGTGACGGGATAAAGAGCGCACTACAAAGCATTTTAAGCCACAAGCTACGCTCGCTTTTGACTCTCACGGGAATAGTTATCGGGGTTTTGGCAGTGGTTACCATGTTCTCCAGTGTCTATGCGCTCAAAACTCTGATAAAGAACAATATGGAGGGTATGGGTTGGAATCGCTCTATCGTGATAACCCCCGGCTCGGGAAGCGCAGATCTGAACTCTGACAATACACGTAATGGAATTAGACGCGCCAAGCAAAGCACACCCAGCCTCAACTACGAGGATTATATAGCCCTGCGCGATGCATTGAAGTATCAAAGCATGTATGGCATGATCGAATCCAGCAGCATCTTCCGTATTGGGAGCAAGACCCGCAATGTCAGGCTCCGTGCCACGAATGCGGAATTCTTCCGTAATAAGACATACACCCTGCAGCAAGGGCGATATTTTAACGAATATGAAAACGACAACGCCATGGCAGTAGCAGTTTTGGGTTATAACTTCGCAAAAGAGCACTTCAAAGATAAAAAAACTGTTGGGGAGTATCTTCAACTCGGAGACCATCGGCTTAAGATCGTGGGAGTGTTGGGCAAGGATGCCTTGGATTCGGGAAATGGGATGAATTTTAATACCTTTGAACGAAGAGAAGATCTCAAAGCAGTGTATGTGCCTCTGCGTTATGGTGCTCGCTATCTCGGAACGGGTGGTATGGTGCATCAGATATATATACAAGCCGGTTCTGATGCTGCTTACTCAACCATGAAAAAGGAAGCACGCCAACTGCTTCTATCCCGACACAATATGTATCCAAATTTCAGCTTCATGGATGTGGGGGACTTCCTGCTAACCATCACCACAGAAATAGATAAGTTTATGAAGAAATGGAATATAACGCTGATTGCCATTGCTTCAATATCTTTGATTGTGGGAGGTATTGGTTTGTTCAGCACCTTGCTTATCTCCATTCAAGAGCGCATGAGCGAGATTGGAATCCGTAAGAGCATCGGCGCTACCGAAACAGATATCTTTTTCTACTTCATCTTTGAAGCGTTGGTTCTTGCTTTATGGGGCTCCGTCTCAGGAGTGGTGTTTGCATGGGTGCTTATCACTGCAATTGCCCAATCTATTCACTTCCCATTGTATCTCCCATACCAAGGTGTTGCGGTAGGCATAGGTTTTTCCCTCTTGGTTGGCTTTGCTTCGGGATTGTATCCTGCCCTGAAAGCAGCGAGTATCGACCCCATCCAGGCTATCTACTATCGGGAATAGCTGTTAGCTTAACCAAAGCCCCCTAAACAAACATCTGCTGATTCCCACGTAACTCCCTCATGATTCCCGGGTCGGACGAGGGAGTCACGAGGGAGTCACCTAAGAATGATGAGCCAAAATAGCAAGGAATCTAAGAGTAAAATAGAGGGGAGTGCACGCTACTTTACAATTACCTGCTTAAGCATCCTGCTGCTTCCTCCCTGGGTAACCCGCAGAAAATACAGCCCAGATGCTAGGGAGATATTCTGTTCTTTGCTGTTGAAGGTGGTTAAGTCGCCTTGGCTATACAGCTTCCTGCCTCTTAGGTCATAGATTTCCAAAGCAAAGGTGCTGCCTTCATTGCTCTTTACGGTGAAATCATCATGCGCCGGGTTGGGCATGTTTACAATGTTTGGGGTGGGGGCAAGGGCATCATCAATCCCAACAGAGCCACCGTTACTAACCAGCTTAATATCGTCCAAAAACAAAGCGAAAGCATCAACTGAGATGCAGTTCCAAGCAAGGTAGATGTTTTGCCCCCCATATACTGCCAGATTATAGCTATACTCCGTCCATGAGGCAGGAACAGAGAGATAGTTGCCCGGGTTAATAGCAGCGAAATCTGTGGGTGCTGTTCCCGAAGTGGATACTAGCACCTTCAAGCGCTCTAAGCCAAAATCGGATACTGCCGAACGTGCATGAAAGCTTAATGTACCTGTCTGTCCCAGATGTATTTGCGGACTGATAAGCCAGTCATTATTAGGGGGATTGAGGCTACTCATGCACATCAGCATCTTTGAACCGGAGTGGGCTGAAACCCCCAACAGTGGGGGAGTTGTTTCTTGGGGAGAAAATATCATCCAAGCATAAGCCTCGCCCTCATGGGGAAAGGAAACAGTATCCCACGCCCATGTTAGTGATGCATCCGCATCAAGGGTGCTCCATCCGGGAATATTAACCGAAAAGGCGGAGATGGCTTCAAAACTTTGGTTAATAATCAGATCAGGTTGGACGACAGGTATAGTTACGCTAATGAGATTGGAAGCCACACTTTCAGTTGCAGTTGGATTAACCGCCGTCACATAGTAATAATAAGTAAAGCCTGAAGTTACATTGGCATCGTTCAAATTGCTCTGCTCAGTGCTTACATAAAAGCTGGAATTGCGGTAAACTCTATAGTACTGTGCCGTTCCGGTGAGAGGTGCTTGCCAAGTGAGTTGCACTTGTTGCCCGTTATAATAGCCGGATAGGTTGCATGGTGCCGAGATTGCTTCTCCAACGGTTGTGAATTCCCAAATAGGTGAGAGATAGCTTTGTGAATTGTAGTAGCCGGTTACTTTCCAGTAGTAGTGCTTGTTATATTGCAGGGGAGATTCCATCTGCCACATGTTACCGGGTATGGAAGAGGCAAGGATCACCAGGCTATCCGGATGGGTGCCGAAACTTAAATCAAAGGTATCACACATGCTTGTCCATGATAGAGTTGGATACAAGCTAACTCCATTCGCTTCATTCAGTGGATCTGGTTGAACCGGTATATAATGATGAGCCTGCATGCTGAGGCGTAAATTGGAGCGATGCGTTTTCAGGGTGTATCCCGTACCGGGAGGGTTCGCCGGGTCAGGGTTGATTTGGTGATTTTGGTATTGAATTGCCCGCTGCAGGCTAACATTGCTGCAATAAAAGTCATCCGAGGTGTTGCCGTAATCAGGAGTGTTTTCATCCACCGCTAAAATCAAGTTCTGCAAACCATCATAAAGAAATGGGTTGCTGAGAGCAATGCGCATCCAGCCATTACCCGGGAGAGGATTAGGGTAGTTGAAGGCAGTTAATGAATCGTTGAACACCAAGCTAAGACTGTCAACAGGAAACCAGCTCTGCATCAAGGTTCTTCCGGTATGTCCCAGATATACCTTGATATCCTTGTTTCCCGGCTTGAAGAGCTGACTGCTAACCTGGTAATGGAAATACAAGGTGTCTATCACGCCGCCCACACCTATCTCCGGAGCTAAGAAAAGCTGTTGTGAATATGAGTAACGAGCTACAGGCTCTATCGGTAACCCTTGGTTCAGCACTGTTCCTTCACCGATGCTGATTAACTCGCTCCAAGAAGCAAGAGGAATTATCATAATCAACAGCAACAGCAATAGGTGCTTCATTATTTCAGTTTCCAGATACTCACTTGCACTTGTTTTAGTTCCCACTTACGCGCATGAAGTTTCAAGCTTTCCAACAAATCGAAAGGTGGCGACATCAGCTCAAAATGCTCTTCCATAATGTTGCATAAGCCATCATAACTTCGCTGGGGTTCGCCATCCTTACGAAACCCTCCCAAGTGGTTATCTGCAGTAGTGTAGTTCTCAGACCAGTCATAAGCATCGGCAATCACCACGATGCCACCCAGATTCAACCTGTCCTTAAGCATATGCAGGAAGTTTGCCGGGTTAGCGCTGCGTTCCAACACATTCTCAGCAAGAATAAAGTCATAACCTGTAAATTTTGTGGGTAGGTTTGCGCTATCTGCCTGCCAAAAATCGCAGCGTTCAGCATAGGGAAGAAGTCCCATCTCCTCCAAACTTACCTCTTTGGGTGAGATTATATCACCTTCCTCAACGCTGTAGTAGCGGATAAATCCTTCTTCTTTCATCTGTGTGGCAAGGCGGATAAGCCTTGTGGTGGCATCCAATCCTGTAACCTGCTGGAAGTATCTTGCCAATTCAAAGGCACTGCGTCCAGTTTTACACCCCATACATAAGGCAGAGTCCGGTTTCACTTGATCAAAATACGGCAACAGCTTCCAGATAAGAGATGTGTGGAAGTTGTCACCCCAAGGGCTGTCCTCCCAATTAAGCGAGCACCAT
>CALDSN010000175.1 GCA_937924555.1 uncultured bacterium | reverse complement strand
AGAACGAGCAGGTCTTCTTCGAAATGGTGGTTGGTATCCTTCTGGATATCTTCCTGGGCGAACTGGACAAGCAGATAGTGTAAACCCTCACCCCAAATGAACAGCCACGGCACCTCTGCGGTAGCCGTGGCTGAATGTATATGTATTATCGTGATTACTTCATAAGCATCATTTTCTTGGTTTGGCTGTACTTACCGGCTTGGATCTTGTATAGATATATGCCACTGGCAACCGCATTACCTTGGCTATCCTTGCCGTCCCAAACAACTTCATGCAAACCTGCATTCAGTTGCTGATTAACGATGGTGTTTACCAACTGCCCCTTGGAGTTGTATATTGCCAACTTAACCTCTTGAGCTTTGTCAATGCTGTATCTGATGGTGGTGCTGGGGTTAAATGGATTGGGGTAGTTACTGCAATCCAAAACCGGAGAACTGACAGATGGATCATCGATACTACTTGGGAGAGGATTTATCTTTACGGCATACACGCTACTGAGCGTTAACGGATCTCCACGATATAGATCATAGTAGGTGTTGCCATTAAAGGCAAAACTGCCAACATTGCCAATAGAGGAGGTGCATAATTGGGTGTAACTTGCATTAGCAGGGGGGAGTTCAGGAAACTCAGCATCGGAAATCTCGCCGGAAGCAGAAACGTAGCGATGATTGAGGATACTGTGATCACTTTCATATCCTGACCAGAGAACAGAATAGTTCCCGGAGAGATACCTGATGAGCTTTGGTTCTTGCATTGTTTCCCACTCGTAATCGATATATGTTCCTAATCCCTCAAAGCCGGTTGTTCCATCGGGGTGCAGTATCTGCAGGTAAACTCCGGGTTGAACATCCTTGCGAATCAGGAAGCTCAAATCGGTGTTGTAAAGAGCATCCGAGATGAACATGGAGTAATAGTTATCTGCCTCTCCCAATGTTATACCTTGTTGTCCCAGAAGTAAGTTTGCGCTTGGGTCAACTTCTTGAGCATATAACGTAACAACACCGTCATCAGTATTGTTATAGAGAAGTGCCAGGTTGTTAGCCATTAGCCCTGCACTTAGCAACATATTTGTGTAGATCAATGCATTGGAGGCAATGCTAATGCCTTCACTCTGCCATCCTGAGGCAGGATCACCGTTATCATTCAAAGCCAGAGCTTTCAGGTTGTACTCGCTCCAATTGGGGGCAACTCCCTCGAATATAAGGTAATTGCCAACAAGGGCACGCAGGTCAATATAGAGCATGGTGGATGGAACAATGGTTTTTCCCCCAGGTTGCCACAATGCCATTCCATTATGAATGCGCTGACCGCTTATCCATTCGGATTGTCCATTTTGATCAGCTGAATCCCAGGCGATAAGAACATCCGAGCCCACGATGCTGAGCTTAGCGTTGCTGAAGAAACTTTGCCCCGAAATGCTTATTTGTAATCCGAAACCGGGATATGATTTCTGGCCATTGTCACTAATCTCCTGCAGGTATAGGGTGTCGTTATCATCTACGCTTAGGGTGTATAGCAGTGCCAGCTTGTTGTTGGGCAGCACGATGCTATCCATATATACTTCTCTGGCTAAAGTACCGGGATTTAATGCTCTGCCGTCCTGCTCCAAAATGCGGTCGATATCAGAATCCGTAATCTGGAAGAAGAGCTTTCCGGAGCTCTGAGTGCGTGTGTCGTTAAACAAGTATATGAAACGATTGCTGAAGCTATGGCTTGTAATCAGAGATGCAGACCCGTTTAGGGTAGCTCTGAGAGACACTCCGGGGGGTGCTTGGGCTAAGGCACCTGTGCTGTTAATGGTTTGGCAAGAAACGCCAACAGTGGAATCACCAAGGTTGTTCCAAACAATGATTGCTTTATTGTTCTGAGCGATGGCTACGGGAACGGAGTTGTATATGGTGCTACTGCCAATCTCAACCGGGGCAAAAGCCGGAGTGCCATTTGCAGAAATGAGAGTGGTTTTTAGCAAGCATTCATCCCAAGAGTTGCTGTCTGTACGAGGAGCATAGCAAAGCCAGACGGCTGCATTGGGGGCAGGGGTGATGAGGTTTTTTTCGATATAGCCGGTTTCATTAAATGTCACAGGAGAGCTCCAAGCCGGAGTACCATCGCTATTGAGCTTGCCCGTGGTGATGAAATCTGGGCTGTCAATAGAAGAACCGGCAGCACTGTAAAAGAAACAACCATCGGTTGAGGGGACAACTGTGGTATTGAAAATTGACCCAGAACCGGCAATGAGAGGGATGTTTACCTCTGATGGGAACAGCATATTGCCATTGATGTCGAACTTGATAAGAGCTAGTGAATTGTAGTCTATGCGGTAGAGTAAAAACTCATTTTGAGGAGTAGAGATGATCCTATACGAACCATAGCCCAAGACGTCCGAAGAGATAAGCGGGTTACTGCCAACTATATCTCCTTCGCTGTTGATATGCACCAGATGGGTAGAGTAGCCATTAGGATGATTCCAAACTGCGCTTTTGATTATTATTCCTCCTTCTCCATCGGGAACTGCTTCTGTCAGGTAGGAAGCAGGGATATTATACAAATTAGGATCCGGCAGCAGGCTTGCCCCAAGGGAATTATAATTGTGGAGGTTGAGCTGACTATCCCCTTCGATTGGATGGGATACAACAAAAGCTCCGCCAATCGAGTTTGGTACCAGAAGCTTATTGCTCCCATGATAATAAGCGCTGCCAACACAGATGCCATCTGTGCTCCAAAGAACCTGACCTGCGGGACTGAGCTTCTGCAGGAATAGCTTAGTTTGATAGTCAGTTATTGATATCTGATCATACAGAATTATGATGTTGCCATCACTGGATAGCACAGCTTCCGAGATACGTTTCTCATTGGAACCGAAAGTTATCTGCCGGGGTGTGAGCCAGAGAGGAACACCTTCGGTACTAAGTTTCTGTGCCCAGATGTTGGCTGAGCCGGTGATGGAGTCATCCCAAAATACGATGCTGGAAGAATTGGGAGTGCGGACAGAAACCCCGTTGAACTTAACAAGTTGTGAGTTTCGCAATACCTCAAGATTCTGGGCGAAAAAGCCGGTGGCGATGGTCAAACCAAAAATAAACAGTAACATCCTCTTCATAACATCTCCTTAAGATGCAAAAACATAGACTATGTAGCCAAAAGCCGCTACGAGGAATTAAACAAGCAAAGATTGTTCCATGCTTTTAATTTAATCCGGTTTCTGCAGTGCTGGGAATGCACAATGTCCACGAATGCTCTCAGGGGAGGCAGTGATTTCTGAATTAGATTCATAATTTCAAGCCATCTCTTTTATGCCTATTATGTTCGGTGCAATAGTGTGAAATCAGGACAGTTGAGATAGAAAAAATGTTTGCTTTTACAAAGGGGTGGAGAACCTGTAATGCCCAAAATAATCACGCTTTTGCACCGCTAATTGCAATGTTTAACACCAATGTGATAATTAAAAGTCCCATAATAGGAGTATCCATGCGTAAGTATGTGTTAATCGCAGTGTTGGGGATATTCAGTTTCCTCTCTGCAAGTGTGTCTTCTCTCTCGACGCAGACGAGTTTGTCTGCTTTCAAGGTTGCCGGGAAAAGTACAGGTACCTTGAATCTTAGTTTTCAGCTTCCTTCTTATGAGTTCAGTTCTGAACAACTTGATGGAAAGTCTTATTCCCGCATAAAAATGGCAGATAGTGGTGTAACCAGAGATATCGGTTTGCCGGAACTGCCAGTACTAAGCACGATGGTTGCAATTCCGGCAACAGGTTCGGTGCGGGTTGAAACTGTTAACGAGCAACTAATCGTCATCCCTGGTTATGAAGCATATCCATTCCAAGATGATGAAGAATATGGTTCTCCCAAGAATCTGAGTATGGATCGGGAGTTCTATCTGCGCGGCAGCAGCTACCCTGAGAATGTGGTACGTTTCAGTGATCCTCAGATAATCAGAGGTATAAGAGTGATAACTGTTCAGGTTTCGCCTTTCAGCTACAACCCGGTAACCAAAGAACTGCAAGTACGTAGATCTTTGGATTTGCGCGTGAGCTTTGTTAATGACAGAGGGACTAATGAACTTAGAAGTGAACCGGATAGAATATCTTCGGCTTTTGCTAATTTGCTTCAAGCTCGTATTGTTAACTTCGATGATTATCGAGGGATTGTGACAGCTAATACACCCCCTAGGATATTAATACTTTACGGAGAATCAACTGATACAAATTTCACTGATCCTTTGAATGCCTTTGCAAAATGGAAAAAGCAGAAGGGTGCGGAAGTAGATATGGTTAGTTTTACCTCAACAGCCACTACTGCCACTGTAAAAGCAGAGATTCAGAGTCGCTATAACAATGCGGCTTCTAGACCTGATTTTGTGATAATTATTGGCGATACGAATGGGAATTTCCCCATACCTACCTTCACCGAAACATATTCTTCTTACGGGGGTGAAGGTGATTATCCCTATACCCATTTGGATGGCACAGACACTTTGGGGGACTGTTTCTTGGGTAGAATCTCGGTGGAAAATGCAGATCAGTTCCGAAGTATGATTACCAAGACCTTGTTGTATGAGCGTGATGTTAATATCTCCACTGCAGCATGGCTAAACAGGATGCTGTTAGTGGGGGACTGGGATCCCTCAGGGATATCCACGATATATATCAACAAATACATCAAGGAGTATGCTCTGGATATAAATCCTGATTATACCTTCACCGAGCTTTACGGATCTCAGCCCAGTGCAACAAGTATGAATGCCTCACTTTCAATGGGTGTTGGTATCTTCAACTATCGTGGTTGGCTAGGCATGAGCGGGTGGAATCCCTCCTCTAGCATTGTTAACAGCTACCGGATACCGCATTCAGTTAACATTACTTGCGGTACAGGGAGTTTCAGGAATTCAACTTCAACAACGGAAGCGTTTACCCGGCTTGGTTCTGAAGGAGCTCCGGCAGGTGCGGTGACCGCAATAGGAATGGCTACCAGCCATACTCACACCGGCTACAACAACACACTGGATGGAGGTATCTTTGCCGGACTATTGACTTATGGAATGAGGACAATGGGTGAAGCATTGCTGCATGGTAAGCTTTACTTATTCGAGACATATGGCTTAACCCATACTGACGGTGCGAACTACTCAGCACATTGGTGTAATCTCATCGGAGATCCAACTATGGAAGTGTTCTTGGGGATACCAGATACTTACCAGATTACTGCCCCTGCTTCAATCCCGGTGGGCTACAGCTTGTTGGATATCGTGGTTAAAGATGCATCAGGATTACCTGTTGCAGGGCAGTGTGTAACTCTTTCCTTCGGGAATGATATTCTAGCACGGGCATACAGCGATGAGTACGGTCTTGCTGTCCTTACGTTGCCAACCCCTCTCAGTGTCGGCACAGGCGTCATCACGGTATCCGGTCACAATTTCAAGCCTCTTCAGCAGGATCTAGCAATTGTGTCCGGCGGTATCATCCCAGGAACCATAGCAATTAGTGACGATAATGTTGGCTCTTCAGTTGGCAATGGTAATGGAGTGGTGAACTCTGGTGAGCGTATTGAGCTTACTTTCCCATTGCAAAATACTGGTGCTACCCATATCCGTGGGGTGAGCGGCACAATCACCTGTGGCAGCCCCTATATCGGCATCCAAAATCCTTCAATAAACTATGGTGACATCCTTTCTGGAAGCACCGTAAGCAATAGTAGCCCCGTTATAGTAGATATTGATCCTTCCTGCCCGGATGGAACCAGTGTTCGCTTGGTGTTAACTCTTACCAGTCAAGCAGGAGTAACATATTCCATTTCCGAACATTTGCACATTTACGACGGTAAAATCAGCCTTGCTTCCCAAACCATCATTGATGGTGGCAATTCAGCTCTTGATCCTGATGAATCAGCAGCTATTCGCTTTGTGCTTACCAATTCTGGTTCAACTGCGCTTACTGGACTTTCTGCGGAGTTAGTTAGTGCTAGCCAGTTTATCACAATCTCAGGTCAATCTGTTAGTTATGGGACTATTTCGCCATCCCAGACGGTACAACCTTCTGCAAACATTTCTGTATATATCAATGCTCTTTGCTTACCCGGCATGGTGATACCGGCAGATCTGCGTGTATTCAATGACAACGGATTCGAGCAGTATATACCCATAAACCTCACGGTCGGTAACGCGCTGGTTACTGATCCACTAGGCCCAGACCAATATGGTTATGTGATCTATGATGCCGGGGATCTTTCGTATCAGGATAGACCGGTTTATTCATGGATTGGGATTGCTCCTGCAGAGGGTGGGTCTGGCACGCTGTTACCCATTGATGATGTTTACACCAGTGGCGATGAAGGTGATCAGATTAATAGCTCCTACACTGCCACATCTCTTGCAGTGGTGGATTTACCATTTACATTCAGTTTCTATGGAGAAAGATACAGTCAGATTACCGTATGCAGCAACGGCTTTATAGCTCTCGGTGCCACGGCAAACGGCGAGTTCAGAAACTTCCGCCTCCCCGGTGCAATGGGACCCAGCCCGATGATTGCAGGTTTCTGGGATGATCTTGCTACCAGTGCAACCGGTAAGGTTTATACATATTACGATTCTGCAACTCATAGATTCATCGTTGAGTGGTATCGCATGCTAAATGGTTATAATGGAAGCAGCGAAGAAACCTTCCAAATCATTCTCTATGATCATCGTTATATTGCGACAAGCACCGGAGATGGACCCATTCTTATCCAATATAACACCTTTAACAACGTGGATTCAGCTGGGCAACCCAACCATGGTAACTACGCCACTATCGGTATTCAGAATTACAACCAGACCATTGGTTTGGAGTATTCCTTCAGCAATGTATATCCAACCGCAGCTGCTCCATTGGGGAATGGTAGTGCTTTGTATATCACAACTGTCCCTGTGGTTGAGCCTGGCCCCAATATGACAATAATGGACATCACACACAACGATACAAACGGTAACAGCCAATTAGAGCCTGGAGAGACGGATTATGCAACAATCTCTCTCAAGAATATCGGGGATGCCGTCGCGAATGGAGTGTCTGCCACTTTAAGCACATCTGACTCCTATATTACTTTGGTAAACTCCACTGTCAACTATGGCAATATGGCAGCACTTTCAGTTTCGAGTGGTTCAGGACAATACCGCTTTAGCGTTTCCAACGATTGTCCCGCCGGACATACAGTTCAGTTTGCGTTAACCGTTACAAGTTGAACCGAAACATGGCATCTGAATTTTGCTGTTGTGGTGTATCGTCCCAATTTGGAGTTTGGGACTTTGACTATAGCCGATCCGACCGGTGACAACGATGGAAATCTCGATCCCGGGGAAACAGTAGATATCAACATCTTACTACTAAACACAGGGGGAGCTAACAGCCCTGCAGGTACGGCAAGCATGAGTTGCACCACAAACGGAATTACCGTTAACGATGGATCAGCCACTTTCGCAGCTGTTACCGCAGGAGGAAGTGTTAATTTAAGTTTCACTCTTTCTGCTGCATCATCAATGAGTATAGGCAGTTTGGCTAGTGTTCTATTTAATGCCACCGCGGGAATCTATAATGCCTCATCCACAAAAACCGTAGAAATTGGTGCTCCGACTCAAATCATTATTGGCTCAGGCACCAGTGGTCAAACATATCCGGTTGATAGGTATTATAACTACTCCGCACACGAAGCCATATATCTGGCTTCTGAAATTGGGTTGGTGGGCACCATCAAATCTATTGCGTTCAATAAGTTAAGTGGTACCGATCTCAATCCTGCCGAGGCAGTTTCAATTTACATGAAGAATACTTCTGAAAGCGTGCTAACTACCGGAGTATACAGCACTACAGGCTACACTCTTGTTTATCAGGGTAACTTCACAAACAACGCAGAGACTGGGTGGATGGAAGTGAATTTGGACACCATGTTCGAATACAATGGAATTCAGAATCTAGCAATTCTGACAGTTAAGGGGTTCCAACAGTTTACATACGACTATGCTAATTATGCTTATACCGATACTCAAACTACCAGGGCACGTCAGAATCAAAGCGACAGTGCCGCCCCAACGGATCTGTCGGCAGTTACATACTTACCCAACATACTGATCAAGATGTTCCCTGACACCAGTATTCTATACCCCCCGATAGATTTCACTGCGGCTGCCTCAAACCACACTATAGCCCTTTCTTGGCAAGCTCCTATTGCAGGATCGCCAGATTCTTATAACATCTATCGCAATGGCTATCTGTATGACAATGAAGCAGGACTAAGCTACTATGATGTAGACGTAACAAATGGAATTACCTACAACTACTCTATCAAGGCAGTGTATGATGGGGAGGAGTCTTCTGCTACTCCTACCGTCCAAGCCACACCACTAGCCTCCGGGGCATCTTCAGCAATTATAGGTGCTGGCACTTCGACATCTCTTACTAACGAGGCTTCACCAATCAATATTACTTACAAAAGCTCTCATGGACAGGCTGTTTACACTGCTTCTGAACTGGTTGCAGCTGGGATTACTGGGCCAATAAGTATTACGCAGCTTGGCTTCAACATCATCAGTGCCCCTTCATTGCCTTTGAGTAATTTCATCGTAAGAATTAAACATACAACAGCTACCAATGTCGCTTCATGGCATACTGCAGACGGGCTGCAGACGGTGTATAGTAATGCTTCCTATATCCCAACCGCGGGTGGATACGATATGCTTACCCTCAGCACCCCATTTACTTGGAATGGTGTGGACAACATCTTGGTAGATACAGCTTTCGGGCTTGTTTCTGCTTGGACGCATACCGGACAGATTGAATACACCTCAGTGACGAATGGATACAGATATACTTGGAACGACAATACAGATCAAACCATGGTGTTTACCGGTGGCAGCGTCGTGTCCCGTCGTCCCAACATCAAGATTGGAGTCCCTTCGAACGAAACGGCTACAATCTCCATGCCGGTGACTCCTCTCAACTTCGGTTCTTTGATTGCAGGTAACACCGGTACTCAGCAGGTTACCATTCAGAACACTGGTACTCAGCTGCTTGCGGGGTATATAACCTGTCCCACAGGATTCAGCATTGCCTCAGTGAGAACTGCCGGTTCCAAAGACAACGGACTAAATGAACTTGAAGCTGACCGTCTCGGTTATCGTTTCTCCATTCAAAGCTCCGGCAGCTTGGTTATCGCTATCACCTTTGCTCCCACTGAAGCTGGTTCTTACAGCGGCAATGTGGTGGTGAGATCCAATTCTTCCACCAACTCTGTTTTGAACCTGCCGGTAAGCGGCACAGCCACACCGGCAACTCTGGAAGTTCCTGTGCCAACTGTGGTACAAAGCGTAGATGGAATACTAATTCAATGGAACTCCATACCCAATGCTACCCAATATAAGGTGTATAAAAGTGATAGCCCCACCGGTCCCTTCAGTTTGGTAGGTACAACCACTTTACCCGAGTTCACTGATACAGCAGAAGACAAAGCTTTCTACTACATTAAAGCAGTGCAAAGCGTCAGTGTAAAATAACCTAACAACATACTCATATCCGGCTTCAAGTATCATTCATGCTTGAAGCCGTTTTTTGTATCTGTCACAGGGAGTTGACAAACATTAAGGGGAGTCACCGTTAGGTAACTCCCCTTATATCTTCCAATCACATTAGTGTAGTTTGGCTTGAAAACCAATCACGGCATAATGGACTGCTGCGAATGTGTAAACCTCATCTATGTCCGATCCCCCTTCCAAGAAGCGATAACCAGCTTTGAGACGCAACAGGTTATGCAGATCATAATATGCCCCAACAAACACATCCTCTGCTCTGCCATAGGGAGAAGCCAAGCCCTCCGCTTCCAGGCTGAGGTCAAGCTTGTCTGTTAATCTATGCCCGGCATTCAAGCTTAGCAGTGGAACAAAGCCTGTGTTCTTCTTTGTGGCATAGTTGGAGGACGATTTCAGCGATATCTCCGCATCACGCAATTTAAGCGATGCCCCCACAGCTCTGATGCCATAGAACTCTTTAGGCAGCAGATAGCGATATTGCAGACGGTAGGAATCGAAGCGATACTCGGTCTTAACTAAGTCATTCTGCCAGAAATGTCTATTCTGATACACCACGTTTTTACTCAGCTTATCCTCTCCCTTCAATGTTAAAGGAGTTGCCATCAGCGACATCTGATGCCGTGGGCTTATTCGCCAGTGGATGCTAACTCGCTTCTGCAACGTTGCATCCAGTGCCAGGTCATCCACCAAAGAAAACTTGGTATTAGCGTCGTTATTGGGGATGCGCACATCGTTATAACCCGGGATAGCAATGCCAGTTTCAGCCTCAAAGCGCAGGTCAGGAAGGGCATTTAGCGCAATGCTGCACAATCCGGCAATGGCTATTAGAAGTATCCTTTTCATCATTTCCTCTCATAGTGTTTTATTTATATAGTATCTCATATAGTGATAATAGGCAAGTAGAGCAAAATCCCCGAGCACAATAAATAGGCTTGCAACCTGCCATGGTCACAAGCCTATGTGTATGTTATGCTATCTTATATGTTATTTCATCAGGATCATCTTCAGGCTACGGGTATAATCCGAAGTGGTCAAACGATACAGATACACTCCACTTCCCACCTGATTACCGTGGCTATCGGTTCCGTTCCAAACCACTTTGTGATCCCCATGTTCAAGCTCAGTATCCACCAAGTTTCGTACCAATTGACCCTTTAGGTTATAGATGCTCAGCTTGGTCTTAGCATTTTTTGCCAGGCTGAAGCTGATGCTTGTTTCCGGGTTAAAGGGATTGGGGAAGTTCGGGTATAAAGCACACACGGGAGCAGGAGTGTTAAGCTCACTTATGGCAGAGCTTGCAGATCCGGTCACCACCATAATGTTGTCTATT
>CALDSN010000174.1 GCA_937924555.1 uncultured bacterium | reverse complement strand
TCCTTATGTTATCCCTTGGCAGGAGATTACTGCCATCGATGCCAATGCAGGTATCATCAGCCTCGCGGATGCTTCATTGTTCCCCTGCCCACTCAGCGGTAATAAACACCTCATTGCCTATGAAGCGTGGGTGGGCTCTGCTTACCAGAAAGTATCCTATTTCAGCTATTCAGGAAAAGAGGGGAATAACCTAACCGGAGTGCAAGCATATGTGGATACAAAGACGCTTGCTGAGATAGGAGGTTTGGCTACCCTTCATCCCCCCAAAGCAGCCTTTGTCATGACCTCAGCAGCACCGCAATCTGCTCCACACTACACTCTTGATGGTAGAGAGATTCCTGATGGAACATGGCTATGCGGTAAGGTATTAAAAGTGGATATGATAAATGACCTATACGATCCCATCTCCAAACGCTTGCATCCCAATGAACCTGAGTATTGGGAACGCTTCTGGGAGGAAAGCATTAGCTATACAATCACCGCGGGAACATGCATTGATGTGCTTTACAACGCAGAGTGCAAGAAAGCAAACGCCGTGTCGGTATATTACGGCATGCAAACTATGCGAATGTCCAGCTTCAATTCCAGTTTCAGCAAATATCATTTTGGGCATTCTGCGAATCCTCAAATGCTCAGCCTAATAGATCACAATCCGTTGCAGCCCGATGACCTAAACTACTATTACTACAATTCTGCCACTCCTCCCCAGAAGGTGTATCCAAACCGCAACTCTGGCAGCATGAGCCTTTATCCTACGGCAGATAAGCTTATTCAATATGATCCAACTTATCGTAGAATCCATTGTACCAGAATGGATCTCAGTTACGGTACTCCTGCCAACTATCAGGTGATGATAGGAGCTTCTAACTTGGCTAACAATTACCGATTCTTCGGTAATGGAATCAGTAAGTTCTATTTCACAAACATCTACGCCAAGAGCGGAATTAATGTTGGCGATATCGTAACTTGGCGAGGTTCGTACATCGAAGCTTCCAATCTCTCTCAATCTGACAACACTATGGCTTATTACTCCTACGAGAATGGCGAGAAGTATTTAACTATTGATGTTAGCGGTTCTGAGAACTTTCCATATGTCGAGATTATCAGCCATCCATTGCTGTTGGGTAAGACTCTATTGATAGTGCAGCAAGATGCCAGTATCAGTTGTCCTCAAGCAGTTGGGCAAACGATAAACTGCATCGATGGCTGCATTAGCTTTCAAGCCAATGCCTATGGTGTGTTAAAACTCAAACTGTAAAATGTGCAGGGCAGGGAGTGCTGTAGCAGAGGGTACTCCCTGCTTTTCTTTGACAAATAATCCCTTTCCATAAATCTGGTGAAGTAATTCTTAGATATAGGTGGTGATTAATGAGTAGCACTACAATCAAAGCTTTCTTGAACGACCTGCAAGCCTTACAGAATCCTGTTAAGGCACAGAGTGCTATGTGGTTCTTCAAATGCCAAAAGGGCGGTTATGGCGAGGGTGATAAGTTCTGGGGAATAACCGTACCTCAGCAGCGAAGTGTATGTAAGGCGCATTTCAAGTTGTTATGTGTTCAAGATTTTGCAGAACTTATACAGCATGAGATTCATGAGGTGCGTCTTTCCACTCTGATGATGATGGTGTTGCAGTATAAGAAATGCAAGGATGACCCCTCCCGTAAAGCCATTGTTGATCTGTATCTTGCTTCGGCGCAGTATATTAACAATTGGGACTTAGTGGATGCCAGTGCGCATTATATCTTGGGCGAATGGCTTCTAAACAAGGATTGGAGTTGCCTCATCGATATGGCAAAAATGGAGCATCTATGGTCACAGCGCATTGCCATCATCTCCACCCATGCTTTCATCCGCAAAGGGAATTTCGAGCCCACCTTCACCTTGGCTGATATCCTGATAAACCACAAGCATGATCTTATCCACAAAGCAGTGGGATGGATGCTGCGGGAAGCGGGGGGAGTGGATTATCAAGCAGAATACAACTACCTTATTACCCGCTACACTCATATGCCTCGTACGATGCTGAGGTATGCCATAGAGAAGTTCGATGAGCCCATTCGCCAGAAGTTCCTGAAGTCCGAGATTTAGCACGAAATCATCACCCATTCTCTAATACCTATAGACCAAGATGGTTCCAGCGTTTTGCCGGCATCGTGGCGATGCATTTCCTGTTATCAACACGGACTTATTGCGGACTCATTACGGGCAAAGTCCGCAGTGAGTCCGTATTAACAGCGCAGTGATTCCAAGTAGCAACTGCATGATTACTGCAAGATCATTGCATGTTTATCATGTATTGATAATGTAATGATCAGGTAATTCGTACATTATCCGACCATTACATAAACATGCCAATAAAAGGCTTGACGAAAAGTAGTAAGCAGCCACCATTGGTTATCAGCTGTCTGTTGACAGCATAATGACATATTCCTATGGAGGAAGAAATGAAACTCGGCAAGGTAACCCTGATTATAGTCGTAGCAATGGTCGCTCTGTTTATGGCAGCCTGCGGTCATAACAAGAAAGTAGAAAGTCCCAAGCCCGATGGCGATTTGGTATATCGTCCCACCTGGTGGGCAAGCCAGCCCGATCCCGCCTATGTGTGCACCTATGGACAAGGCACCAAGGCATCCGAGACCTCATCCATGAACACCGCCAAAGCCAATGCGCTATTGGAAGCAGCCCAGTATGTAGAAGTGCTGGTGGAAGGGATGATTAAAGTTTACGAAGAAGAAGCGGGAGTGAACAACCCTCAGTTATTAGCCCTCACCGAAAGCGTGATCAAAGCTGTGTCCTCCGCCAGATTCTCCGGCACCATTCCTGGCACAATCGAAACCCGCATCGTGCAGGAACAGGGTGGGGCACGATACAAAACCTGGACACAGGTAAAAATACCCAAGGAACAGATTAACAAGACTTTGGTGAACAGCATCCGCAACGAAGAGGCTTTGTATAACCAGTTTAAGGCATCTCAGGCGTTCAAGGAACTGGAAGCCGCGGTAGATAAATACTAATCCAAAAATGAAAGATTAGGCAGGGAGAGTGCCTTTTTCCTTGACATTCCCCCTGCCTAAAAAAATATGACCCCGATTGCGTGCATCTTTAGCTCAGTTGGTAGAGCAACTGACTCTTAATCAGTGGGTCCGGGGTTCGAATCCCCGAAGGTGTACCATTCTTTTTACCATAAGCCCCATGAGCATTTGATGCTTGTGGGTAGATAGATCACAGCGGTAATTTGCCCTTTGCTCCGCTATATAAATGTGCTAAAGCGCGGTTAACATTATACGCCGGCTTTAGCAGCCGGCTTTTTTATTATACAAAGAAACCGAGCTAATTGCTTGGGAACAGGAGAACAAAATGACAGCATTACATGCACTTGAGAACCCAGATAGAAGCGGTTATATCTTCACTTCGGAATCGGTATCCGAAGGACACCCCGACAAGGTTTGCGACCAGATATCCGATGCAATTCTGGATGCCTATCTGACAGCCGATCCACGCTCCAAAGTTGCCTGCGAAACTATGGCAACCGAGGACAGGGTTATCGTGTCCGGTGAGATTTCCTCGCGCGCACAAATAGAAGTAGAGCCCATTATCCGCAAAGTAATCACTGATATTGGATATACCAATGCCAACAAAGGTTTTGATGCCAATTGCATGATAAACAACTATCTACACAAGCAGGAACTGGCTTTGGAAGAGAATACCGGAGCCGGTGACCAAGGCTTAATGTTTGGTTATGCTTGCGCCCAAACCAAGAGCCTAATGCCCATTCCCATCGAAATGGCACATAAGCTATTGATAAACCTTGCGGAAGCTCGTAAAAGCGGAGCAATCCCATGCTTGCTTCCCGATGCCAAAAGTCAGGTGTCCATGCACTACATTGGTCGCAAAGCCATTGACCTTAAGACAATAGTGATTTCCACACATCACAATGACATTTGTGAGCTTGAGTTTGAAGAGCTTAAACATGCCATCGAAAAGCAAGTGATAATGCCAAGCATCGCCGAGATTGAGGAAGAGAGCAAAGGATTCTTCGAAACCAAGAATTGTGATATAAAGATAAACCCCCTTGGCAGATGGCACGATGGTGGACCGGCTGCTGATACAGGACTTACCGGACGTAAGATTATCGTGGATACCTATGGCGGCTGGGCACAACATGGCGGTGGTGCATTCTCCGGTAAGGATGCCACCAAAGTTGACCGCAGTGCAGCCTACATGGCACGGCATATCGCCAAGAGCGTTGTAGCTGCCGGATTGGCTTCCGAATGTCTGATACAATTCAGCTTTGTGATTGGTGAACAAACCCCTGTATCGTTGATGGTGGATACCTTCGACAGTGGAAAAGAAAGCGACAGCGAGATAGAGAGAATCATTGCCAGGAACTTTGACTTGACAGTAAAGGGAATTATAGATTATCTTGACCTTAGAAAGCCGATATTCTTACCCACTGCCAGTTATGGTCACTTTGGCAGAGACGGCTTTAGCTGGGAAGATGTAAAATCTCTCCACTAAGGAAACGCATGAGTAGTTTGTACGAAAACCTTACCGAGGCGAAGCCCTTTTTCCTGATAGCAGGACCCTGCGTGGTAGAAGAAGAGTCGCTAATGCTCCGTACCGCAGAAACACTGAAGAAACTATGCTTGAAGAAAGGGATTGCCTTGGTGTTCAAATCATCCTACCGTAAGGCAAACCGGAGCAACTTCAGTTCACCCTCCGGCCCGGGAACACTGAAGGGATTGGAAACCCTCTATAAGATTAAGACCGAGCTGAAGCTACCAGTTCTTAGCGATATTCATGAATGCGCAGAAGTAACTGCTGCCGCGGAAGTCTGCGATGTGCTGCAGATACCTGCTTTTCTCTCGCGCCAGACAGAGCTGATTCAAGCTGCTGCACTCAGCGGGAAGATTGTGAATATTAAAAAAGGTCAGTTCATGGCTCCGGAGGATATGCAATCTGCGGCATTGAAAGCTGCCTCCAAGGGGAACGAACAGATAATGCTTTGCGAGCGTGGCAGCAGCTTTGGATATCATAACCTGATAGTAGATTTCCGTGGGTTCAGTATTATGAATAGCTTTGGTTACCCTGTTGTCTATGATGTAACGCATTCGCTACAAAGACCATCACAGGGCTTAACCTCCGGCGGTAATCCAGAATATGCGGCGATGATGGCAAGAGCTGCAATAGCCACAGGGATGGTTCATGGACTATTTATCGAGACTCATCCCGACCCCATAAGAGCGCTATCCGATGCCTCCAGTATGCTTCCTTTGCATGAGATGGAGACTCTGCTGGATAGCTGTTTAAAAATAGCAGAAGCTTTATAGGAGGTTTGCTATGGACAAGAATTGCCTGGTAAAACCTTTCAAGAGACCTGTAACTTGGAGCGAGATTAAACTCCTGGTTATGGATTGTGATGGGGTGCTGACTGATGGACGAATTATCTACGGTGAAAACCGCCAAGAGCTAAAACACTTTCATGGGCATGACGGCATGGGCTTTCTGCTACTCAGATATACTGATATCAAGACCGCCATCATCACCGGAAGAAGCTCTGAAGCCTTAAGAAGACGCTGTGAAGATCTGCGTATCGAGCACCTGTTTCAAGGGGTTCAAAATAAGCTTCAATGCCTTGATGACCTGTTACATGAACTAAAGCTTGAGTATAAGAATGTAGTTTACATGGGCGATGACTTCAACGACGTACCTATCATGCGTAAAGTAGCCTTTTCGGCATCTCCCGCAGACGGAATTGTGGATGTACAGAAGTTAGCTGACTGGGTGGCGCAGAACAAAGGTGGTTATGGAGCAGTGCGGGATATGATAAACTTTATCCTAACCCATAAAGGAATTTACGAAAAGACGGTTAAACTGTACCTTGAAGATATTTGCTAATCTGCTTGTCTCTATTCTGCTGTTGTTGGGGGTGTGTGCCTGCCAACAAGATAAACTGCAGATGAATACTGCATCCATGGAGCGTGGCTTACCGGATGAAACCAGCTTTAATGTCCGCCTGCACCAGTTTATAGATAGCCGTAATGAATATACTCTGGAAGCCAAGAAGATAGAACGCTTTAACGATAGAAGGATCATGTACGGCTATGGTGTTACCTTAACTACCTATGATAAAGAAAACAAGATTAACTCCACTATCCAAGCGGATACCACTATTGTAGATGATGCTAGAAACATAATCTATGCTCAGGGACATGCCAAAATGACTTCTCCCAATGGCTCTCTTAGTACTTCTAAAATAATATGGGATAGAGCGGTGGACGAGATCACAGCTCCATTTCCTGTAGTATTGGTTCGAGACGGAAGCACTTTACGTGGTGATAATATGCGAACCAACTCCAAACTTAGCTTTGTGGAGATGGATAAAGTCTCTGCGGAAGGGAAGCTGAAACCGGAGGAAATGGACTGGTGATGAGCACAAATAACAAACTGTGCTTGTGGGTGTTGTTAGTCGGGTTGCTATGTGCTTTTAGCCTTCACGCAAAACCCAGCCAAACAGCAAGCGAGAAGTTTCGTCTTGTCCATGCGGACAAGCTGTTTATGAACAAGCTGGAGAGCGAGCAGATATTGGAACTGAACGGGAATGTGCATTTCTTCTATGGGACAACCGAGTTCCGTAGTTCCCGTGCTTTGATTTTTGATGTAAAGAAGACCGTAAGACTCTATGGCAATGTAACGGTATCCAATGACAGCCTCTCTTTAAAAGCTGATACTCTTGCCTATTATAGAATACCTGAGCTATTGAATATGGGGGGTAAGGTGCTTGCCACCCATAAGAACAATCAGGGCGATTATCGTTGGACACGCAGTGATTTTGCCAGCTATGACAAAGCCAGAGATGTACTGACCACATGGGGAAATGTATCTGCTTACGATTATCGCGAAACTGCCTATGCTCAATGCGGATACGCTCAATGGGACCGCAAAGAAGGATATGCATTGATGTTGGAAGAGCCAAAACTACGTTCTGGGACAACTGATAGCCTGCTTATCCAGGCAGAAAAGATGGAGTTCTTTGACCGGGAACGTAAGCTGATTGCAACTTTCAATGTGCGGGTGGATACCAGGGACTATAAAGCTACCAGCGACTTTCTAATATACTTCATGCAAGATGAAAAAGCAGTGTTTACGGGAGAACCCAAGTTCTATTCCGACTATGCCAATGCTGATGCTCAAGAATTTCACCTCTACTTTAAGGAACGCAAACTTGTTAGAGCTGAGTTGTTAGATTCCTGCTTTGTGGCTTTCAGTGAAGAGCAGAAAGCTGTTAAACAGAATACAGTAAAAGCAGATTATATCTCGATGCATTTTCGTGATGATCAGATTAGAAAATTCATTGCAGAAGGGAAGGTGGATTATTACTATGTGCAGGAGGCAACAGAGAAGCGTGATCACTTCATCAACAGTGCCAGCGGAGTTTTTCTGCAGGCTGATTTCGATGACCAAAGTAAACTTACCGGTATGCAGATGAAGACCAATATTCATGGGAAGTACTTATTCGTTAATAAATCTTAGCGCAAGCTTAGCTTTTGCATGGTGGTGATTTTATTGCTTGACGCATATGTATTGGTGTTTAGAAAGACGCATTGATCCAAGATTGCTTAACGGCAAGGTTGTAAACTATGTCACTTAAACAAACATACAAACATGCAAAGGGAGATGAGTTGATATGCCTTTATCCATAAACTTAGAGGCGATACTAAAAGATGTAGCCAAGCTGGAAAAGAATCCAATGGCTTTCTTGGGTGAGCCGGTTGAGTGGGATAAGTTACTCCTTCAGCAAAAAGTGGAAAAGCGGATTGTTCACGCTTGGTTGAATGTGTTGGTATTTAATCCAGAAAAGAGCAACAAACTATGTCTCGAAGGCTTAAAAGATTTAGCAGATTATGTGATCCCCGGCATCACAACCGCATTCCTCCTAATCAGGGCTACAGCAATGTCTATGATGGGTCGCCTAGAAGAAATGAAGAGCTGTCTGGAGAAAGCACAAGAACAAGCCCAGATATCTCAAACACTATTCCTGAATGTCTATTGGAACTTGCATATGGTCTCCTATCATTTGCGCTCTCAGGAATTGGCTAAGGCAGAGATTCTAACCTCGAAGACTGTTCCCTTGGTGGACAATATAGATGAGCCGTATTTCAAGGTGGAGATACTTTGGAGATTGGCAAGTATTTATGGCTTTCTCCGCAAGTATGATATTGCTACTTTCTACTACATGGACTGTTATCGAATGAGCCTGCAACACAACTTTCGCTTGCGTGCTTTGCAAGTGTCGGTAGAGCTTGTTGCTTTAAACTCGCACCTTCGTAATTTCTCTCAAGCCGAGAGCTATTATAAACTGGGTATGGAACTGGAAAAAGAACTTAATATCCCCACCTACCAGATAGGCTTAAACTTTAATTATGGATTGCTCCATAAACTTCAGGGAAAGCTTGATGATGCTATAAAACATTATCTGATTAGTCTTGAGTTATACGAGACTGCTAACTTGCATATTCCCCATACTTTGTATAACATTTACAATAATACTGCGAATGCTTATTCTGAACGAGGAGACGGCGAAATTGGTCTCCAATATCACGAAAAGGCAGAGCAACTGGCGATTAGCATGAAGAACTACGCTTTGCAGATGCAGAGTTCCACCAACATTGCTCTTGCCTACATCCCCTTGAAACGTTATGATGAGGTTCTTCCGCGCTTAAAAAAACCCAAAGCCTATTATCGTAAAACTAAGAATTGGGAACTGCT
The DNA here is from genome assembly GCA_937924555.1 of uncultured bacterium. GTDB lineage: Bacteria > Cloacimonadota > Cloacimonadia > Cloacimonadales > Cloacimonadaceae > Cloacimonas. Next base: position 2,110 of record CALDSN010000174.1, on the reverse strand, counting down.
GACTAAAGCCCTTCGCACCGAAGGGTTCTTGCATCAACAAACCAAGGATTATAAAAGAGGATTTGCCGTGATGAGCAAATTGGATGAAGTCAATATTAAGCTTGTCACTCAGATCCGCAAAGATTTCTCCGTGCATAGCATCCGTTTGATGGAAGCGCATATGGAGGATACTGTAAATCTAAAGACCAAATATGCTCTTGCTGAAAAGAGACTTGAACAGACTACCCCAAGCAGCTTTATCGGCTCATCATTGGCATCCCGTAAAGTTGTGGAGAATGCTCTATTAGCTGCCATCTATCCCGATACCTGTGTATTCATCGAAGGCGAAAGCGGTACAGGAAAGGAGATTGTTGCAAAGATGATTCATACCAATAGCACTCGCAGCGATAAGCCCTATGTTACTGTAAACTGTGCCTCTATTTCCCCAAGCCTTTTTGAGAGCGAGTTCTTTGGACATGTCCGAGGCTCATTTACCGGAGCAAGCCAAGATAAACAGGGCTTCTTTAAGCTGGCTAATAACGGTACCCTCTTCTTGGATGAGATATCAGAAATGCCCATGGAGTTCCAAGCGAAGTTACTTAGAGCTATAGATACTAAAACCATAATCCCGGTGGGGAAGGGCAGCGAAGAGCGAGTTAACTGCAAGATTATTGCAGCCACCAACACAAATATCCACAAGCTGATAATTGAAAACAGATTTCGGTTAGACTTATTCCATCGCATTAACACAGTGGAGATCCGCATACCTGCCCTTCGTGACCGAGTGGATGATATCCCGGACTTAGTTGAGTTTTTCCTCAATAGGTTTGCAGCGGAGACAAAGAAACCAAAGCCGAGAGTTACAAAGGACTTTATCTTACGCCTCAGCAGCCATCCATTCCCCGGCAACGTGCGCGAGTTAAAAAACTACATTGAACGCCTTTATGTGATGTATTACCAACCAGTTTGGGACGCACATATACTGGACAGTATCAGTTCATTTAACAAAGGTGGTACAATCATTGAGCCGAAAGCCACCAGCGACATCAAGAGCATCGAAGCAAAGATTATTCTGGATGCACTACGTCAAAGTGGATGGAAGCAAAACGAAGCTGCCAAGATCCTAAAACTCACCGAAAGCACTTTATGCAGAAAGATTAAGCGCTTGGGCATTAAGCCCACTAAGTAGGGAGATTGAATTTATAGCCGCAGAGCACTTTTCTAAGGTGTTCTGCGGCTATTAATTATCTTATTATCTGTTAGTTACTTGATTATCTTGGCAAACAAGGTACCACCGGATACGCTACCAAAAAATCCCAATGCGCCTTGTACGCCTCCGTGAAAATACCCCTCCGGCATATAGGTGTAGCGGTAATAGTTGTCATCTGCTGCCCAAAGAGTTACCCGGTAGTTACCATAAAACACAAATGCTTGGCGGTAATCTTTTATCACCAGATAGTTATCGGCTAATCCTTCTTGGGCTTTGGACACATACGGACCTATGAACTGGATGCGTCTGATACTCTCTCCACCTGCGTTATAACTATCCTCCATCCCAGCATCAGGATGATCCATACCGAATACGGGATTAGTAAACTCCAGCTCTGTGCTAAACTCCTCCAAACAATACATCTCCGCCATAAAATTCACCGGTCCGGCATACGCCCCGGTGTTCATAGCAAGCGGATACTTTCTGTCAACATCGTTATATTTGATCGTTGGCATGGGGGTGGAGTAAAGGCTATATCCTTCTCCTGCGATGTTATTCTGCATAAAATCCGGCACCAATTGAACAGCCACAGGCACAACTGTCTCGGCACTTATCAATCCATCATGCCCCGGGATCTGCACCTCAATCCGGTAACGATGCTGAGGCTGAATGATGTGATTTCCATTATCCACATACTTTATTTTCATTGCTGTTAAATCAGGATACACATCTAAGGTCCATTGCAGATTCGCGGTAATATCTTTAATCACCACCACAGCATCAGTAACAAACAGCGACATAGGGTCAAAGTCTGCCAATGTCTCGCTTCGGGTTATGTAGATTGGATGCTCGGCATCTATTTGCTGCCCGGAAACAGATCGGAAGAGCGTCGTGTAGGGAAAGAGTGTAGATCTCGGTGGT
>CALDSN010000173.1 GCA_937924555.1 uncultured bacterium | reverse complement strand
CCACCGAGATCTACACTCTTTCCCTACACGACGCTCTTCCGATCTCCCGGAACTCTGGTTAGCAAAGCTTCTTCGCCGGATTCCACAGCGCGCATAAAGCTCGGAATACTAAGAGTGGATAATATGGAAAGGGCAATCTTTGGCCCAATGCCACTCACTTTGGTAAGCATCTGGAACAATTCTCTTTCCGCTGTAGTAGCAAATCCATATAATCGCACATCATCCTGACTGATGCTTAAGTAACTCAACAGGGTGCATTCCGCTCCCACAGCCGGCAACACTTCATAGCTGCTGATGGGTATCTTCAGTTCCCAACCAATCCCCATCGTCTCAATGATGGCCATCACGGGGCTTTTATAGCTTAGTATCCCTTTAATATATTGTATCATTTACATCCATTTAACCCGATTAAAATGACAAGTGGCTATTGCCAACGCATCATAGGCATCATCTCTGCGGGGGCTTTCCTTAAGCTGATAAATCTGGTTTATCATATAGCGAACCTGAGTTTTACTGGCTGCTCCGCTGCCCACCACAGATTTCTTCACTTCTCTGGGGCTATATTCATGTATGGGAACCCCTTTAGTGGCAAGGGCAAGAAGTATCACTCCTCGGGCATGCCCCAGGGTAAACACGCTGTTCACCTGTTTATGAAAGAACATACTCTCCACAGCGGCTACCTCTGGTTGATACTCGTCCAACACAGAACATAGCTGCTCGTATAAGAGCACCAATCTATCAGGCAGGGACTTGGCTTTGGTTACATCCCAAACATCGCATCCGGCGGCAATCACCTTCCGGTTCTCAATCTGCAGCAAACCATAGCCACAATAGCGGCTACCGGGATCAATACCTAATATTATCACTATCGCTTCTAAGGATATCCCTGAGAAAAACTACCTTATCCTTCTTTCTCGAGTTGTTCCATCACTTCATCAGAAAGCTCGAAATTGGCATACACCTTTTGCACATCGTCCAAGTCTTCCAGAAAATCAATCAATCGCATCAGCTTCGCAGCCACATCATCGGCATTGATGGTGTTCTTGGGCACGCGGGTAAGCTCTGCATTCTGCACCGGGAATCCGGCAGCTTCCAGATTGGCTATCACCGTGTGAAAATCGTTTGGTGATGTGTATATGTCAAAATGTTCATCATTCAGTTCCACATCCTCGGCACCTGCTTCGATAGCCTGCATCATAAATTCATCTTCATCCAAGCCGGCAGAGGGAACAGTCATGTAACCTTTTTGCTCGAAGTTCCAGGATACGGCACCGCTTTCCGCCATATTTCCGCCATACTTGGAAAAGGCATGTCTAATCTCAGCCACAGTACGGTTACGGTTATCCGTCATTACATCCACCACGATGCCAACGCCATTGTGCCCATATCCTTCGTAGGTGATCTCTTCGTATGCAGCGCCTTCAATTTCGCCTGTGCCTCTTTTAATCGCCCGGTCGATATTTTCTTTGGGCATGTTGGCTTCTTTTGCCGCACCGATTGCTGTACGCAAACGGGGATTCATATCGGGATCTCCCCCACCGGATTTGGCAGCGAGGATAATTTCTTTCACGATGCGGGTGAATATCTTGCCCCGCTTGGCATCTGTTGCACCTTTTTTGTGCTTAATTGAGCTCCACTTATTGTGTCCGGACATATAAACCTCTTATCTTCTTATCATTATCACTATGTTCATCAAAGCCTAAACACTGCTTTGCTGTCAAGAAAAATGGGAAGCAGTTTTAGCTCTGCTTCCCTATGGTGTATAATCTATGGTCTTAAGGCTTGGATAATCCCCGGTCTGTTCATGCTCATATTATCTCCGCCTTAGTCCACAATGCTATTTCTCGGTATCGTTATCCTGCCAAGCAGCCACAACTTTCGCCGTGATGTCTTCCGGCACCTTCTCATAATGCGAGAATTCCTGAGTGAAACGACCGCGTCCCTGTGTGAATGACTTCAGAGCAGGATAGTAGGCGAACATCTCTGCCATTGGCATTTGGGCATTAAGATATTGCTTCTTACCGCGTTGTTCCATACCCATGATGCGACCTCTGCGGGTGGAGATATCGCCCATCACATCGCCCATATATTCGCTGGGAACGATGATTACGATGTTATGAATCGGCTCTAACAGAATGGGTTTGCATTTCTTGAAACCTTCTTTAAGTGCCATGGATGAGGCAATCTTGAAAGCCATTTCAGAGCTATCCACATCGTGGTAACTGCCATAATAAACTTCCACTGCCACGTCCACCACCTGATAACCGGCGATGATACCCTTTTCCATGGTCTCCACAAGACCCTTCTCGATGGCAGGTACAAAGTTTGAAGGAATCACACCACCAACGATGGCGTTGATAAATTGGAACCCTTCACCACGTTCGGTTGGCTTGATGCGGAAATACACATCGCCATACTGACCGCGTCCACCGGATTGCTTTTTGTGCTTATAGTTAGATTCTGCGCTTCCCATGATTGTCTCTTTATAGGGAATGCGGGGTTCTTTCAGGTTGGCATCCACTTTATAGCGGTTCTTAAGCTTCTTTAACACAAGCTGAAGCTGCTGATCTCCCATACCGGAAAGAACATTCTCGTGAGTTTCCACATTAAGTTCATAGCGGATGGTGGGGTCTTCGGCAATCACACGCTGCAAGGCAGAGCCAATTTTATCTTCGTCGGATTGATTAACTGCTTTAAGTGCTTGCCAAGTGGTGGCAGATGGAAGCTCCACAGGCACAATCGCCTTGTTGGAGTTCGGAGCAACGATGCTGTTCATCACTTTGGCATTTTTCAGCTTCACCAATGCGCCGATATCACCTGCTTTTATCTCACTGCAATCGTTACGGTTCTTACCCAGCAT
>CALDSN010000172.1 GCA_937924555.1 uncultured bacterium | reverse complement strand
GAGAATCTTGCCCTGGCAACAGATTTTGAGATGTTCAAGAATGAATCGGTTGTTACAAGGTACTACCAGTTGGGCAATCCCGCCAAAGAGGCAGCCAAGAGCGCATCTGCCGGCAACTCTGTTATCAAGAAGCACTCTGCCATAAAGAGCTTGCTAAAATACCTGCTCAAGGGAAGAGTGTACATGAAATCCCTTAAAGAATACCCCAAGGTTATCAATAGTCCTTTCATTAAGTGGGTAAAAGAGTTCCAGCCCGATGTGATATATGCCATGGTCTATCGCATTCACCAAATCCCCTTGATTCTTGCGATGCAGGAAGAGACAGGTTTACCTTTGGTTATCCATTATGGGGATGATTGGGTGCGCAAGTATCAATTCGGGATACTCTCACCCATAGGCAAACCTATGTTCCACAAGGAAATGGTACGTCTTGCCCAGGCATCTGCGGTGCGTCTTGCCATATCGGACGATATGAGTGCAGAATTCGAGAAACGCTATCTTGGCAAGTTTCACACTCTGCACAACACGGTTGACCTCAGCACTCTTGAGCATCTCTCCCGCACCTCATGGGATTACACCGGTAACTTCCGCATAATGTATGCCGGAACCCTTGAAGAGTATAACATGAAAGAACTGATTGACCTCTGCGAAGCAACCAAGGGCTTACCGGTGGAGATACACTTATATGGCTCCACCAGAGACGGAGTGCACAAACAGACTCTGGAAAGCTATCCCCAATGTACGCATAAGGGGCTTGTTACGCACGATGAGATTTTGCGGCTTTACCCCCAGTATGATCTGATGTATCTGCCCTTAACTTTCAATCCAAAATTGCTGGATGGCGTTAGACTCTCTATGCCAACCAAGGCATCCGAGTATATGATAAGCAAAACTCCTGTGCTGGTTTATGCACATCCCGAATCTGCCTTAACCAAATATGCGCTGAAGGAAGACTGGGCTTATGTGATAAAAACCTCGCAGGTTTCCGCCTTGCGCAAAGCAGTTATTGAGCTTATGGAGAATGAAGAACTACGCAGGACTTTGGGCGAAAAAGCAGCCGCAGTAGCCATCAGGAACCATAGCACAGAAGCCAACCAAGAGCGTTTTGTGAATCTGCTTTGTCAGGCTGCTGCAACCGGAAAAAGAGTTCCTGCAGCATCACCGGTGGCAACTCGCTCCAAATCATCCAAAGCCCAAGCAATTATGAAGAAAGCTGTTAAGCTTTACAATCGTTATGACTCCAAGATTGGAATGAACCTGCGGGTAAAATGGTTTAGGCTTTTGGGGCTTAATGCAGGACGCAACCTTAAAATCTGGGGTAAGCTGATTATTGAAGGCAAAGCCGAGAACATCACCTTTGGTAATAACTGCTCCATTAATAACTTTGTGATGCTGGAAGCAGGCGAGAAGATCACCATAGGTGACGATGTTGCCATCTCTGCCTTTGTGCAGATTCATACTTCCGGTGCAGACTTAAGCGTTAAGCCATTGCCCTCTTGCCATTTCCGTCAACCTGTGGTTATCGGCAGCAATGTGTGGATAGGCAGCGGAGCAATCATTGTTTCCGGGGTTACCATCGGGGATGACATCGTTATTGCCGCCAACAGCACTGTCACCAAGAATCTGGAATCAGGCTGGGTGTATGGCGGAACCCCGGCAAAACCGATTAAAAAGCTATATGAGCAGGATAAATAAAGTAAGCACAGCATGAAGATTTTATACTTGCACAACACTCCCCTAAGCTCTGAGGAAGCCAATCTAGTTCAGGTTAAATCCATGTGCAAGGCTTTTGCTTCCTTGGGACACGAGGTTATCCTCTCTCTCCCGGAAAGCGAAGCTGCAAAGGATTATCGGTATAACTCCCAAGATGCTTATCGTGTCAGTTTCCGCAAAGCACTTAGCAGGAATCCCCGCATTGCCAAGTATCTGAACACTCTTTCCATAAACAAGGCAATCCGCCAAGTTAATCCCGATTTATGCTATGTCCGCTCACCCATAATCCTACGCCAGGCTGCAAAAAGCAAGGTTCCCATTATCATGGAGCTGCACAACAAGCGCTTTCATGAGGCAAAGAAATGGCTGGATGCTTTCTGGAAGCGTTCGTTTATCAAGCTGGTCAATGCCGGAAGAATTGCCAAAGTGGTGTGCATCAGTGAGGCTTTAACACAGTATTGGATTCAACAAGGCATAGCAGCTAAATACACTTTCACCGCCCATGATGGTGTGGATGGCTCTCAATTTGCCGCCGTGATGAGCAAAGAGCAAGCCCGCACAAAGCTTGGTTTACCTGCTGAAGCTCGCATCGTCTCCTATGTTGGCAGGCTATACGAAAACCGCCGTATTGGGGATATCATTCAGCTTGCTGCCGATATGCCGGATACGCATTTCTGCGTTGTGGGCGGACCCCAAGCACAGGTGGAAAAGTATCGTGGCATCGCTGCCAGCCGTAAACTGCAGAACATCATCTTCAGCGGTCAGGTTCCCCATGCCGAAACCCCTCTTTATCTCTTTGCCGCAGATGTGTTGCTGGGCTTGTGGTCCAAGGATGTACCAACCATAAACTATTGTTCACCGCTGAAGGTTTTTGAATATATGGCAGCGGAGCGGATTGTGGTAGCGCATGGATTTCCCACAATTCGCGAGGTTTTGCGCCACGGAGAAAATGCCTATATCGCCAATCCTGAATCCTATAGTGACCTTCGGGACAAGGTGGGAGAAGCCTTGGAGAATATTGGGGACAACAAGATTGCCAACACGGCAAGAGCTGAAGTGATGAAGCTATACACTTGGGAACAAAGGGTTAAGAACATTCTTGGCTGTTTGTAACCAGATACTTACTTTTTTGCCGTTCCGGTGCTTGTTTCCTGATGCAATTGCTTAATCATTACATAATCATTGCATGTTTCATCCGTAATAAACATGTAATGATTATGTAATGATGCCAAGAGCGAAGGCAGAATATACTGCTACACATGAATCTAACATAGACCTTTGGAAACTTGAAGGAGAACCTTATGAGGATGTTTTGGCTCGCCTTATATTATGGCTTTGCCTATCACTTACCGGGATATCACATGCCGCTTATCGGCAAGCTGTGTAACAGCATCCGCATCAGTATCCTCAGGCATCTGATGCCCGTGGGGAAAAACTGCCGCATCATGAAACATGTGTATGTGGGCAATGGCAAGAATATCAGCTTTGGCGATAACTGCCGCATAAACGACGAGATACGCCTAGACAATGTGAGTATCGGTAACCATGTGATGATAGCCCGTGAGAGCATTATCCTGGGTAAGATGCACGGTTATGGCAATAAAGAAATCCCCATGGAAATGCAGCACGGGAATTATGATATGAAATCTGTGATAGAGGACGATGTGTGGTTCGGTTTGCGGGTGATTATGATGCCCGGTTTAACCGTTAAGAAAGGCTGCATCGTGGGTGCTGCTGCGGTGCTGACCAAGGATACTGTGGAGTATGGCATCTATGGCGGAGTTCCGGCGAAGCTGATTAAAATGCGCGATTAGTCTGTGATAAAGATGATTATACGATAATAAAGGGAAGTTATGAACCAAACCCAGATAACCTTTTACCTTATGGGCTTGAGATATGGGTTCAGCCTAAAGCAAATGATGAAGTTTGTGAACGAAAACCAGTTTTGGAGCTTGGACCAGATACACGACTACCAATCAAAGATGTTCAAAGAAATGGTTAAGCACTCTTATGAACATACTACATACTACCGTAAGTTGATGGACGGCATGGGGATGCACCCATCGGACATTAAGAGTATAGATGACATAAAGAAGTTCCCCATCCTTAAGAAAGAGCAGGTGCTGGCAGATTATCAGGGATTCACGGCTGATAACTTCAGCAGCTATCACCCAATGGAGCGTTCCACGGGTGGCACAACCGGTGTACCTTTCAAATATTACAACGATGCCAAAGCCTGGGGCTTGATACATGCCACCAAGATACGCACCTTCAATTGGGGGGGATACGATTTTGGCAGCGATAGAATCGTGATGATGAAGGGTGGCTCTATGTACAATCGGGGTAGGTTTGGGCTCAGAACCAAGCTTTGGCGTGCTTTGCAGCTAAACTACGACATTCATATCATGCACCTCACCGATGCAGATTTGGAGCTGCACCTTGCCAACATTAGGAAGTATAAGATCAGGTTCATGCGGGGCTATCCCTCCGCTATATATGTGTTTGCCCGCTTCCTTGCGAAGAAAGGTATCCAGGTTCCGATGAAGGGGGTTTTCACCACTGCGGAGATGCTTCACGATTATCAGCGTTCGCAGATAGAAGCTATCTTTGGCTGTAAGGTTACCGATGCCTATGGCTGTGGAGAGGGCACTGCCAGTGCCAACCAATGCGAAGTGAATGACGGATATCACACCTGTATAGAGACATGTAAGTTCGAAGTGGTAGATTCCGCAGGAAACGATGCTGCTCCCGGAGCTGAAGGAGAGGTGGTGATAACCTCGCTGTGCAGCTATTGTATGCCTTTTATCCGCTACGCTCCGGGAGATATGGCGATAAATGGTTCGAAGGAGTGCTCCTGTGGCAGGAAGTTGCCGCGTTTGGATAGGATTATTGGACGCTCTTCCGACCTGATTGAACTACCCAATGGCAGGTATATCAACGGCTTGTCCATGCCCTTTGAAGCCTTGTACGACATACTGGATAAATTCCAGCTCGTGCAGGAAGAGGAAGACTTGATGGTGCTAAACATCGTAGCCAAGGACAGCTATTCCGCCAAGGACGAGCAGAACATCATGGAAGTGTTGAAGCACAACTTGGGCGAAGGGATAAGAATCCAAGTGAACAAAGTGGATAGCATCCCCCAAACAGTGGCAGGGAAATTCCGCTATGTGATCTCCAAAGTGAAGAAATGAACAAGAAGATAAACATCGTAAGCTCCTGCAAGATGGGTCCCGGCACCTTTGAGGCGAAGTTCATCCCGCTTAGTAAGCTGGATATAGTGAACAAGATAGTGGTGCTGAGGAAGAGCAAAGGTTCTGCGATAGCCAAGCTGGAGTATAAGATACTTCCCAAGCTGTGTAAGAACCCTTTGCTAAATACCATTGTGGCACCGCTGATGCTTGCCAAACTGGCAAGTGAATATAAACCGAAGTTCCTGCTGGCGTATCACTATGTGCCACATTTCTACTATGCGTATATTGCTTCGCTGCTAACCGGAATTCCCTATGTGTTGGGGCAGACGGGTAACGACGACCAGCTATTGGCAGTCAAGACGGTAAAAGGTTGGTTTCTGCGGCATGTAATCTCTAAAGCAATCAGGTTGAATGTCCCCGGGGAGAAATCCCTCAGCTTCTGGCAGAAGATGGGCTATAGGCATGTGAAGGTGCTACACAGTACCATTGATACGGATTACTTCACCCCTTTAGGTGGGGAAAAGCCTTATGACTTTGTGTATGTGGGCAGGCTGGAGGAATACAAAGGTGCGCATAAGATAATCAGTAGCATTGCCAAGCTTGCCAAGAGCCATCCGACAGTTAGATTAGCAGTGATTGGATATGGCAGTGCCGAGGAGAGCTTGAAGCAAATGGTGCAAAAGCTTGGCTTGCAGGATAATATCGAGTTCAAAGGCTTTCAGCAGGATACTAGGTATTGGCTGCAGCAAGGCAGGATATTCGTAATGGCGTCTGATACAGAAGGTTTGCCCTGCTCGCTGATGGAAGCCATGAGCTGTGAGATGCTGTGTATATCCTCTGATGTGGGGAACATAGCCGATATTATAAAAGATGGTAAGACAGGGTTCTGCTTCAAAGCAGGAGACCAAGAAAAACTAAATGAATTGATGCTAATGGCATATGAGCGAGAAGCTGAAATGAAAGAGATAAAAGCTGCTGCAAGAGAGATAATCGTGGCAGAACACTCGCATTATTCGGCTGCTGCTAAATGGCAAGAGCTGATAGATAGGATATAGAGGGAATAATGAGACAAAAGAGGTCGCTTACTGCGATTGTTAGAGGCTTGGGTAACAGGCTGTTTCACCACTTTGCCAGGCATTGCTTTCCGGGCTTTGTCCGTGTCTTCTTCCACCGTTTGCGGGGAGTTAAGATAGGCAAGAATGTGCTGGTGGGGTTGGATACCTTTATTGACGATGATGGACCCGATAGAGTGGTGATAGAGGATAATGTGTTCCTCACTGCAGGTTGCATGCTGCTTACTCATCAACGGGATTTATCGCAGTATAAACGAGGTGATTGGGTTGGCACAATGCCCTTTAAGAAAGCAGGGATTCTGATAAAAGAAGGTGCTCACATAGGGATCGGTGCTATTATTATGCCTGGTGTTACCATTGGTAAAGGGGCTATAATAGGCGCTGGTGCCGTGGTTACCAAGGATGTGCCGGATTATTGCGTGGCTGTGGGTGCGCCTGCCAAAGTCATCAAGGAGTTTCAGGAATAGCTATGAAGATTTGGTTTGATATTGCAGATCGGAAGAGCGTCGTGTAGGGAAAGAGTGTAGATCTCGGTGGTCGCC
>CALDSN010000171.1 GCA_937924555.1 uncultured bacterium | reverse complement strand
CACCGAGATCTACACTCTTTCCCTACACGACGCTCTTCCGATCTGGAATTTGCCGCCCAAAGTGGCAGTGCCCAGAGCTTCAATCTCCATATCAGCTTCCTGGAGGCTGTTGAGGTGGAACTCGGCGTTTTCGGAGAAAAGCATGTAATCGATAGAAACCATTTTAGAAGGTTCTGCTGTGAACCCCAGATAGGCTGCCAAGCCTTCAGTAGTGGCATTCAACACGTCGCCCCCTGCTCCGCCCATGGATACGGGAAGCTTCCAATATTCTACTGCCTTGGCATTCAAGGTTGCCAATTCCACTAGTATTGCCTGACGATTGGCGTTAAAAGCCTGCACATTGAACATATAAATACCAACCGCTACGGCGATGCCGACAAGTACAACAACCAATGCAATCAATAACAACTGCTGTGTTCCCATATTACCTCATGTAAAAGTGTTCCAAGATTAGCGTTGATGCGACCGAGAAAATGCGACATATGTATGAACATCAATCAACGACAACACAATGTTGTTGGATGGCAGAGAAGCTGTCAAGCAAAAACCTACACAAAAATCACCGCATGTGGAGCTATTGCAACGACTATTGCATGAATGCAATTCAGCAAAGGGGCATAACTTATCTATTAACAGTAAGCAACACCATAGAAGGGGCTGAGACTATTGTCTTAGCGAAACTGCAAAATAACTTGTCTACCGAGTGGGTTTGGTTATAATATTTATGCAGTACCTCGGTTTGCGGGGTTGCACATGAATATGCACAGACGAGTAGAGAATTATCAGTTAAGGAGACGATTAATGATGAACAATATTAGATTACATTTGTTGCTAAGCATGCTGTTCAGCATCTTGGTGGTTAGCGCTTTTGCGCAATTCGGAGGGGGAGCAGGTACCTCTGCCAGTCCATACCTGATCTCCAGCGTGGAGCATCTGAACAACATCCGTGGTACCGCGTATTTGGGTAAATACTATCGGCAAACGGCGGATATAAACCTGGAGGTTACCAACCCAAACAACGTAAGCGTTTGGGCTTCCGGCACATCCTATAGTGTGGGGGATTATGTGAAATACAGCCCCGGCGCTACTCAATATACCTACATTTGCATCCAGGCAACCTCAAGCGAAGAACCAACTAATGCTGCTTACTGGACTCAAATGTGGGAAAGTGCCAAGGGCTGGAAGCCAATCGGTGACGCCACCAATCCTTTCCACGGCGTGTATGACGGCAATGATAAGACTATAGCCAATCTATATATAAATCGAGGGGCTTCGGCTGTGGCGGACAATGTTTACCCCAGTGATGGGGAAGACAATGTCGGCTTGTTTGGCTTTGTGGCAAATGGAAGCAGCACCACCGGAAACAACTATCATGTTTACATCAAAAAGCTGGGAATATTGAATCCCAATGTGAAGGGACGCAGAGCTACAGGATCCCTGGTGGGTAAGGTGTTGCTTCCCAATACCCTTCCTGCACGTTCCTACACTGTTTATATTGAGCAATGCTATGCCAAGGCAAGCGGTTCCGGCACGGCAACAGTACGTGGCTTTGGAGCAACGGGAGGCTTGGTTGGGGCAAACAACAGTGATGCCAAGCAAAGAGTACCCGTAGTACGGCTAAGCTGGGCTTATGTTACAGTATCTGCCACCCATCCTAATAACTATGCCCCAAACCCCAATGATACTATTGGTACTACCGGGATAAGCAATCCGTATAACATCAAATACGGTGGCTTGGTCGGTTGTAACGAAAATGGTGTGACCCAAGACAGCTTTGCCCGCGGAAATGTTAGCGGAGGAGATAGGGTTGGTGGCTTGGTTGGTTGTACGATAGGCGGTGCCATATTCCGTGGCTATTCCACCGGAACAGTAACCCGCAACATTCAACCTGGTGGCTCCCTACCCAACTATGAGGGTGGAATTGGTGGTTTAGTGGGCAGAACTTCAGGATCATTGCCTCCCGGCTTGGGTGGCACGGTGCAAACCGGCTCCTGCGAGGATTGTTTCTGGGATACAGAGACCAGTGGTTTCGCCACTTCTCCCGGAGGAACAGGCAAGAACACCACCCAAATGAAGACTCAAAGTACCTTCACCAATTGGGATTTCACCAATATCTGGAAGATAGAAGCAGGGATAAACGATGGCTATCCTTTCTTCATTAACAGCCCCAGTTCGGATTTCTACTATCGCACTTTGCAATCAGGCAACTGGAATGAAACTAGCACCTGGCAATACTCATCCAATAATGTGGATTGGAGTAACGCTGTGGTAACACCGGATAGAGCCAACTCCATCAGCATCTTGGTTCGCAATGGACATACAGCAACCGTTACCCAACATGTAATCGTGGATGCCACCACCATCGAAGAAACAGGGCAAGTAACCATTAGCAGCGGGAACTCCCTTGACGTAAGTAACGGCATTGGCACAGATCTCACGGTTAATGGCAAGCTGATGGTTACCGGAGTGTTCACTGTGGAGATAAACAGCAGTGTGGTATTCGGACCACTCTCCGAGCTTATTTACAACGGCAGTATTCCCCAAGAGACGGGTACCTATTTTGTGGATGATGTAACTAACTTGACGGTGGATAATCCCAATGGGTTAACCCTCACTAATAATGTGGTGGTGACAAAAGTATTAAGCGTGCTAACCGGTAACTATACTCAGGGTTCCGGCATTGTGGTTGATACAGACGGGGTATATTCTCCCACGGTTAAATACTTCAGCTTCCCTGCAACAGGGTATGGCATTATGAACTATTCTGCGGCAGTTAGCACTCCACCGCTGTTCCCGGAGTATGTGGACAGGCAATGGAGCATAAACGGTTATATCTCTGATGCCTCTGCACAGAATAGAAGCAAGACCATTACCTTCTATTGGACTGCCGATGATGATTATAACACGGACTGGAGCAGCCAAGCTCCTGTGGTGTATGCAGGTTCCACTCCCTTGAACAGGATTTCCTACACTACCGGCAACCCTCGTTCCGTAACGGTGGAATACACTTTCTCACAAAGCAAGGATACCATCAAGATTGGCTTTGAAGATGAAGTGCTGCCAATACAGCTAAGCTCCTTCAATGCAGTAGTGAATGCCAGTAATATCGTTCAATTGCAGTGGACTACTCAAACTGAGACTAATAACCTTGGCTTTGTGGTGTATCGCTCCCTGCTGGATGATCTTGCCCACGCTAATCCCGTAAGTGCCTTAATTGAAGGAACCAACACCTCCCAAACTCAGAACTATGTGTTCAGCGACCGCAATCTGGATGAAGAGGGCTTATACTATTACTGGTTGGAGAGCCGAAATATAGACGGAAGCAATATGTTCTATGGTCCTGTGAGTATCACTTATGATTTCCCAGAAACAGCAACTCCCGATATGCCATTGGTGCAAGGCATCAACAGCATCTATCCCAATCCCTTCAACCCCAGCACCACCATCAGCTTCAGCATTCTAAAGGATGGCGTAACAAGCCTGATGATATACAATAACCGCGGTCAAGCAGTACGCACACTGTCAAACAAGTTCCTTCCCAAGGGACAGTATAAAACAACTTGGGATGGCAGAGACGACAAGGGTCAGAACTGCTCCAGCGGGACATACATCATGCGTATGGTATCCGGTAAGGATAGTTCCAGTCGCAAGCTGGTGTTAATGAAATAACAACATGTAAGATATGCAAAGGCGGGGAATCTCACCCCGCCTTTTTTGCTGTCCAAATTATACCTTAGCTATGTGACCTAATGTAAGGGAACATTGAGAGGGCTATCTCCCAAGAGATTGCCAATATAGTCTGTGGTATCTGCCGGCACTGCTTTGGTATCCATGCCGACAGATGGTTTCTTCTCTCCTGCGGGGATGGATTCGCTTAGGGCTTTCATCCTAGTCCGCAGGGTATCGGGCTTATTGGGCAGTTCCGTTTTTGCCTTAACTGTGGCAGTGCTATCTTCCATCTCGGCTTTGAAGAAGTTCGGGGCTTGCAGCCAACCCTGTCGATTGGCATGAAACAGGATAGAGCCTAAAATGACCACAAAGATTAATATCCCCACCATCCACAGGAAATTCGTGGATAGCAGTATCTTCTTTTCCTTGATGGTCTCTTGGGGCAGGAACTTGCTTTGCACTTTCTCCGGCATCATCACCCGGAACTCCCGCATCACGCTTTCCACATCTGCTTCCAGGTACCTTGCGTAGTTAAACACCAATGCCTTAGCTACGCCGTAATCCCCCAGTTCAAAGAGGCGGTTTTCCTCTA
>CALDSN010000170.1 GCA_937924555.1 uncultured bacterium | reverse complement strand
TTGGGCTTACCTTTTGATGAGTATGCTTCCAATCCAGATGCCAGTAAGGGAGTTGCCAAGATTGAGACTGAACGAGCTCTGAGAAACGTCCTGGGATATCATCTGTATCGTGATTTGAAAAGAGGATGGAGGGTTACTGCCCCCAATCTTGAACAAACAGGGCTTTTGGAAATTGAATATCTTTCTATCGATGAGTTGGCAGGGGACACTGATCAATGGGCAAGCTGTCATCCTGCTATCGCCAATGCGGATAAGGAAACCAGGACAAATATCCTGAAAGCCTTGCTGGATTGGATGAGAAGAGAACTTGCCATAAAAGTATCCTACCTCGACCAACAGGAACAGGAACGTATACTACAGCACAGCCAACAGCGTCTTGTACCCCCCTGGGGCTTTGATGAGAATGAGCAGACCAAGCAATTAACTCATGCTTCGGTGCTTTATCCACGTTCGCGTAGACCCGGAGATTATGGCGGGGACACATATCTTTCCACCAGAAGCGGTTTTGGACAGTATATCAGACGAAAAAATACTATCAGTAACTACGATCAGAAGATTACTTTAGATGATACACGGCAAATTATTGAGAACTTACTGGGCGGTCTGATTACCTATGGTATCATCGAAAAAGTGAAAGACAGCAAAGCTGATGACGTGCCCGGATATCAGTTAGTTGCTGATTCGATGATCTGGAAAGCCGGGGATGGTTCCAAAGGAGCATATGATCCCATACGTCAAACTTCGCTTTCTTTGGAAGGGCAACCCGTAAACCAGTATTTCAAGGAATTCTATCAATTTATAGCTGCATCAACCCGGGGTTTATACTCCAAGGAGCATACAGCCCAAGTGTCCTATGACGAAAGGGAACGTCGAGAAGATGACTTCCGGGAAGCTAAACTGCCAATTTTATATTGCTCCCCCACTATGGAATTAGGTATCGATATATCGCTGCTGAATGTAGTCAACATGCGCAACGTTCCACCCACTCCTGCGAACTATGCTCAACGCAGTGGACGTGCCGGTAGGAGCGGTCAACCTGCATTGGTATTCACATACTGCTCTACAGGAAGTCCGCATGATCAGTATTTCTTCAAACGTCCTGTCAATATGGTTTCAGGGTCGGTTGCAACCCCTCAGATTGATTTAGCTAATGAGGATATGCTACACTCGCATATCAATGCTATCTGGCTATCTGAAGCCAAGATGAAGCTAGGTAATACTCTAACTGAAGTAATTGATATCTCAGGTCAACCACCTACGCTTGAGCTCTTACCTGACATTCAGAAAGTTCTGCTTGATTTTTCTATCCGGCAACGAGCATTAACCAGAGCTGAACGGATTATAAGCTCAATTGAAGATAACATCAAAACATCTGTCTGGTACACTCCAGACTGGTTGAATGATATCCTGAACCAGCTTCCCATGCAGTTTCAGCAATCCTGTGAGCGCTGGAGAGGGCTATATAAAGCCGCTCTCCGGCAACAGGAAGTGCAGAATAAGATAATCCTCGATGTTTCCCGGAAGCAGTCGGACAAAGACCAGGCTAAACGGCTCAGGAGAGAAGCTGAATCCCAATTGGAACTTCTCACATCTTCAAGTGGTGCCATTCAATCAGATTTCTATAGTTATCGTTATTTTGCCAGTGAAGGCTTTCTCCCCGGATACAATTTCCCTCGTCTGCCTCTCTCTGCCTTTATTCCCGGTAGAAGATTGAGAAG
>CALDSN010000169.1 GCA_937924555.1 uncultured bacterium | reverse complement strand
GGTTGGTTTGTTCTTCGGCTAGCATCTCCAATATCTTCCCAAAGCTCATCCGGTCTTTCAGCATGGTGGTGGAGAGCTTGATGAACATCATGATATCTGCCAGGGCAGGTTTCATGGGAATATCGAAGAGTACAGGATTGATGGTAAAGCGGGTATAACCCATTTTGGTGAGAGCAGAGGCAACCTCTGCCTTGCTGTATGCCGATTGCCTTCCGTTAAACGGCTTCTTCTTGCCGGCTGCGTAAACTTTGTAAAGCCAATCCCGTTTCTTCTCAAGGCTGCTTATGCGTAAATGAAACTTCTGAGAAAGCTTGTTCAGGTATTCTTTAGCCGCTTTGGGACTTTCTGCCATGAAAGTTCCCTGCACCAATTTGCCTTGGGGTCCATATCCCTTAAAACGGTATTCTTTTACCATCGGTGCTCCTAATCTTGGTTTTTGCCGGTGTGGCAAGATATCCTATGCCACCAATCATGCTGTGTCTAGAAAATATAAAACAAAACTCTCAGAACAAGGATAGGTGTACTCTATTGATCCTTCCATCCTTATGAACACTTCTATCAGTAGCTTACAAGATCACCGAGGCTATAGCAACTCCTCCCGCTCCTATAAAACACCCTCACTATCGTTAATATTCCTTTATACCAAGATTGGTCAAGATAAATCTTGACCAATCCTGGGTAAAACCTGATTGCTCAGGCTGTCACAATAAACTTGACATCATTAAGGTGCATCGACATCAGAGGCTACAGCAGTAACAGTGCCTTCTGGGAGGGCAACAGTGGTAACCACTTGGGGGTTCTTCGGGTTCGTTCCACCTTTCTTTGCGGTTCCAACGCCAGTGATTACGACCTGAGTACCACTAGCGGACGTAATGGTGTATGTACCATTTTCATTGGTGGTCTTATTACCAGTTTCCTGGAAGCTCAAGAACGTTGCTACTTTATCTGCTGTCATCAAGGAATCAGCGCCACCTGCACCACCCTGTGACATAGGGGTCTTGTAATACTGCACGGCTTGGGTTGCGAAGCTCTGGGCATCGGAAGCGATAGCAGTCTTGTTGCTGTTGTAAGACTGGCTGTTAAACATGCTGATACCGACGGCGATTGCGACACCGACGATGATAACGCTGAGTACGATCAAAAGAATTTGTTGGGTTCCCATGGTAATCTCCTTTTTTGGGGTTATTTCTTTTTTTTGGGTTCACTCTATTTTTGCATCCCTGCGGGACACACTTATACTTAACGCAAGTACTGTGCCAAACTCGCCAAGCCTCTAAAAAAAACTTTTCCACGGTTGCTAACAAACTGCTATAAGAGCAGATACGATGTAGCTATTGTTTGGTTTATCCTCCTCCAATAGGGGTGCGAGAGTCAATGTTGTGTATTAAATATGATACACACCCCCACTATGCCGTACCTAATATAATACAGCTCTTCCCTCTCCTTTGCATTAATTACGCTATCATTACGGACTTACTGCGGGCTTTGTCCGTATTTAGTCCGTAATGATACTGCATTGATCACAGGGAAGAATTAGCTCATCACCCCCAACAAGAATACAAAAAAAGCCTTGCCGATAACGCATGCTCATCGCACCGGCAAGGCTTGTACTGTTATAGGAGTTACTTTAACACGGCTTTTCTGGTCTGGATGGTGTTGCCTGAACAGAAGGAAACAAGATACACTCCTGCAGGGAGCTTAGCTCCGTTGCTGCCATACCCGTTCCAGCTCAGGTCGATGTTTCCTTTTGCGTTTCCTTGAGTTCGGAACACGCATTCGCCTTTGATGTTGTAGATATTTAGCTGATAAGCTTGGTTAGCTTCGCCAATCCCCAGTTTGATGTTGGTTGCCTCGGAAAAGGGATTGGGGTAGATGCCGTTGATTCCTGTCACAACAGGTGTTGCGGGGTCTTCCGGGATTGCCACGCTGATGGTGTACACCCCGACTGCAGTAGCGCTGGGAGTCCAATCCTGCTTGAAGCCTTTGGCGCGAATGGTGGTGGCTTGGGTTATATGGATTGGAGTGGTGTACATGAGGGAATATTCATTTGGCTCGGTATCATCCAAAGTATAGCGGATTGCTGCGCCATCTGAGGAGCATGCCAAACTTACATCCACTTGAAGTTCATATTCACCGGGTTGGGGTGTGAAAGTGGGCATCGCCACAGAGCCGGTGATATTATAGATCGCCACTGCGGTTGCACTGTTAGCCCAGTTTGTCAGGAAAGCCTTGGCTTTCAGGGTTCCGCTTGCCGCAATCGTGATGGGAGCATTGTATAGAGTAGAGCTTGCGCTTGGTTCTGCTCCGTTGGTGGTGTAACGAATCTGCGCACCAGCGGTGGCACAGCTTATGGTAACGGACTGGGTACTGGTGTATGTCCCCGTGGGCGGGCTTATCACAGGTGTGGCGACGGTGCCGGTAATGGAATAGCTTGCTGTTGCCACCAAGCTTGGTGTCCAGTTAGCCAGGAATGCCTTTGCTTTGATAACTGTGCTGCTGTTCAGAGGCAAACTGATGGGAGAGGAATACAGGGCAGATGATTCCGTTGGCTCAATACCGTTGGTGGTGTAGCGAATCTGCGCTCCCGGAGTGGAACAGCTTATGGTGATGGATTGGGCAGTTTGGTAGGTGCCTGCCCCTGGGTTAAAGCCAGGTGTGGCGACGACCTGGGGTGTTCCGGCAAGGATCTGATAGAAGCTATTGGGGTAGCTGCCTACCATTCCTCCAACTTCGGAGAGCATAGTTTGGGTAACAGGAACTATGGTCTGAGTGCTGAAGTCCCAAACCTTGAAGTTTATGGTCTCGCCACCGGACTCGGTGAATACTAACAGCAGGCATCCGGCTGTGCCCTGAATAATCTGAATGGGGCATTTGCCTCGCAATTGCTCTTCTGCACCAACCGTCACAAAGGCTGCCAGATATCGCCGTTACCGGCAGGGCTGGAATTGATTGATACCTGCGCCATCACAGACATGCTGCCGGTTAAAATAGGGGGTTCTCCCCAAGGGTCGGTAACTGCGCCACCACTGATGGTATAGGTAGCGGTAGAGGTGGCACTTGGTGTCCAACCTTGGAGAAAGGCTTTTGCTTTGATAGTTGTGCTAGCTGTCACTGTGATGGGGCTGCCATACAGGGCTGAGGATTCCGTTGGTTCCACACCGTTGGTGGTGTAGCGAATCTGAGCCCCTGAGGTGGCGCAGGAAATCGTTACATTCTGAGCCGTGGTGTATGTCCCCCCAATGGGTGTGAAGGTCGGTGTAGCCACGGTTTGAACGGTAGACACTCCGTTTATCTGGTATAGGTTTCCGGGGTATTCACCCACGCTGCCGTTAACCACAGTGGGTAGGGTTTGGCTTACGTTGCACACTTGCTGAGCACTTTCGTCCCATACTTTGAAGCTTATCACTTCGTCATTGGTCTCGGTGTAAACCATCAGTAAACAACCTGCGGTTCCACCTATCACCGTCACACTTTCCTTGCCTCGTAACTGCGGGATACCTCCCACAGTTACGAAAGCGGCAAGCACATCCCCCGTTGAAGCAGGGCTGGAGTTAATGCTCACCTGTGCCATTACGGACATGCTGCCGGTTAATATTTCGGGCTGTCCCCAGGGGTCAATGGCGAAAACCATGCTGCAAAGGAGCAGCAGTACGCCAAGAATGATGCACTTAAGTTTCATACTTCTACCTTCTACTTCAGGATCATCAGTTTTATGCTCTTGGAGTATGTGCCATCTGTCATCTTGAGGAAATATAAGCCGGAGGAAACATGGTTAGCTCCATCATCCAAGCCATTCCACCACAGCTTCTGTGCGCCGGGTTGGGGCTTGCCTTGGAACAGGGTTCTAACCTTCTGACCGCGGACATTATATACTTCTACCTTTATGTTGGGGGTATCCTTGGCGATGTTCATGGCGATGGATGTGCCATCTTTGAAGGGGTTGGGATAGGCAGCCAACAAACTTGTAACCAGTCCGGGAGTATCGCTATGGTCAGTTGTGAAGCTCAGGTATTCCCCGTTTTGGTAATCTCCAATCGTCTCACCGGGTGCGGATTGCAGGTTGGGTAGCAGGCTGCTGATAACATTAGTCGCAGGATTAAGCAGCTTGAACTGAAGCTGCTCCCCTGCTTCATCAGTGAACACTTGCAGTAATGCACCGGCATTGCCATTCACATCCATAACTGTAGCTAAACCGCGCAGTTCTTCCCCCACAAAAGCAGCAAGGATATCCCCGGAGTGTGCAATTCCATCCAGAGAGGCAAGTATTGCCTGGCTGTTGGATTTAACCGTGGGGCATCCCCATACTTCGCAGGAAGGCAGCATCGCTTGTGCTTCTCCCTTGCCGGGAGCAGGATACACCAAGGAAGCCGCTGCATTAAGCTTTATCCAGTATGAGCGTCCAGGGCTAAGCGAGGTGAGAGTATTGTATGGATTACCGGGGATGTAGATACCTTCCGTACCCTTAACCTGAACCAGATTTGTACCAAGAGATGCCACTGCTGTAGCTACAGATATGGCTGATTGCGGGGTGAAAGCAGCTAAGTTCCAACCTGCAGCCAAGGCTATGGGTGTACTTTGGTTTATCGCTGCTCCCGTAACCGTTAAGGTGCAAGATTGGCTCACTTTCACATAGTATCCCTTCCCGTCAGCCAAACTGGTGATAGTACTATATGGGTTATTTGGGATATATACTCCTTCTGTGGATTTCACTGATTGCAAATAAGCCATAACACCGCTAAAAACGCTATCTATCTGCAAGTTGGTGGGGTGCACATTAAGCGACACCATGTTCCACCCGGAGTTGAGGCTGATCGTCTGCGTAATAGAACCAAGAGCATGCAGCCAATACAGATTGTTAGGCCACTCACCTACGATGCCGTTAACTTGGCTGCTGAGGGTCTCGTTAATGTTACTTACTTGTCCGGTGCTTTGATCCCACACCTTGAAGAACACAGTCTCACCATTGGTTTCTGTATAATCTGTACAAGGCAGGCAGCGGTGCCATTGTTTACCGCAACCGTTCCTTTGCCTCTTAGCTGGGGGACACCGCCAACATTCACATAGGCTGCCACAACATCTCCATCAGCAGCCATAACCCCATCAATCATCACCCCTGCCATCATGCTCATGCTTCCGCTTAACACCGAAACACTGCCAAAGGGATCAACAGGAGGCGCAACATAACCGGGGAATACTATCTGCAGTTCGGTGAACATCACTCTTCCGCCATCATTGGGGAATTCTGTGGGCGAGTGTGAGTTTGAGCCCCAGGTGTTATCATCATAGAACATCAAGCCGAGTTTGCCCACTTTATGTCCATCCTGCATCCCTGTGTACTTAATCTTATCCGCGGGATACACCCACATGGGCTTGATGCCGGCAAACTGGGCTGTCTCCTGGTTATTGATAATTATCGGCTCACTCCAGTGCTGACCGTTATCCTCGGATACCGAAATGAATATCTCAGGCGTATTTGCATAGGCTGCATAGTCCTCAATCAGGCTTTCATTATACCATCTGGCACGCTGGGAGTTTTGCCACACGATAGCCATCATCCCTTGAGGGTTGCTTTCGGTTATCTTCATCCCTCCACAGTGGAACATCATGGCATTATCATGCGAATCAATATTCCAATAGGGGAAGTTCCAATCCCCCACCATTACAGGATACACCGAACCCGCATTATCTTCACCATACTCGTCCACCACTCCAAAAGGCGCAGTTCTATCCCAAGGAGTGAAAGCCTGGTTAAAGGCATCCAAAGGGTCTTTCTGGGGATACACTTCATTGATGCTTAAGGTATTGGTGTTGGTGTCGAACACCATCTCTTTCACAAACTGCATCCCATAGTAGTAGGAACCGGTGTAGGTATTGATTGACCACAATCCCGGAACATGGATCTTCCCATTGTTATCCACAGTGGCATTCACATGAGAGGAGTTTGATATTTGCCAGCTCAGTTGAGCATTTGTGTATGGGGTGTTTGTGTCGCTATCCACAAAGAAACCCGGTCCACCGGGGGAGGCAGGAGGATTCCATGTGGGCATATCGCTGGAGAATATCTGGCGTGTCCAAGTTCCTGCACCATAAGCTCCGCACTTGAACACATCCACATCCGGCTCTTCCACATGAACACTACCGGCGGTGGAGGCGCTATGATAACCAATATAGTACAGGTTTCCGGCATTATCGCAGGCAAGGTTGAAATTTGGTCTGCGAAGGGTAGTGGTGTCCGTATTCCATTGGTTCAAGGTGGGGATGCTGGTATAGCTCCAGACGAGGGTTACTCCATTTTCCAAATCCATGCCGTTAAAATCAGCATAGGCGATGATGGAATTCTCCGAGGGAAGCGACTCCAAAGCATGAGATACAGAATTGCGGGAAACCACATAAATCCTGCGCTTCCCATTAATGGGAGAGGGACCCACAATCGCCGTGGGCCAGATAAACTCGTTATCGGTGGTTAAACCTATTACAGAGGGATTGTTTACAATGGTCTGGAGTTCGTTCCACAAACCATCTATGCCATCTATGAAGGCATCTGCTACGCCACGCACCTCCAGTGCTGCATCCGCATCAACATTGCTGTGCCATGCGTATAGTGGCTTACCGCTCACAGGATCCACTGCAACAGTTGGGAAGCCTTCTCTGATGTTACTCAGGGTTATCTCAGTATTATTTACTACATTTCCGGACGAATTGAGGTAGGCATAGTACACGCGACGAGTCCCTGTAGCAGTCCGTTGCCCATGATAGGTCATGAAATACCCACCCCCCGCAGAGTCCGGGATCAACCGCAAGGGTAAGCCGTTATAACTACCTATCATGTAATCGTTATAGGAATTCATCAGGGGCACCGGAGTCCTACTAAAGGTGTAAGCCGGTGCTGTTCTGGTGTGTGCCATCGCTCCCAGATTGGGAAGCTCCAGGGCGTTGGGGATAATCCCCGGGTCTTGCTTTTCAGCATAAACTGAGCACACAAAGATGCTCAGCAGAATTAGCAGAGTAAAGACTTTGTAAAACATGATTCCTCCATGTTGTTTCCCCAT
>CALDSN010000168.1 GCA_937924555.1 uncultured bacterium | reverse complement strand
CGCTCTTCCGATCTGTGTCTGTCCATCGGAGACTATCCAACGCGGGATAGATGCCGTTGTTTTTTGTTTCACATAAATAGGCTGTGTCGCCAACCAAATAAAGAAGTTCTGTGCCTGTGCCAAGAGTGTTGCCAATATCCATAGGCCAGAAGTTCCCGCCATAGGAGTATTTTTGTGCGTGTCCTCCGAGCTGTGGCTCGTATGCAGCAACATTGCCGTAACCACTTGCAGGCATGTCCATGGCAATGTATTCGGAACTGCCGTTACCATCGAAATCCTTCATTTTGCTCACTGGTTTGCGAGCTACGCCCAGTACTTGTTTCTCATAGCCATAGGATGGGACAAGCTCGTAGCTGATGTTCATGAAATTCGGGTAATCCAATGATTCGTAGAATACTCTGGAGATATTGAAGGCTTTGATCTTAACACTGATAGGACCGGGAGGTATATCACTGGGAAGAGCCCAAACCTGCAAACTGTCCGGGATGGAACAATAAACACTACGTACGCTATTATCCGAAGCCGTTATTATTAGCTCACTGCGGACATTTTCATTGAACAAGGCAGAAGCGTAATAGCGCAGGTTCTGTTTGTCATATCGTTTGAATCCGACAAAGCTTTGAGGGCGCAGTTCAGGAGCAGTACGATCGACAATGATTGTGCGGTAGAAATTGTACTTCTGCTGACTGTTTCGTGATTTTTCGTATTGGAGGCGTATCAGATATGTACCTTCAGGGAAATAAGATGGTATCTTGAACTCACCTAACACTCCATTGTGCACCTGTGTAGTATAAAAGGTTGGATAAGGATTATGAGTTGCAGTATCGTACCACCCGACCACATCAGGATCACTGAGGTTGGCATAGCATAGAGAGTAGCGCATAAAATCTTCGCCATACACTGAACCGACAATCTGGGAAGTGGAACTGATGCCTAATTGGTCGATAGGACTAGTGATCTCAATGAAGGGAGGGTCTAAGTTCTCCAGCATCTTCTTTACATTCAATAATCCATGACCGGTATATATGTCAAACCCTACAGGTTCCAAGTCATCGGTAGAATTCAGCAGTCTGGAACGAACTTCTTGGGGAGTTAGCCCGGGTTGCAAACTGAGCAACAATGCTACCGCTCCTGTTACACAAGGCGCACTCATGGAAGTTCCATCTTGGTAGAAATATTGTTCGTTGCCGTCAAGCTTGTACGTGGAAAGCACATGTTCGCCAACCGCAACAATATCCAGATCAACTCCATAGCTGGAGAAACCTGAAAGCTGACGTGCTGAATTCACAGAGCCAACAGAAATCACGCATGACAACTTGGCTGGATAACTTAGTATTTCTCCGGGGTCGTTTCCGGCAGAAGCGATTAAGGTTACGCCTTTGGCATATGCATATTCGCAGGCATCTGAGATAATGGGGGAGTAGTTTGGATCACCCCAGCTCATATTGATAACTTGGCATCCGTTATCTGCTGCATAGATGATGGCAGCAGCGGCATCGTCATCTTGTAAAAAGCCCTGTCCCGAGGTCGTCCTAAAACCTGCTCTTAGGGGGAGAATGGAGACATTCCAACAAGTGCCGGCAATGCCTATATCGTTGTTCCCTGCTGCACCGACAATTCCTGCCACGTGTGTGCCGTGAAAGTTCTCATCTTCCACATCATTATCTTGTCCTGTATAGTCTCCCAAGGCAGTGTCGGACATTTCAGGGGCATCGGCAAAATCCCAACCGCAATAATCATCGATATAGCCGTTATTATCATCATCTACTCCGGGAATACCATTCTGTTCAGCTAAATTGTAAAAGACATTAGGGTGTAAATCGGGGTGATTAACCAACACACCTGAATCCACCACGCCAACTTTTATCAACCTAGATCCCGTTGTATAGTTCCATGCTTCCGGAATACTGCTAACATAGGAAGACTGTAAGCCGTAGTAGGCATCGTTGGGTGTATTGTGCAACTTGCGGAGGAAATTGGGTTGGATGTATTCTACTCCAGGAAGGCTAAGATTATCCATGCTGGATTTCGTAGGCATTGTGCTTACATTTGCCACGAAATATCTTGCATCAGGCATGCCCTTAATTGGAGAGATATCCTTGAGTCCTTGCGAAGATAAATAGTTGTCCAAAGCAGAGATGCCCGTGCGATTGCTGCGGATCTGCATTACTTGAGATGTTTTTATTATTAGCTGTCCGGGCGTTTCCAAAGCCCAAAGCATACTGGACGCTATTAATAGGATTAGGAAGGGCAATGCCAGGAGGCTTTTATTCATGTTTCCTGTCCATTAAAAGTTGTAAGCTACACCAAGGCTGTGAACATCATTCAAGCCCTCTGAAAAAGCGGCAAATCCATAGGCGACACCAATTTTGTGATATGCCAAGCCGAAACCCACACTAACACTTTCAGCGGAATAGTTCAGCTTATATCCCCCCCTAAGGCGAAGAAGATTAAACAATTCCAGTTCGGTGCTGATGCTGCCTTTAAGTTCCTCTCCGGCAACCTTGACGGTTCCAGCACAAAGCAAAAGCTTATTTTCCCCCATTGTAAGTTCCTTGCTTAAATCCGTCTCCCAGGAAGTGGGGAAAAGAACCTTTTCCTGGTTTGTGGCTGTGGCTTGCCCCACATTACGGAAAGTGGCAGAGAGCTTTGTTCCTTCAAAGGGTGGCAGATAGCTGAACCCAAAATCTCCGTGGGCACCTAAGCTTGTGGCGGTGTTCAGCTTCTGATACAATCCTCCTAGGTTAAACCCAAAGTACAAACTTGGGCTCATGCGATAGGAGTAGTTCAGCAATAAATCCAGATCTAATGGATGGTAGCTGCCTATCAAGAATGATGAATCATCCCTGTTTTCAATCTCCCCATAATCCAAGTTCCGTAAAGCAATCCCGAAATGGCTGCTTCGTTTGGCGTAGGAGTATGCCACTGTGTTTGCCTGGGTGTCTGCAAGCCAGGGACTTGTACTAACGCTTAGGATGCGTTGATCCAGCTCACAGTTTGCTGCCGGTTGGAGAATAAATGCTGCGGCATTTCCGCGGCTGTGAGTTCCTCGGTTAGCCATTGCCAAGCTTACAGGATCACCGGGAACATTTAGAAACTTATATCCATAGCGGCTTGCATCTCCTTGCATCTGTCCGAAAAGCCCGTTTATGGCAAGGATGAGCGTCAGAACAACATATATGTATTTCATCTATACTCCTTCATTTCTCCACGCTAAACTTGAAGCGTTTGCTTACATCATCATTCTTGACTATTGCAATATATACCCCGCTGCTTAGTTTCTCAGTGGGGATGTTAAAGGCGTCTTGGTTCTTAAGGTATGCTTTTACAGGGGAACTCTGGCGATACAACAATGTTCCGCTTATATCATAGATGCTGAGCTCCAGTATTGTGTCCTTAGTGGGCATCACATTAACGGTGAGCTTCTGGTTGTAAATCGATTTCAGGGGGTTGGGGTATATGTATAGTTCTCCCGGGACAAACAGTTCGCTACTTCTGTATCGGTTGTCGAGGTCACCGGGGTCGATGGATGCACTGCGTTTAAAGTCTGCAAATTCAGTATTCCAAGTATAAGCGGGATTGGGTAGAGGTGGTTGAGATAACAGGTTGCGGAACAGTTTCCCATTATCGGTAGCGCTATAGATGTACCAGTTGTTATCATTTGATTTGGCAGTGAAAGGCAGGGTTCTGCTGCGGTCAGCAAAGGCAATGGGATAACCGGCTTTTTGGCGGTAATCGCTTTCCCATATGCAGAGTCTGTTATTCGAGAAATTACCGACAAACTCCGGATAGCCATCGGCATCAATATCTGAAGCATACACTCCGGCAGATGTAGTATCAGCACTATCTGTTAGAGTAAGGGTCTCTGGGCTCATCCTGCTTCCATGGAAATCAACAACCGCAAAGCTGTTGCTACCTCCGATAAGTATATCCAGCGTGCCATTTCCATCAACAT
>CALDSN010000167.1 GCA_937924555.1 uncultured bacterium | reverse complement strand
CTAACCCCGAATCAACCCGCTAAGCTCTAACTTAATCCCCATTTCTGTCACCAAAACCCAAATCTGTCACCCGCTACACTATAGAGGCAGGATAATCTGCATGATCTTTTAGTAAGTATATAGAGTGTTTAGCTGTTGAGATACTCAAAGCTCATGCTTATGGCATTGCGCTGGCGCACTTATTGCATATCATATACAATACAATGCACGACAAGGATATATAATGAAAGCTAAAGTGATGATATTACTGCTGCTTCTGGCAGCGGTTGTTGGGCTGTTTGCCCAAGTAAATGGCAGTCTTACCCAGTTTAGTGAAAAGCAAATACTGCATGTTTGGGGCAATCACTATCAGCGTGGCTATGCCCAGGGGTATTACCTTGCCCCACAGATTAAGGAAGTGTTTCAGGATTTCTATTGGACGATGTATAGCTTCGGCAATCTGGAGTTTTACAATATGCTTTGGAGTTATAACATGGAGCATTTCGTTGTGGATGAGAGGATGGCTCAGGAAGTAAACGGCATGATTGCAGGTATGGAAGCCACGGGCATTTCGCTATATCATGCAGGTTTGGGCAGAGAGCTTAGCGCGGAGGATATTCTGCTGCTTAATGCCAGTTATGATATGATTGCGATTAGCGGAAGCTCCAAGGGCAGAGAGGGTGTGCAGCTTGGCTGTGCATCGCTTTCCAGCTGGGGCAATGCGACTTCTGCTGATAGTTTGCTTGTCGGGGCAGCGGTGATTACTCGTCTGTTGGATGTTAGCCAGAACTCCGCCTTTATCAATAACCCTTTGGTGGTGGTGCACCACCCCTCTGAAGCGGATGAGCAGAAATGGATTAGTTTCACAATGCCGGGCTTTATCGGTGCAATAACGGCAATATCCCAGGATGGAGTGTTTGCGGGATTAAACGTAGGCTCTGAGCATGAATCCGGAGACTATAACGGCTTAAACCCCATTACCTTTGACCTCAGAAAGGGCTTGGAGAGAGTGGACTTCGACCAAAATGGACTGCACAATCCCTTGGACATCTTCGCCTCCATCGATGCCATGCCAAATCTATCCGCCAGCATCACACATACATTATCCGAAAATGACGGGACGGTGTATAGCAGTGCCATCGAGCGCAGATACGGAGCGATAGCAAATAGATTGTATAACCAAAGCGGTAATTTACCCGCACACCACCTGGCGGTTACCAATCACTTTCGGGTGCTCTCCAGTGGGGTGTGCTGCTCTCGCTATTACAATATTCAGGATTCGCTATACACCAATCCACAGCTTAGCGCCAAAAGGCAGTGGCAGGTGCTTGCCGGAGCTGCGGGTTTGGAAAGCAATCTGCTGGCAGTGCAATACATCCCCTCCACGGGCAACATCATCTGGGCAGCGGCAACCGTAACAGAGCCGGCTTATGCGCGACCGGGGATAACTCTGTCCACACAGTATCTGTTCACAGAACCGGTTAGCAATGCCGACGAGATAGCTGTCCCGCAAAGCCCGAAGCTACTGGTGTATCCCAACCCCGCAAGGCAAGGAGCGGGAGTTAAGCTATATAGTGCCGAGAGCTTAAGCAAGGTGGAGCTGTTCAACCTTAAAGGGCAGAAATTGGGTACTTTTAGCTCTGCAGAGAAGGCAGGGCAATGGGAACTTCCTAGTGAATGGGGCAAGCTGCCGGTGGGGCTGTATCTGCTGAAGGCGAGCACCAAAGATGGCGCAAGCAGAACCGCAAAGCTGGTGTTAAGGTAGTTTAGAGTTTATCGCCGAACCACTGCATCACTTTATCGTGGAACAGGAAGCGTAACTCGTCGTATGCCTCAAGATTAAGCTCACCAGTCCATTCGTTCATGAAAGTCTTCTTGAATTCAATAGCCAGGCACATGCATGAACCGGGGAAAGAAGCATTAACCCAGCGGGAGAAATAACCACCGCTGAACTTAACATCGCAGCGGCAATCTATCTTTCCGCCTTGGAAGGATGTGCCATCAATCAGCTCACGTAGGGATTCAACCAAAGGATACTGCTCCTGGCAGATATTGCTGCGTCCGATGATGATATCCGGATTGTCAATCTGCGGGGCGCAAGGTGCATCCATACCGTCACGACGGTGGTTGTAGCTGTGTAAATCCAGGATAAGCAGACGAGAGTTGGTTTGCAGCAGCCTGGAAATCTGATAATGAACAAGCTTATACCATGTATCATGGGCTTTATACAGCCTTTCCAGCATGTCCGCAGCAATCTCTCCCTTGCGTACGGGTAAGCCCCAGGCATCTTCAGGTTTCAGATACACAGCCTTTTCGGGAGAGCGGTTAAGGTCTATGGCAAAACGGCTGGCATAGGGAACAAAGAAATTGGGAAACAAGCCCGCAAACCCACAGGTGTAGGGATCTTCCTCCATCAAACGGGTGTTTTCGTCCACCTCGGTGTAGGCAAGCAGTTCTGGGGGGATATAATGGCCGTTATGAATTGCACAGGCAAGGATTGGAAACTTGCAGTCTTGGAAAACGAAGGAACCGCCGATCATATCACATGGTGTCCAGGTAAGTTAACAGTCCCTGCAAGATTTCCAGATAGTTCTTGATGATGTAGATGTCGGCTTTATCCACCATCAGCCAGGAGTTGATGAGGCTAAGGTTAAGCTTGGTGATATCCGCCACTTGAGCACAAAGGGCATCAGTATCTTGGGGGATAATCCTGTCTCCTAGGTAGCAGAAGCCTTTAAGCACAGGGAGGATAGAGAGGATGGAGACTTTGAGGGTCTCTGCCAGCAACTTGGGCTTTTGCTGTTGCTCCAGCACTGCCAGACGGGTGTGTAGCCATTTACCCTTAAGTTCACGCTCCATCTGCAAGCGAAGGTCCTTGGCAGCAAAGTTCAAGCCGGAGAGGATATCCTCGCGACAAAGCAGGTTTTTGTAACTGCTGCTGACAATATCCAGGAACTCCAGGGGGTAGGAATCCAGGGAACTGAGCACAAATTCACGGTTTACCAGCAGGGGAAAGGGTAGGCGGTGCTTACGGCAATAGTCCCGCAGTGCACCCAGGCTTTCCAGCAAGTAGGGCGGATCAGTATCCAGGATGATAACGCATCTGGGATTGGGGTTGCTGTAGCTAGCAACCTGAATGATGTTTGCCTCAAAGCCTTGCAAGGCTTTCATCACTGAGCTGTAATCATGCTTCATATATCCCCCTTAGGCATATTTTTCCATGTAGGTTGTGGCACAGGCACGGGCGAGATTGCGGATGCGGGCAATGTAGGCAGCACGCTCAGTAACGCTGATAACCCCGCGGGCATCCAATAGGTTAAAGCTGTGCGAGCAACGCAGCAGCATGTCATAAGCAGGATACACCAGCTTGCGGGTAAGCAGAGCGTTACACTCCGCTTCATAATCTGTGAACAGTCTAAACAGCAGGGCTGTGTCTGCAAACTCGAAGTTATAGGCAGAATATTCCTGCTCGCGGGTGTAGAAAAGCTCGGAGTAATAGGTTGTATCGTTCCATTTCAACTGACGGTAGTCGTCCACGTTTTGGATATACATGGCAAGCCGTTCCAAGCCGTAGGTAAGCTCCACACTCACGGGGAATACATCCACACTGCCTACCTGTTGGAAGTAAGTAAACTGGCTTATCTCCATGCCGTCCAACCATACCTCCCAGCCCAAGCCCCAAGCCCCTAAAGTTGGGGATTCCCAGTCGTCTTCCACAAAGCGGATGTCATGCTTCTCCACCTCCACACCAATGGCGATGAGGCTCTTCAGGTAGAGGTTCTGGATGTCGTCCGGGCAGGGCTTGATGATAACCTGAAACTGGTAATAATGCTGAAAGCGGTTAGGATTCTCGCCATATCTGCCATCCTTGGGACGACGGCAAGGTTGGGGGTATGCTACGGCACTAGGTTTGCTGCCCAGTGCACCAAAGAAGGTGGCGGGATGGAAGGTACCTGCACCCATTTCGATGTCGTAGGGCTGCACAAGGTTGCACCCTTTGTCTGCCCAGTAGTTTTGCAGGGTTAGAATGATGTTCTGAAAGTTCATTTATTATTCCTAAGATATTGGTTACATAGTGATTTGATGCGTTGGAGGTCACCCCGGACTTGGCTTAACACGTTGCTTAGTTCCTCGCTTGGCGGGTCGTCATCCAGCTTCAAAGATAGCTGTTCGGGCTCGGCATCCTCGGCGATGGCACGGATAATGTTCTTTTCCTGCTTCAACTTCTGGCGTGCACCTTCAATGGTGAAGCGCTGATTGTGCAGCATGTCGTCTATTTTGCGCAGCAACAGGATGTGGTCTTCGCTATATTTGCGGATACGTCCCGCTGCCTTCTTGGGACGCAACACCGGAAACTCTCCCTCCCAATAGCGGATAACATGGGGCTTCACGCCAAGGAGATTGCTAACTTCGCCAATAGTGTAGTAGTACTTCTTCATGTTTCTTGTCGCCTTTTCTTGCCTAATATACTAATCACGCAGAGGATAAATGCCACCATCACGATTGCCAGGGGATAGGCTGCAATTCTGCGGTAGAATGGTATGCGCGGACAGGTGTACAGGGGTGCAGTGATGTTAGTGATGGCAAACAGTCCTGCTTTACTGATAACTCTGCCCATGGGATCCACAATCATGGATATCCCTGTGTTGGCACTGCGGTAAATCTGGATGCGGTTTTCCACCGCACGGAACTTGGTCATGGTGGCATGCAGCCAGGGACCATACGAGGTGCCAAACCATGCATCATTAGTGATGTTCACCAGATAGTCGCTTTTTTTATACTTCTTGCTTTGCCGGTCTTTGGGGATTGCCATCTGTTGGTTAATACCTGCAAAGGCAATCTCGTAGCAGATAGAGGGCGAAAGGGTAAACTCACCGCTCTTCACCCACAGCAGTTCCTTGCCAAACTCCCAGTTTGCCTGCCCGAATTGTAGCTTCCACAAGAAGGGGAAGTAATCCAGCCACAGCATCCGCTCTCCGATGGGAACCAGAATGTTCTTGTAATACAAAGATGAAACGTAGCCATCCGGCTTGAACAATGCTGCTGCATTGTAGTAATACACCGGGTTAACATGTATATCGGGAGCGGGAGTGAAGTGCGGGAAGCCGGTGAATATCTCCAGATTATACTTGCTGCAAAGAGTGTGCAGTTGCTGCATAGCAACCTGGTTATGCAGCAGATAGTCCGGGATGGCTGCTTCCGGGAAGATGAGCATCTTCACCGAGTCTGCTGCTGCTTTAGCGCATAACTCATCATAACGTTTAAGAATAAAGTCATAAAATGCTTGATCCCATTTAACATCTTGGGGAATAGATGGCTGCATCACGCTAACATCTGCCTTGTGGCTGCCAAGGGGCAAGCTCTTAAGGCAATACACCCCGTATGATAGCCACAGCAGAACCAGCAACATAGCGGGTATCACCAGCTTCTTGTTGCCCCGGATAGCTCTGTATAACAGCACATTAAGCAGCAATATCAGCCCGGATATCAGGATTACTCCGCCCAAATCGGCAAGCTGAATCAGCACTGTGTAATCCGCCAGAGAATATGCATTGTTGAACCAAGGAAAGCGCATCTCGCCATAGTTCTGCAAATACTCAAAGCTGAGCATGATTGAGATAAAACCAAGGTAGCGATACTTCGGCAGCACTTCCCCTATAATCTTTATCAGATAGAAAGCCAACAGATAATAAAGGAAGTAAAGCAGCACAATCCCTACCAAGCCTCCGGGAGTTACCTCTGCTATCCAATAGAACAGCACGCTGATATAGACAGCGGCAAACACTGCCGCAGCCTTCCAAGGCTTATAGCCTTCCATCTCCATGGCATGCAGCAGCGGAATCCAGCCCACAAATACCAGCCAGCCCAAATGGAGAGGCATGCGGGAGAGGCATACCAGAATAACGCTGAGGGCAACCCAAACTAACGGCACTGTCACCTAACCTGCACGTATCCAATCTTCAGCATTCTAATCTCTTGATCAAATACTAGCACAAGGATGTCACCCCTAAGGTTGATGGCTACGCTATCCGTGCTAACACTAAGCGAGGCAGGGCTCATCTGGCTCAACAGCAAGCCTTCATTCAGGTTTATTCCGTTATTATAGTCATCGAACAGGGTTTGCCCAGGCTCTTGCTTTATAAACTGCCCCAATGCAGTAAACACATGACTGGTATTGGATTGTGCCTCATAAGCCACAACATAGTCATGATTGCAGTTGAGCTGAGATACTTGGGGAATCTCAAACTTGCCGAAGCGGAACAACTCCGCTCCATCCAGCATGGAATACACTATTATCTCTGCCGAAGCGGCATCGTACACATATACATTCTGGTCGCTTCCTGCAGCTAATGCCACAGGTTGGACACTTCCTTTCAACTCCATGCTGCCAATCGACTTGCCATCGTCACTAAACATCTTCAGCATCCGCTCCACGGAGTCCAACGCCAGCAGTTTTCCTTCCATGCTAAGAGCAATATCGCTGAGATTCCGAAAGTTTGCTGTGCCTGTTCCCAAGCCGCCAATCACATTCACTCGCTTGGAATCCCGAAAGATGCTTATCTGCTGAGAAGCGGTGCTCATGGCATACACAGTTCCGCTATTGGGGTGAAACAGTGCTTTCTGCACAGACACTCCTGCGGAGAGGGAGGATACAAGGTTAAAGGAATCAATATCCATCGGAGCTTTCCGCTGCGGACCTGAGCAAGCACTCACAATCAACAACGCCAGCACAAACGGCAGGTATAGCATCCGGGTTATTGGGAGGGGGATAACTGAGTAATTCATATCAAGCTCCTGAGATCTGCAAATCTCGCAGTTTTCCTTGAATTGAGGTTTTATTCCCAAAGCGGTTGTACTCCAGGGTATAGGCAATATCCAACACGCTGTTTTTCTTCAGCAGGGGCAGATAATCCCCCAGATTGTAGCCAATCAAATCCAGATATATCCCGTCTTTAACAACCTTCATCTTAAGATGGTTTCTCCCCACATTATAGGGGTAATTTGCCACGGATACCTTTCTGGTAACGAATACAGGTCTATTATTACCCGGTCCAAAGGGCGCAAAGCGTTCCATGGCATCCAAAAGGTTATTGTTAATATCATACAGTTCAATCTCATAATCTATCTGTAGAGGTGGCTGTATCTGTTCACGCCGTAAGTTATCCGCCACATAACGGGTAAGTTCGTTCTCGAATCTATCAATATACTCCTGGTATATCGTTAAACCCACGGCATACTTATGACCGCCAAAGCTGTGCAGGTGCTGCTCCGTATGTTTAAGTGCCTCAAAGAGATCAAAATCCGCCACACTCCTACCCGATCCACTGCCAAAACCATCCTTGAAAGAGATCATAATAACGGGTCGGTAATACTTCTCCACCAGCTTGGAAGCCACAATCCCGATCACCCCTTGATGCCAATCGTCTGATGAGATGATCATGCATGAGGTGTTCTGCATGTCCTTATACTTTTTCTCGATTATCTCGCAGGCTTCGTGGAAGGTCTTTTGGTCTTCCTGTTGGCGCAGGGAGTTTTGCCGCTCAATAATCTCGGCATACTCCGCACTGCGCTCTTCATCGGTGGAGATAAGTAACTCCACGGAGAGGGCTGCACTTCCCATTCTGCCCGCTGCATTTATCCGCGGGGCAATACCAAACACTATATCCGTGGTATCCAAGTTCTTTTGGTTCATCCCGGATATCTGGATTAGGGCGTTCAGCCCCAAATTCTTCTTCTCAATCAAGTGTTGCAAGCCGATGAAGGCAAAGATGCGGTTTTCTGAGGTTAAGGGGACAATGTCGGCAATGGTGCCCACCGCTACTAAGTCCATATATTTCAAAGTGTTTTCCAGAGTATCAATGCCCATCTTTTTGTAGATAGCCATCAGCAGCTTAAATGCCACCCCCACTCCGGCAAGATGCTCGTAAGGATAGGGGCAGCCGGGAAGCTTGGGGTTGATGATGGCATAGGCTGGGGGAAGCTCGTCCTTGGGATTATGATGGTCGGTGATTATTATCTCCATCCCCATATCCCGCAAGGCGTTAATCTCCTCCAGGGCGTTAACTCCGCAATCCACACTTATGATAAGTGAAGAGCCTGTTTCCCGCAAGGCATCCAAAGACCCTAGGGAAAGTCCATAACCGTCTATCATGCGATGGGGAATATAGAAATCAATCATAGCTCCCACACGCTTAAGACCCAAGTATAACAAGGCTGTGGAGGTGGTGCCATCCACATCATAATCGCCATAGATGGTGATCCGTTCGCCCTTTTCGATGGCAGCTAAAATACGCAGCACTGCTTTTTCCATATCCGGAAAGAGATAGGGATCAAACATCCCATCCAAGCGGGGACTAAAGAAATCTTGAATCGCTTCCTCGGTGCGCAATCCTTTGCGATACAGCAAATCTGCTGCTTGCTTGGGGAGCTTCAGTTTTAGGCTGAGTTGCTAGATCGGAAGAGCACACGTCTGAACTCCAGTCACGATCAGATCTCG